>NZ_JBEXYB010000021.1:0-146599 GCF_040630715.1 Streptomyces sp. NPDC005752 | reverse complement strand
ATTTTGTTTGTTGTGTTCTCCCACTGACCGGCCGGGCGAGCTGGCCACGGGATAGCTCATCGTTTCTATTGTTTCTGGTGTTCCGCCGCGCGCCGGTCCGCGCTGGTCGCTGGCCGCCCGCGCTCCGCGCCTCGGCCCGCAGCGGTCCACCGGACCGATGCGGGCCGTCATGGGTTCAGGAGGAGCCGGCCCGTGGTGTCCCGAACGCCGCGGTGCCTGGCCGGCGCCCGTCCCCCGTCCGCGGTCCGCTCAGTGCGGCTTCCACCTGAGTTTGCCGCCCCCCACCCATCGGACGCTGGCCGGGTCGTCGAGGTCGTGTACGGGAATGCCCGCCGTGGCGGCGGCGATCAGCACGTCCGTCATCGCGGTCGCGCTCCCGATGACCTCTCCGTCGATCTCGACGATGCGGAACGGCGGGTCCCCGGGCTGGACGGGCAGGACCGTGATCCGTGGGGCCGAGGTGTGCGGACGTTCAGTCATGGGCGGATCGCTTCCACGCCGCCGCTCGAGGTATGCCCAGCAGCTTCACTCGTGAGCCATATGACCGATTTGCAGTGTTTTTGGAATTTAATCCCGTAATCCATAAAAGGCCATTTCGTGTGACCTGGACCCCTTCGCGCCGGAGCAAAACACCCGAATCGGACTCCGTGACCAGCGTCACTTCATGGGTCCCTGACGCGAGAGCCTGCCGGTCGGTTCCCTGCTGTGCCAAGAGGAACGGGTGGCGCGATGTGCGGTGGATTACATGAATTCCGTTCAATGGATCTTGCGAATGAATTGTGATCACCGGATCAGGCTTGTTCCTTTCCCTATTTCTCGCCTACGGTCACCATCATTCCGGGCGGAACGCCGAATCCTGCCGCCGTCCGGTTACCCGACCACTTCTCGTACGGCAGGAGCGGGGGACCCAAGTAAGCGCCGACCCGGTTTCCGGGGCGGCTCGGGGTGAAGTCGCATTCATGTGCGGCCGAGCATCTCCAGCTCGAACCCGACAGCTCACTTCGCAGGCGGCGGAGAGGAATTCAGCATGCTCGAAAACGGTAAGCACCGTCGTTTCAGGACCAGTTCACTGACCCGCGGCATCATCGCCGTGAGCACGGGTGGAGCCGCCCTGGCCCTCCCCGTCATCGGTGCGACCAGCGCCTTCGCCGCCCCGGCCCAGCCGGCCGCCGTCGAAAAGGCCGTGACATCGACTCCCGCTACCGGCAAGGGAATTGCCGCGCAGAAGTCCGAGTCCGCAAGCTATTCCGTGATCTTGGGTGACACCCTCGCCAAGATCGCACGCGAGCATTCCGTCAGCGGTGGCTGGAAGGCCCTGTACGAGGACAACGAGAAGGTCGTCGGCGGAAACCCGGACCTGATTCACCCCGGTCTGAAGCTGACGATCGGCGCCAAGGCCGAGAAGTCGGCGGACAAGGCTGAATCCAAGGCCTCCGCCTCGTCCGACCGTGCCGAGGGAAGCGCTGACCGCGCCGACCGTTCGGAGCGCACGAACACCTCCGTCGCCTCGGAGGGTGCGCCTGCCGCCGAAGCCGCTCCGGTCGCCGAGTCGGCCGCGTACACGGACGACCTCGACGGCTGGATCAAGGAGTCGCTCGCCGTCATGGCCGAGAACGGCATCCCCGGCTCGTACGACGGCATCCACCGCAACATCATCCGCGAGTCCGGCGGTAACCCGCAGGCCATCAACAACTGGGACTCGAACGCCGCTGCGGGTATCCCGTCGAAGGGCCTGCTGCAGGTCATCGACCCGACCTTCGAGGCGTACCACGTGCCCGGTACCTCGACGGACAGCTACGACCCGGTCGCCAACATCACGGCCGCGTGCAACTACGCCGCCGACAAGTACGGCTCGATCGACAACGTCTTCGGGGCCTACTGAGTCCTTGCCGAGGCGGAACCGCTGACGCACGGACGTGTGACAGAGGGACAGGACTGAAGGGTGGTGCGGGTTCGGCGGAACCCGCACCACCCTTCTTTCGTGCTCCGGCGCACCGGTGGCCGGCGCCCGTCGCCCCCCGTGTGACGGCGGCTGTCGGCCCGACGACAGGCCCGGCGGGGCCGGGGTGACTGGTCTCGTACAGGTTCGTCGTCCATACTGCCCGCCGTGGAGCAGCGCATAGATTCGAAGACCAAGCCAGAGTTCGCCGCGGGGACAGACCCGGCGTACATCCCCGGCCTGACGGCCCCTGCCCCCGCGCGGACGGGGGCGGAAGCGGAGAAGGAGGCGCCCGAGGAGCCCCGGGAGACCGAGGTCGTGGACGCCGTCGCGGAGGGAGCGGCCGAGGAGGCTGTGGACGATCCGACCGCTGTCGACGGGGCGGCCCCTGACGGCGACTCGGTACCGGATGACGGCGAAGTTCCTGACAGCGAGCGTGCCCGGCAGGACGAGACGCCGACCGGGGGCGCCGACAAGGGGGACGGCCCCGTCTTCGAGGTCAGCGACCGGCGCGGATCCATCAGGGTGGACGCCGAGGGCGTCCGCTTCCGGCTCGACGACCAGCAGGCGGACTTCGACTGGGCCGAGATCGGCGCGGTCGAGGTGAAGACCGGCCGCTTCGGGCGCCGCTTCACCGTGACGGTCCACCTGTCGAGCCGCCGGTGGTTCAACGCCGAGGTCGAGGCAGCCGCCCGAAGCGATCTGAAGACGTGGACGGCGGAGCTCGACGAGGCGCTGGACGCCTACTTCGAAGAGGCCTGACCCACGGTCGGAGGCGCGTACCGGGCCGCTCACCGGCCCGGTACGCGGCATGCCGTGACGGCTTCAGGCCCCGGCCGCCGTGCCCAGCACCACCGACCGCGTCAGATGGCGCGGCAGGTCGGGATCGAGGCCGCGGGCCGCCGCGCGGGCGATCGCCAGCCGCTGGACCCTGACCAGATCGGCCAGCGGGTCCAGGCCGCTCTCCACCCAGCGGGCGCCGGTCTCCCGCACCTGCTCCGGCAGCCCCTCCGGAGCGGTGCCGAACATCCACGTCGCGGTACCGGCCGTGGCGATGCTGATGGGGCCGTGGCGGTACTCCATGGCCGGGTACGACTCCGTCCAGGAGAGGGACGCCTCCTTCATCTTGAGCGCCGCCTCGTTGGCGATACCCACCGTCCAGCCCCGCCCCAGGAAGCTGAACTGGGTGGATTCCAGGAGGCCTTCGGGCAGCGGTTCCGCCAGAGCGGTCTCGGCGTCCCGGACGACCTCCTCGGTGTGCAGCCCGAGATGGGCGCGGAGCAGGGTCAGTGCGGTGGTCGCGAACCTCGTCTGGACCACGGACCGCTCGTCGGCGAAGTCGAGCACGACCACCTCGTCGGCGGCGGCCATCACCGGAGTCCGCGGGTCGGCGGTCACAGCGACGGTCCGGGTGGTACCCCGCAGGCGGGTCAGCAGGCCGAGCACCTCGGTCGTCGTTCCCGAACGCGTCAGTGCGACGACGCGGTCGTAGGAGCGTCCGAAGGGGAACTCCGAGGCGGCGTACGCGTCCGACTCGCCCTGCCCGGAGGCCTCGCGGAGCGAGGCGTACGCCTGGGCCATGTAAAACGACGTCCCGCAGCCCACGACGGCGATGCGCTCACCGGTGGCGGGCAGAGCCGCCTTCCGGTCGGCGGCGACCTCCGCGGCGCGGCGCCAGCACTCCGGCTGGCTCGCTGTCTCGGTCTCGACATGGGACATGTCCGCACTCCGCTTCCGCTGCTGCTCGCACCCGGTGGGGTGGGGTGGGTGAAATCGATGCGAGCGTGGCCAATTCTGGGCTGCTTGCTCGATTCTGCATGTTACATGGGTCAAACGAGCAAGAACAAGCAATCGGCGGGCGTCCTCACGATCTGGCCAGCGGTTGTTTTCAGCCATACCCGGTGGGTAGTTGGCCCGATCCGGTTCTGTCACCTCCGTGCGGGTAGTCATGGCGCGGAGCGGACTCGGTGACCGTCATCTCGGCCATATCGCGCGAATCCCCCACGTGGACGATCTGCGGCAACCCCGGACGGTCACCGGCGTGCGCCGCGCGCTTCGGGGGAGGGTCGATTTCACGTCATCACGCCGAGGCATTGTCCGAGTTCGAACGCGCGACCGGACCGTGGTCGGCATAATCACCACATGTCGATCACGGTTGGGGATGTCGTGGACCTCGGCAGGGGCCTGTACGCATGGCTGCCGCCGAAGCGGGGCTGGGGGCTGGCCAACTGCGGGCTGCTCGTCTCCTCGCGCGGCGCGCTGTGGATCGACACCCCCTACGACCCCTTCCTGGCCGGTCAGTTCCTGGTGGAGAGCCGGAAGCGGCTGCCCGACGGGGTGGACATCGACCGGGTGATCGTCACCCACGCCAACGGTGACCACTTCTGGGGTGCGGGAGTACTTCCGGGCGCTGAGATCATCGCGACCCGCGAGGCACGGGAGCACATCCACTACGACCCCACCCCGCAGCAGCAGCACGCCCTGGTGGCCGGAAGTGATCCGTCCACACCCCTCGGGGCCTATCTCGTCCGCCACTTCGGCGCCTTCGACTGGTCGGCCACCGAGGAAGTGCGGCCGACCACCTACTTCACCGGTGAGCTCGAACTCACCCTGGGGGAGTACACGGTCCAGGTGTCCTCCCTGCCGCCCGCGCACACAGGGGGTGACCTGATCGTCCATCTCCCCTCTCAGCGTGCGGTGTTCAGCGGGGACGTCATCTTCTCCTCCACCCCTCAGCAGCCCGGTGACCACCCGGTGCACTGGTCCGGCCCTCTGAGCAACGTCATCGAGGCATGCGAACGCGTCCTGGCCACGGGAGCCGAGGTGATCGTGCCCGGTCACGGACCGGTGCTCGACCCGGCCGGGGTGCGGGAGCACATGGGCTACCTCTCGTACGTACGTGAACGGGCCCACGCGCTGCACGCGGCGGGGGTACCCGCCGTCGAGGCGGCCCGTCGGGTGATCGGCGAGGCCCGTCACCCGGCTCTCGGCCTGCCGGAGCGGCTCGTGGTGACCATCGGAAGCGAGTACCGCCATCTCGACGGCTCCGGGCGCCCCGGCGTCCTGGAGGTGATGGCCGACGTGGCCGCGGTCGCCCACGAGACCGACCCGTCGTGTGCCGGCGGGTCGGCGTGACAGCCCGCCGGCACGACAGCCGGGCTCCCCGTCGGTACCGGTCATCCCGCCGCGCGGTGGGCCGACCACCGTTCCCGACAACAGAGACGCGGTGAATCGAGATGGCATGGATCGTGACGCTGATCGCCGTCGTCGTGGCTGTGTGGTCGTCCGCCCGCGCGTACCGGGCCGGACGGGATGCGTACGGCGCCTCCGCCCGCACCGAACTGGCCGAACGTCAGGCCAGGGCGGCCAAGGTCCGCATCCTCGCTCTCACGGAGGAGATCCGCCAGCTCGCCCGGGTGCGGATACCCGCCGTGGCCACGGCGCTCTCCCACCGGGCCGCACCGGTTCCCGGGCTCAAGGAGGCCGCCGGGATCGACGGTGACGCAGCCCGCCTGCTGGCCGAGGCCGTGGAGGCCGCGCGCACGGCGGTCCTGGAGGAACGCGGACGTGTCGACGCGGCGGCGCGCTCGGCCATGCGCGGCAGCTCCGCGAAGATCCAGTCGCTGCTCAACCAGTCGCAGCACCTGCTGCACGAGCTCCAGCACGAGTACGACGACCCGCGGATCCTCCAGCTGGACTTCCGCAACGAACTCGCAATGCGCCGCACCCAGGCCACGGCCGTGCTCTGTGACGCCTGGCCGGGACTCGCCCGGCAGAACTCCTCGCTCGTCGAGGTCGTGCTCGGTGCCCAGTCCCGGGTCGCGGGCTACGAGCGGATCAAGGTGGCCAACCATCTGCGCCAGGAGCGGCTCGCGCTGGTCGCCCGGGCCGCCGAACCCCTCGCGATCGCGCTCGCCGAGCTGCTGGCCAACGCCACGGCGTACTCGCACCCGGACACCGGGGTGCCGGTCACGGTCCAGCAGACCGCGGGGCGCGGGGCCATGATCCTGGTGGACGACGCCGGTATCGGCATGGACGACGATGCGCTGAAGCGGGCCCGCTCGCTGCTCTCAGGCCCCTCCGAGGTGCTGCTCACCGAGCTCGGTGACCCGCCGCAGACCGGATTCGCCGTGGTGGGACGGCTCATCGCGCGGTACGGCTTCAGTTGTCACATCGAGTCCTCGCCGTACGGAGGGATGCGCACGATGCTGCGCATCCCGGCCCACCTGCTGACGGTGATGCACGACGACCGCACCCTGTCCGTGCTCGCGCCGAAGCCGGTGCCCGCGCGGGGGACCGGCGCCGCAGCCGAAGGGGCCCCGCCCGGCGGGTCACCCGAACCGGTGGAAGCCCTGCCCGAACCGGCTTCGTCCGAACCCGCGGCATCCGCCGCATCCGCCGTGTCCTCCGCATCCGCCGTGTCCTCCGCACCCGCCGGAGCCGACGCGCCCTCGCCCGTATCCGGACCCGCGTCCGCAGACGAGGGGCCGCCGCGTCCGGCGGGACTGCCCACCCGACGCCGCAAAGAACGCAGGTCGGGCTCCCCGGCGGAGCCGGCGGCCGAACCGCAGTCGGCCGAAGAGCCCCTGCTCCGCACGCCCGAGCAGGCCGGATCGGCCTGGGCCGCCCTGCAGGCGGGCACCCTCAGCGGCAGGCAGGCGCCGGTGCCGGCCCCCTCAGCATCCCCATCGGACGACCTAGGAGACGACGAGACGTGAGCACGACCCCCACCGCCGGTGATCTCGCCTGGGTGCTGACCCCCCTTCTGGAGCTGCCCGGAGTGCAGCACGCCGTGGTCGCCACCGGCGACGGGCTCGTCGAGGGCGCTTCGCCCGGACTGGACCGTGCGTCCGCCGAGCGCGTCGCCGCCATGACGGCCACCCTGCACGCGGCGGCCCGTGCCTTCACCACCGCCTTCACCGAGGCCGAGTCGCCGCGCCTGGCCCAGACGGTCGTGGAGTCCGACCTGGGCTTCGCCATCGTCGTACCGGCCGGCAGGAACACCACGCTGGCCCTGTTCGCGGCCCCCGACGCACACCTGGGGAACATCGCGTACCAGATGCAGGTGCAGGTCACCGCGCTGACCCGGGCCATGCACGCCCCCACCCGCCAACCGGACTCCGTCACCCGGCCATGACCTCCGGCCCAGGGCGCCGCCTGATTCCCGCCTACCTGGTCACCGGTGGCCGTTCCACTCCCACCGGTCCCGCGCTCGACCGGCTCGCCGTGCTCATCCGCACGGACTCGGCCCTGCCGCCGGACAGCGGTTCGGAGCAGCGCAGGCTGTGTGAGCTCCTGGAGCCGGGAGCCCTCACCGTCGTCGAATGCGCCGCCCACCTGGACCTGCCGGTCAGCGCCACGGTCTTCCTCACCACGGACCTCGTGGCCGCAGGACATCTGCACGCTCGACCACCGATCCCCAGCGCCGGTGAGATCGACCGGTCGCTCGTCGAGAGGCTCCTCGTTGGACTCCGCTCCCTCCACTGACCGGGGCGGCATCGGCTATCTGCCGAGTGCCGCCGAGACCCTGATGAAACTCGTCGTCACGGGTCCCTTCGGCGTGGGCAAGACGACCCTGATCCGCACCCTGTCGGAGATCCCGACCCTGCACACGGAAGAAGTGATGACGCAGTCCAGCGCCGGACTCGACGACACCGCCGGACTCCCGGAGAAGAGCACCACCACGGTGGCCGTCGACTTCGGCAGGCTCACCGTCCAGGACGACCTGGTCCTCTACATGTTCGGCACCCCGGGCCAGGACAGGTTCCTCCCCCTCTGGGAGGACATCGCGCGCGGTGCGCTCGGCGCCCTCGTCATGATCGACACCCGCCGGCTGGAGGACTCCTTCGCCGTCATGGACATGGTGGAGGAGCAGGGGCTCCCCTACGCCGTCGCCGTGAACCGCTTCCCCGACGCCCCCGCCCACGCGGACGAGGTCCTGCGCAAGCACCTCGACCTCGACCCCCGCACCCCGCTCGTGCAGTGCGACGCCCGCGAACGCCGTGGCGGCATCGACGCCCTGATCGCACTCGCCGAGCACGCGCTGGCCTCTCTGCCCACGTCACAGGAATCGTCATGACCCCATCCACCACCGGCACTTCCCCGGGCAACGCAGCCTTGCCCCGGGAACCGCTCGCGCTGTACGGGGCCGGCTTCGCCGCCGATCCGCACGGCCACTACCGCAGGCTGCGCGCCCAGGGCCCGCTGGCCAGGGTGCGCATCGCCCCGGACATCGACGCGATGCTGGTCACCGACTACCACGCGGCCGCCGACCTGCTGCGGGACACCGAGACCTTCACCAAGGATCCCCGCGCCTGGCAGGCGGGCGTACCGGCCGACTCGCCGGTCCTGCCGGTGCTGGGCCACCGGCCCACCGCCCTCTTCACCGACGGCGCCGTCCACGCCCGCTACCGCGACGCCATCAACGACAGCCTCGCCCTGATCGAACCCCACCTGCTGCGCGCGGAGGTCGTCCGGGTCTCCCAGCGGCTCATCGCCGAGTTCTCGGCCACCGGCACCGGTGACCTCATCACCCAGTACGCCCGCAGGCTTCCCCTGCACGTCTTCACGGCTGCCTTCGGTGTGGCCACGGAGGACGTCCGGCGGGTGGTCCGGGGAACGGCCGGAATGATGGACTCCGGGGCGGACGCGACCGAGGCCTACGACGACCTCGTCGCAGTCGTCTCCGCTCTGGTCTCCGAACGGCGGCGCAGACCGGGCCGGGACCTCACCACATATCTGCTCGCCCACCCGGCAGACCTCGACGACAACGAGGCGGTGCGTCAGATCACGCTCATCATGAGCGTGGGACACGACCCCACGACCAACCTGATCGGCAACGCGCTGCTGCGCATGCTCAGCGACACCGGGTACGGCGGCTTGCTGCACGGCGGCGCGACAACCGCGCGCGAGGCGGTCGACGACGTGCTCTGGCGCGATCCGCCCCTGGCCAACCTGGGCGCGCACTTCCCGCGGTACGACACCGAGTTCCACGGCGTCCCGCTGCGCGCCGGGCAGCTCGTACTGGTCTCGTTCGCCGCCGCCAACACGCAGTCGACGCCGTCCGTCCCGCACTCCGCGGTGCGCTCCGGTGACGGTGGTCACCTCGCGTGGTCGACGGGCCCGCACCGCTGCCCGGCCAAGCCGTCAGCCCTGCTGATGGCGACGACCGCGATCGAACAGATCACCAGCCAGCTCTGTGACCTGGAACTGGCGGTCGAACCCGGCGCGCTGGTCTGGCGGCCGGGCCCCTTCCACCGCGCGCTCGCCCATCTCCCCGTGCGATTCACCCCGCTCGACGCGTTCGTGGAACAGGGCGACGCGCTCGTCGAACGGGACGACGCTCGCGTGGAACCGGACGCCGGGGAAGATCCGGACACCGCCGATCACGTCCCGAACCGTGTCGGTGGTACGCCGAACGGGTGAGGGGCGAGAGAATTGCCCGATGAACAGCGAGCGCAGCCGGCGCACAGCCAACCGGCACGGGGACGGGGTGGCTCTGTGAGCAGGTACGACAGGTACGACAGATATGACGCCACCGACGAACAGTGGGAAGGGCTCGCCCAGGTCGTACCCCTGAGGGGCCGTAACGAATGGCCTTCCCGGGTCGATCACAGGACGGTTCCCGACCGGCAGGAGTCGGTCGAGCAGCGGCGTCTGGTCGTCCTGCGGGTGCAGGTGTTCGCGGACGCGCGTGAGGTGGCCGAATACCTCGTGGCACAGATCCCGGTCCTGCTGGACCTGACCGGCGCCGAGAACGACGTGGCCAAACGGATCCTGGACTTCAGCAGCGGCGTGGTCTTCGGGCTGGGCAGCGGGATGCACCGGGTGGACCGCAACGTCTTCCTGCTCGCCCCGGTCGGGATGGAGGTCGAGGGGGTCACCGCCGCGGGCGTACCTCAATCGTAGGAAGGTCCTGCGGGCGGAACGGTTCGCCGCTCACCGGCGTGCGTACGGTCCGCTCATGACTGTGATCTCTTCGGGACGGACGGTTCCGTCGCCATCAGGCGCGGCCCGTCCCGCACGCCCCTTCGTCGGTGAACTCCGGCTCGACGCCTTCGCCTCGCACCGCCGGACCGTCATTCCGCTCGGTCCGCTCACGCTCCTCGCCGGGGCCAGCGGGAGCGGGAAGTCGACCGCCCTGCGTGCCTACGACGCCCTTGCGCGGCTGGCTGCCGGTGATCCGCTGGAGGACGTGTTCCCCGATCCGGTGGCCTGGGTCCCGGAACGGGCCGGTGCCGACGGGCAGGGGCGGCGCGGATTCAGGCTCGGATGCACGGTGGAGGGCCCGGCCGGCCCGGTGAGACTGGATCTCGCCGTGCAGGCCGAGCCCGAGCTCCGCATCGTCGGGGAGCGGCTGACCGACTGCGGCGAGATCCTGCTGAGCACGGCGCTGCGGGATCCCCGGCGTTCCCAGGTCCAGGCTGCCTGGCACACCGCAGGGTCGGTGCCGGTGACGCGTGCGCCCTTCCCCGACGACCGGCTCGGCACGGCGCTGCTGCCGTTGCGGGTGGCGGGGACGACGGACGGTCAGCTCCGGGTGCTGGCAGCCGCCGAACAGGTGGTGGTGGCACTGCGGTCGGCTTTCGTCTGCGATCCTCGACCGCGGCGGATGCGCGCCGCCGTGCCCGTCGGGGAGGGGCGGCTCACCTCGTGCTGTGGCAACCTCGCCGATGTCCTGCACCGCACCCGCAGCCAATGCGCGCAGCGGCACGCGCGGTTGGTCGCCGTCGCGGACGCCGGGTGCTCGGGCCGGGTGACGGGGCTGACCGTCGAGCGTCTGGCGGACGGGACCGTGCAGGCCCTGGCCGGCCGGGGTCCGGACCGCAGCACACCCGTCGGGCGACTCGGGGACGGCGAACTGAGGTACCTGGCCTTCGCGCTCGTACTGTTGACCGGGCCTCATGTCCTGGTGGTGGACCCGGCGGCCGAAGTGCCCCCGGCCATGCAGGCCCTCACCGTCCTCGCGGACGGACTCGACCGGAGCATGGACGCGCGGCAGACCGCGCAGTTGCTGACGCTGGCGGCGTCGGCCTGCGCGGACGGGCACATGCGCCTGCTGGGGACGGTCGGGGAGGCGGCCGCGGCAGCGGCCCGCGGTACCGAGGGTGCGGCGGTGGTAGACCTGACTCCGTGACGGATCTGGATGTAGCACAACTGCAGCGGCGGCTGGCCGACTTCGCGGCGTCCCGGGCATGGGAGCCTTACCACACCCCCAAGAACCTCTCGGCCGCGCTGAGCGTGGAGGCCTCCGAACTCCTGGAGATCTTCCAGTGGCTGACGCCGGAGCAGTCGGCGAGGGTGATGGAGGACACCGACACGGCGTTCCGTGTCACGGACGAGGTCGCGGACGTCCTGGCGTATCTGCTGCAGTTCTGTGAGGTCCTCGGCATCGACGTCCTGGCCGCGCTGGCGGCGAAGATCGACCGGAATGAGAAGCGTTTTCCCGTGCCGGGCGGTGCCGAACGGACCGAATGTCACTCTTCGGAGTAATCGACTTATCCACAATCGGCTTCCTGTCCACAGATTTCCGATTTCCTCTGGCTTTCGTGTGCCGGGACCCTCACTGTGGGTAATGAAGAGGTGAGCGGGTTTTTCTACGGGCGGTCTCGGCGACGGGGGAATCGCATGGAAGCGGAGCGACTGATCGCGGCGGGCCGGAGCGCGCTGGCGGGGAGCCGGGGAGTGCCGGACGTCATGGCAGAGGCATGGCAGGCTCAGGCCCTCGCCCGGGCGGTCGGCGGACACCTGGCCAGGTATGGACCGGCGGAGTTACGGACGGACGCGCGGGGGCTCAGTGAGACCTGCGCGCTGGGCAGCGCGGTGCTCGACCATCCGATGGTTCCGGCCGGGGGTGTGCGGGCGTCGCAGCTCACCGAAGTGGCCCGGCTCTCCGGGGCGTTGGCCGCACTGGTGCTGCTGCTGGGCGAGGCGGGTATCGCTCTGGTGGGTGTCGCCTGCGGCACGGAGGAGGAAGGGCTCTACTGGCAGTGCATCGAGGCGATAGACGCCGTCGACGAGTCCGTGGACCGGGTCCACGGCATGATGCGGAGGCTCGCCGAGCAGGAGCGGGAGCGGGACCGGGAGAGCGGGCCGGAACCGGACCGTGAGCGCGACGGCTCGTTCGGGTCCGGTCAGGGACCACTGGTTCATGGGTCAGTGGTCCACGGACCGGCGGATTCGGTGGCCCGCCAGCCGTGAGCGGGACGGCCGTGAGCCGGGCGGACCGGGGGGTGCCGAGCGTCCCCGACGGGGCAGGGGGCGTGGGGCCGAAGCACAGGGGGAGACGGGCGCGGCAGTTTCGAAGGTGCAGGATGGAGACATGGATCTTCGAATCTTCACCGAGCCCCAGCAAGGGGCGAGCTACGACACCCTGCTGACCGTCGCCAAGGCCGCCGAGGACCTCGGCTTCGACGCCTTCTACCGGTCGGACCACTATCTGCGTATGGGTTCGGGGGACGGCCTGCCGGGCCCGACCGACGCCTGGATCACGCTGGCCGGGCTGGCCCGCGAGACCAAGCGGATCCGCCTCGGCACGCTGATGACGGCGGGCACCTTCCGCCTGCCCGGGGTGCTGGCCATCCAGGTTGCCCAGGTCGACCAGATGTCCGGTGGCCGCGTCGAGCTCGGTCTGGGGGCCGGCTGGTTCGAGGAGGAGCACAAGGCGTACGGGATCCCGTTCCCGAAGGAGAAGTTCGGCCGGCTCGAGGAGCAGCTGGCGATCGTCACGGGCCTGTGGGAGACGGAGACCGGCAAGACGTTCAGCTACGACGGGACGTATTACCAGCTCACCGACTCCCCGGCGCTGCCGAAGCCCGCTCAGGCGAAGGTGCCGGTCCTGATCGGCGGTCATGGTGCCGTTCGCACGCCGCGCCTGGCCGCGCGGTACGCGGACGAGTTCAACATCCCCTTCGCGTCGATCGAGGACAGCGAGAAGCAGTTCGGCCGGGTCAGGGAAGCGGCCGTGGCGGCCGGGCGGGCCCCGGACGACCTGGTGTATTCCAACGCCCTGGTGGTGTGCGTCGGGAAGAACGACGCGGAGGTGGCCAGGCGCGCTTCCGCCATCGGGCGGGAGGTGGAGGAGATCAAGGCCAACGGGCTGGCGGGCTCACCCGACGAGGTGGTCGACAAGATCGGCCGATATGCCGCCATCGGCTCCTCGCGGGTCTACCTCCAGGTGCTGGACCTGGACGACCTGGGGCATCTCGAGCTGATCTCGTCGCAGGTCCAGGCGCAGCTGGGCTGAGGGGAAGAGACCGGCCGCCGCGTCGGAACCCGCGCGGCGCCGCTGCGGCAGGGCGGGACCGCGGGGACCGATGTGGGACGCGGCCTCCCCGGGGCCGCGCCGGCGATCTGCCACTGCGCGAACAGGAAGATGCTCCCGGTGCGGCACCGGGCGGACCGCGAGGGTCGCTGCGTCCGGGCTGTGGCACCAGGTGCGACCGCGAGGGCCGGCGCGGACCGGGGGCGGCATCAGGCGGGACCGTAAAGACCCGGCGTGGGCCCGGACCGGCCGGAATCACCCGGCAACCGTACGCAGTCGACAGCAAGGAGCGATCGTGCACACCGCCCGGACCCCCGACCCGTCGCCCGGCCGAACGCTCGGCGACGCGCTCGCCGAGGGCACCGTCCTGCTGGACGGTGGTCTCTCCAACCAGCTGGAGGCGCAGGGCTGCGATCTCTCCGACGCCCTGTGGTCGGCCCGGCTGCTGAGCGATGCGCCCCAGCAGATCGAGGCCGCGCACGCCGCGTACGCGCGGGCGGGTGCGCAGGTCCTCATCACCGCGAGCTACCAGGCGACCTTCGAGGGGTTCGCGCGGCGCGGGATCGGGACGGGCCGGGCGGCCGAGCTGATGGCCGGCAGCGTGGAGGCGGCGCGCAGGGCGGGCGCGGTGACGGGGCGCGAGAGCTGGGTCGCCGCCTCGGTCGGACCGTACGGGGCGATGCTCGCGGACGGCAGCGAGTACCGGGGCCGGTACGGCCTGACCGTCCGGGAACTGATGCGCTTCCACCGGCCCCGGGCCGAGACGCTGGCGGCGGCGGGCCCTGACGTACTGGCCCTGGAGACCGTGCCGGACATCGACGAGGCCGAGGCCCTGCTCCGGGTGGTCCAGGACCTCGGAGTGCCGGTCTGGCTCTCGTACAGCGTGGCGGGCGACCGGACAAGGGCCGGACAGCCGCTGACGGAGGCCTTCGGGCTCGTCGCAGGCATCGACCAGGTCGTGGCCGTCGGGGTCAACTGCTGTGACCCCGACGACGCGGACCGTGCGGTGGAGATGGCGTCCGCGGCCACCGGCAAGCCCGTCGTCGTGTATCCGAACAGTGGGGAGGAGTGGGACGCCGACAGCCGCGACTGGGCCGGGAGCGGCACATTCGAACCGGGCAGGGTGCGGGACTGGCAGCGGGCGGGCGCGCGGCTGGTCGGCGGCTGCTGCCGGGTCGGCCCGTCCGACATCGCGGCGCTGGCAGACCGGCTGCGGTCGTCCGGGGCGTGAAAAGGCCTGGTGGGAGACCGATCACCGGACCATACTCGGACACGTGTTCCTGACTATCAGCACGACCGGCACCCCAGAGCGCCCCGCCACCGATCTCGGCTACCTGCTGCACAAGCATCCCGACAAGGCGCAGACGTTCTCGACCTCGCACGGCACCGCGCACGTGTTCTACCCCGAAGCATCCGCGGAGCGTTGCACCGCGGCGCTGCTGCTGGAGGTGGATCCGGTGGCGTTGGTGAGGCGCGGCAAGGGCAAGGGCCGGGGCGGAGCCCCCGACGCGGCGCTCGCGCAGTACGTCAACGACCGGCCGTACGCGGCGTCGTCGCTGCTCTCGGTCGCGATGACGACGGTGTTCAAGTCGGCGCTGAACGGCGTGTGCCGTGCCATGCCCGAGAGGGCCCAGGAGACAATGCCGCTGCGGATCGAGGTGCCCGCGCTGCCCGCACGCGGTGGGGCGGAGCTGGTGCACCAACTCTTCGCGCCGCTCGGCTGGACGCGGGTGGACGCCGTGGCTGTGCAGCTGGACGAGCAGTTCCCGGAGTGGGGCGACTCACGCTACGTACGACTGGTGCTGGAGGGGGAGCTCAGGCTCGCGGACGCCTTGCGCCAGCTGTACGTGCTGCTGCCGGTGCTCGACGACGCCAAGCACTACTGGGTCGCACCCGACGAGGTGGACAAACTGCTCCGGGCGGGTGAGGGCTGGCTCGCGCGGCACCCCGAGCAGAAGCTGATCACCAGCCGTTATCTCTCCCGTCGCTGGAGTCTCACGCGGCAGGCGACGGAGAGGCTCGAGCTGGTGCGGCTGGCGGAGTCGGACGACCTCGAGGTGGAGAACGTCGACAACGCGGTGGACGAGACCACCGACACGGAGGAGAAGCCGGTGCCGCTCGCGGAGCGGCGCCGCGCGGCGGTCCTGGAGGCACTGGTGGCGGCCGGTGCGAGCCGGGTCCTCGATCTCGGATGCGGGCAGGGCCAGTTGCTGCAGGCCCTGCTGAGAGACGTGCGGTTCACGGAGATCGTCGGGGTCGACGTGTCGATGCGCGCCCTGACCGTCGCGGCACGCCGGCTGAAACTGGACCGGATGGGCGAGCGGCAGGCCGGGCGGGTCACCCTCCGCCAGGGCGCGCTCACCTACACCGACAAGCAGCTGAAGGGGTATGACGCCGCGGTGCTGAGCGAGGTGATCGAGCATCTCGACCTGCCGCGTCTTCCGGCCCTGGAGTACGCGGTGTTCGGCTCCGCGCGACCGCGGACCGTACTGGTGACGACGCCCAACGTCGAGTACAACGTCCGCTGGGAGACACTCCCCGCCGGACACGTGCGCCATGCGGACCACCGCTTCGAGTGGACCAGGGAGGAGTTCCGCGACTGGGCGGGGCAGGTGGCCGAACGCCACGGCTACACGGTGGGATTCGTGCCCGTGGGCCCGGAGGACCCCGAGGTGGGGCCTCCCACACAGATGGCCGTGTTCACGACGACCACGGCCGACGGGACGACGGCCCACGAGGCCACGAAAGGGGCGAAGGCCGCATGACCAGTACCTCTCGTACGCTGCCCGTGACCGACCTGTCCCTCGTCGTGCTCGTCGGAGCCAGCGGATCGGGCAAGTCCACCTTCGCGCGCAGGCACTTCAAGCCGACCGAGATCGTCTCCTCGGACTTCTGCCGGGGCCTCGTCGCCGACGACGAGAACGACCAGAGCGCCAGCCGGGACGCCTTCGACGTCCTCCACTACATAGCGGGCAAGCGCCTCGCCGCCGGCCGGCTCACCGTGGTCGACGCGACCAACGTGCAGCCGGAGAGCCGTAAGCAGCTCGTCCAGCTGGCCCGGCAGTACGACGTGCTGCCCATCGCCATCGTGCTGGACCTGCCGGAGGAGCTCTGCCAGGCGCGCAACGCCACCCGGCCGGACCGCGCCGGGATGCCCCGCCATGTCGTGGGGCGTCATCGCCGGGAGCTGCGCCGTTCGCTGCGCGGGCTGGAGCGCGAGGGTTTCCGTAAGGTGCACATCCTGCGCACCGAGGAAGAGGCCGACACCGCCGAGGTCGTGCTGGAGCGCCGCTACAACGACCTCCGCCACCTCACCGGCCCCTTCGACATCATCGGCGACATCCACGGCTGCAGCGCCGAGCTGGACACCCTGCTCGGCAAGCTGGGGTACGAGGACGGCGCCCACCCCGAAGGCCGTACCGCCGTGTTCGTGGGCGACCTCGTCGACCGCGGTCCCGACAGCCCCGGTGTGCTGCGCCGCGTCATGTCGATGGTGGCCTCGGGCGACGCGCTGTGCGTCCCCGGCAACCACGAGAACAAGCTCGGCCGTTATCTCAAGGGGCGCAAGGTCCAGCACAGCCACGGCCTCGCCGAGACCGTCGAGCAGCTTGAGCGCCAGGACGCGGAGCACCCCGAGTTCCGCAAGGAGGTCGCGGAGTTCATCGACGGACTGGTCAGCCACTACGTCCTGGACGAGGGCAGGCTGGTCGTCTGCCACGCGGGGCTGCCCGAGAAGTACCACGGGCGCACCTCGGGGCGAGTCCGTTCGCACGCGCTGTACGGGGACACGACCGGGGAGACCGACGAGTTCGGGCTGCCCGTGCGCTACCCGTGGGCAGAGGACTACCGGGGCAGTGCCGCGGTGGTCTACGGCCACACGCCGGTGCCCACCGCCTCCTGGGTGAACAACACGCTCTGCCTGGACACCGGGGCCGTCTTCGGCGGGAAGATGACGGCATTGCGATGGCCGGAGCGCGAGCTCGTCGACGTACCGGCCGAGCGTGTCTGGTACGAGCCGGTGAAGCCGCTGACCACCGAAGCCCCCGGGGGCCGGGAGGGCCGGCCGCTCGACCTCGCCGATGTCCAGGGCCGCCGCGTCGTGGAGACCCGCCACATGGGCCGCATCGCGGTGCGCGAGGAGAACGCGGCGGCGGCGCTCGAAGTCATGAGCCGCTTCGCCGTCGACCCCAGGCTGCTGACCTATCTCCCGCCGACCATGGCTCCGACCGCGACCTCCCAGGAGGTGGGCTTCCTGGAGCATCCGGCCGAGGCCTTCGCGCAGTACCGCGCGGACGGCGTCGCCAGGGTCGTCTGCGAGGAGAAGCACATGGGCTCGCGCGCGGTGGCGCTGGTCTGCCGCGACGCCGGCACCGCCCGCGAGCGCTTCGGTGCCGGGGGCGCCTTCTTCGGCCGTGGGGGAGGGCCCACCGGAGCCCTGTACACGCGCACCGGGCGTCCGTTCCTGGACGACACGGCGCTCACCGAGCTCGTCCTCGGCCGGCTGCGCGCGGCCGTCACCGCCGCCGGGCTGTGGGAGGAGTGGAACACCGACTGGGTGGTGCTCGACGCCGAGCTGATGCCCTGGTCCCTCAAGGCCGCCGGTCTGCTGCGCTCGCAGTACGCGGCGGTGGGCGCGGCCGCCGGCGCGGTCCTGCCCGTGGCTGACGAGGCCCTGGCCGCCGCGGTGGCCCGCGGTGTCGACGTCGGCGCCCTGGCCGGCCGTCAGCGGGAACGCGCCGCCGACGCGGCCGCCTTCACGGAGGCGTACCGCAGGTACTGCTGGAGCACCGAAGGGCTCGACGGCGTCCGGATGGCACCGTTCCAGATCCTCGCCGTGCACGGCCGCTCCCTCGCCTCCGTACCGCACGACGAGCAGCTGGCGTGGCTGGACCGCCTCGTCGAGCACGACCCGACCGGGCTGCTCCAGGTCACCCGGCGCCTCGTCGTCGACACGGGTGACGAGGCATCCGTGAGCTCCGGCACCGACTGGTGGCTGGAGATGACCGGCCGCGGCGGCGAGGGCATGGTGGTCAAGCCGCTGGACGCCCTCGCCAGGGACGGGAAGGGCAGGCTCGTCCAGCCGGGCATCAAGGTGCGCGGCCGGGAGTACCTGCGGATCATCTACGGTCCCGAGTACACGCGGCCGGACAATCTGGAGCGGCTGCGTTCCCGGTTCCTCGGCCACAAACGGTCGCTTGCCCTGAGGGAGTACGCCCTCGGCCTGGAGGCGCTGGACCGGCTGGCCGACGGGGAGCCGCTGTGGCGGATCCACGAGGCGGTATTCGCGGTGCTGGCCCTGGAGTCGGAGCCGGTCGACCCCCGGCTGTAGGGGGTTCCGCGGAATCCCGCCCGCCGGGCCGGAATCAGGTGGCGGTTCGCAGGGTGAACGGTGCTCCGCGTGGTGAGGATGAGGACATGGGATTCCATGTCGATTCCGAGGCCGGGCGGCTGCGCCGCGTCATCCTGCACCGCCCCGATCTGGAGCTGAAGCGGCTCACACCCAGCAACAAGGACGCGCTGCTGTTCGACGACGTCCTGTGGGTGCGCCGGGCGAGGGAGGAGCACGACGGTTTCGCCGACGTGCTCCGTGACCGCGGTGTGGAGGTGCACTTCTTCGGCGAGCTGCTCCGGGAGTCCCTCGACATCCCGGTGGCGAGGCGGCTCGTCCTGGACCGGGTCTTCGACGAGAAGGAGTACGGCCCCCTTGCCACCGAGCATCTGCGCGCCGCCTTCGAGGAGCTGCCCGCCGGGGAGCTCGCCGAGGCCCTGGTCGGCGGGATGACGAAGCGGGAGTTCCTGGAACGCCACGCCGAGCCGACCTCCGTCCGTTTCCATGTGATGGATCTGGACGACTTCCTGCTCAGCCCCCTGCCCAACCACATCTTCACCCGCGACACCTCCGCCTGGATCTACGACGGTGTGTCCATCAACGCGATGCGCTGGCCGGCCAGGCAGCGCGAGACCGTGCACTTCGAGGCGATCTACCGGCACCACCCCCTGTTCACCGGACCCGAGGCGGGTGTCTTCCACCACTGGTCGGAGGGCCAGGACGACTATCCGTCCACCATCGAGGGGGGCGACGTCCTCGTCATCGGCCGGGGTGCCGTGCTGATCGGGATGAGTGAACGCACCACCCCTCAGGCCGTCGAGATGCTGGCCCGAGGGCTCTTCGACGCCGGGTCGGCCCGGACGATCGTGGCGCTCGACATGCCCAAGCGCCGGGCTTTCATGCACCTCGACACCGTGATGACGATGATCGACGGGGACACGTTCACCAAGTACGGCGGACTCGGCATGCTCCGCTCCTACACGATCGAGCCCGGTGCCGGCCCACGTGAACTGAAGGTCACCGACCATCCGCCCGAGCACATGCACCGGGCGATCGCCGCCGCACTCGGCCTCGACACGATCCGGGTCCTCACCGCTACCCAGGACGTGCACGCCGCCGAGCGGGAACAGTGGGACGACGGCTGCAACGTGCTGGCCGTGGAGCCCGGTGTGGTCGTCGCGTACGAGCGCAACGCCACGACCAACACGTACCTGCGCGAAGAGGGCATCGAGGTCATCGAGATCAGGGGCAGCGAGCTGGGCCGGGGCCGGGGCGGTCCGCGCTGCATGAGCTGCCCCGTGGTGCGTGATGCGGTGTGAGGCGGGTGGGACGGCTGCCGGGAGAGGTCCCGACGGCGCGCTGCGGCAGACACTCCGCATGATCGAATGCGCGCACGGCAACCTGCTGGACCTTCTCCGCACGAATCTCGGCCGCTCTGCCTGAGCGCGTGGCCCTCATCCGTTCCCACCTGCGCTCCCGTCCACCCATACCTCTGTATAGCAATACAGTGCCTCGTATAGACTTCCAGGACAGTTGTCCGTACGCCCGCAGCTCGACCCAGGAGAAGTCACCATGGCCATAGACCTCGCAGGCCGCCATTTCCTCAAGGAGCTGGACTTCACGGCCGAGGAGTTCCGCGGCCTGGTCGCCCTGTCCGCCGAGCTCAAGGCCGCCAAGAAGGCCGGTGCCGAGGTGCAGCGGCTGCGCGGTAGGAACATCGCGCTGATCTTCGAGAAGACCTCGACGCGCACCCGCTGCGCCTTCGAGGTGGCCGCCGCCGACCAGGGTGCCTCCACGACGTACCTCGACCCCTCCGGCTCCCAGATCGGACACAAGGAGTCGGTGAGGGACACCGCCCGAGTGCTCGGTCGCATGTTCGACGCCATTGAGTACCGGGGCGACAGTCAGCAGGCCGTCGAGGAGATGGCGGCGTGCGGCGGTGTGCCCGTCTACAACGGACTCACCGATGACTGGCACCCCACCCAGATGCTCGCCGACGTCCTCACGATGACCGAGCACAGTGCCAAGCCCCTGCAGGAGATCACCTTCGCCTACCTGGGCGACGCCCGCTTCAACATGGGCAACTCCTACCTGGTGACCGGAGCCCTGCTGGGCATGGACGTGCGGATCGTCGCGCCCACCGCCTACTGGCCGGCGCAGGAGGTCGTGGACCGGGCGCGCGAGCTCGCCGGGTCCAGCGGTGCCCGCATCACCCTCACCGAGGACGTGGCCGAAGGGGTGCGGGACGCCGACTTCGTCGTCACCGACGTCTGGGTCTCGATGGGTGAGCCCAAGGAGGTGTGGGACGAGCGCATCGCCTCCCTCGCGCCGTACGCCGTGACCATGGACGTCCTGCGCGCCACCGGCAACGACGACGTGAAGTTCCTGCACTGCCTCCCGGCCTTCCACGACCTCGGTACGAAGGTGGCCAGGGAGATCCACGAGCGGCACGGCCTGTCGTCGCTGGAGGTCACCGACGAGGTCTTCGAGTCCCCGCACTCCGTCGTCTTCGACGAGGCCGAGAACCGGATGCACACGATCAAGGCGGTCCTCGTCGCGACGCTGGCCGGCGACGCGCAGGCCGCATGACCATGCGCCTGATTGGGTGAACATACGCATAATTGGCTACGATGGTGTGACTTGGTGGGGTTCGGGCTCGTGCGCCCGGACCCCTTTTCATGTGCAGCGGTCCGCAGCGCATGACCGGATGCGAGCCCCCCACAGGCTCGTCCCCCGCACCGCCAGAGAAGAGAATCCGTCCCCCCATGAGTAGTACCGCCACCCCGCCGAGCCCCTCACGCAGGACCGGCGCGCGCATCAAGAGCCCCGACCTGCTGCTCGCCGAGTCCGGAGCCGACCTGGAAGGGCACGGCCTCAGGCGCACCATGGGGCTGTTCCAGCTCGTGTGCTTCGGAGTCGGAGCGATCGTCGGCACCGGGATCTTCGTCGGGCTGTCCGACAGCGTCGCCGAGGCGGGCCCCGCCGTGGTGGTCTCGTTCGTCCTGGCCGCCGTCACCTGTATCTTCACCGCTTTCTCCTTCGCCGAGCTCGGCGGTGCCATCCCGGTCTCCGGAAGCTCCTACTCCTTCGCCTACGCCACGCTGGGGGAGCGGGTCGCGTTCCTGGTCGGCTGGTGCCTGCTCCTCGAGTACGGCGTCTCGGTCTCCGCCGTCGCGGTCGGCTGGAGCCAGTACGTCAACGAACTGCTGGACAGCCTCGTCGGCTGGAACCTGCCCGCGGCGCTCTCCTCGGGGCCAGGTGACGGCGGCGTGATCAACCTGCCCGCGGTCGTCGTGGTCATGATGGCGGCCACCCTGTTGGTGCGCGGCATCAGGGAGAGCGCTCGGGCCACCGCGGCGATGGCGGTGCTGAAGATCGGCATCCTCATCGCGTTCTGCGCGATCGCCTTCACCGCGTTCGAGGACGGACACCTCTCCCCGTTCGCCTCCCACGGCATGGCCGGGGTCACCGCCGGTGCGTCGGTGGCGTTCTTCTCGTACATCGGCTTCGACGCCATCACCACCGCGGGCGAGGAGGTCAAGAATCCCCGCCGGAACATCCCGATCGCCATCATGATCTGCATCGGCGTGGTCACGCTGCTCTACTGCGCGGTCGCGCTCGGCGCCATCGGCGCGCTCGGCGCGGACGCCGTGGGTGACAAGCCGGCCGCGCTCTCGCTGGTCGTCGACAAGGTCACCGGGTCGAGCGTCGGCGGCGGGATCATCGCCTTCGGCGCGGTCGTCGCCATCGCGTCCGTCGTCCTCGCGGTGATGTACGGCCAGACCCGGATCCTCATGTCCATGTCCCGCGACGGGCTGATCCCCCGGGTCTTCGAGCGGGTTTCGCCGAAGACCCGCACGCCGGTCGCCAACACGTGGATCGTGGCCGTCGTCTTCGCCGTACCCGCCGCGTTCTCGTCCCTCGACGTCGTCGTGAACCTGACGACCATCGGCACGCTCGCCATCATGGCGGTGGTCAACGTGGCGGTGATCGCACTGCGCCGCCGCAATCCGGAGCTGAAGCGTTCCTTCCGGGTGCCGCTGTACCCCGTCAGCCCGCTCCTGGGCGTCGGCTTCTGCCTCTACCTGATGTACGGGACCGGCTGGACGACCTGGGTGCAGTTCCTGGTCTTCCTGGCGGTGGGAGCCCTGGTGTACGCGGGGTACGGCCGCAGCCGCTCCCGGCTCGTCAGCCCACCGGACCGGGCGTCGTCGGGCTCGACCGAAGGGTGAACCAGACCGCCTTCCCGTGAGCGGTGGGGCGGTGACCGCAGGCGGAGCTGAGGGCGCGTATCAGGAGCAGCCCGCGGCCGTGTTCCTGCCAGGGGTCCGCCGCGCTGCCGGGGAGCAGGCGGGACAGATCGCCGGGCGGCCCCGGGTCGTGGTCGTGGACCTCCACCTGGCAGCCGGACGCCAGAAGCTCGACCACCAGCTCGATGGGCCCCGATCCGTCGGTGTGCTCCACGGCGTTGGCGACCAGTTCGGCGGTCAGCAACTCGGCGGTGTCGCTGTCCGCGGGTGCGTCGAGATCCGCCAGTGCCGTACGGATGAGGGCGCGGGCGATCGGCACCGCGGCAGTCGAGTGCGGCAGGGCGACACGCCAGGACGAGGGTGGGGGCGCGGGGACGTCGGACGGCAAGGCGGCGGTTTCCGTTCGGGAGCGAGACATCCTGCGGAGGGCCTTCGTCCCGGGCGGCTGCCCGGGACCGCTTCCTCCGTCACCGGAGGGTACGGGGTCCGTATCAGGACTTCCTGCGGTCAACCATACGAAGCGCGACGCCCCAGACATAGGGGCGACCGACCGGCACAAAGGGGACCTTCGCCACAGAGGACCGTCGCGCTGTCGCGCATTCATGACGGAAGTCACAGATCGGTGATAGCTTCGGGAGTGCATCAGCAGCAGCCCGACGGCTGGAGGGGACCCTTCCATGAGCCCGTTCACCGGCTCCGCCCCGCGCACGGAGCGCTGGGAGCATCTGCACCTGGCCATCGACGACGGAGTCGCCACCGTCACCCTCGCCCGCCCCGACAAGCTCAACGCACTCACCTTCGGCGCCTACGCCGACCTGCGTGACCTTCTCGCCGAGCTGTCCCGCGAACGCTCCGTACGGGCGCTCGTGCTCGCCGGTGAGGGGCGCGGGTTCTGCTCCGGTGGTGACGTCGACGAGATCATCGGCGCCACGCTCGCGATGGACACCGCGCAGCTCCTGGACTTCAACCGGATGACCGGACAGGTCGTACGGGCCCTCCGGGAGTGCCCTTTCCCCGTGATCGCCGCCGTCCACGGAGTGGCCGCGGGCGCCGGGGCGGTCCTCGCCCTGGCCGCGGACTTCCGGGTCGCCGCCCCCTCCGCTCGCTTCGCCTTCCTCTTCACCGCCGTCGGTCTGTCCGGCGGTGACATGGGCGCCGCCTATCTCCTGCCCCGCGTCGTCGGCCTCGGCCACGCCACCCGCATACTCATGCTCGGCGAACCCGTCCGTGCCCCCGAGGCCGAGCGCATCGGACTGATCAGCGAGCTGACCGGTGAGGGGGAGGCAGGCACCCGCGCCGCCGCCCTGGCCCGACGGCTGGCCGACGGACCCGCCCTCGCCCTCGCACAGACGAAGGCACTGCTCACCGCCGAGCTCGACATGCCTCTCGCCGCGTCCGTGGAGATGGACGCCGCCACCCAGGCACTCCTGATGAACGGTGAGGACTACGCCGAATTCCACGCCGCATTCACCGAGAAGCGCCCGCCGAAGTGGCGGGGCAGGTAGCGCGATGCCCTCCTCGGACACGGGGCGGATCGCGGTCATCGGAGGAGGACCCGGCGGGCTGTACGCCGCCGCCCTCCTCAAGCGGCTGCGCCCCGGCCGCGAGATCACCGTGTGGGAGCGGAACGCCCCCGACGACACCTTCGGCTTCGGCGTGGTTCTCTCCGACGAGACGCTCGGCGGCATCGAGGACGCCGACCCCGTCGTCCACCGGGCGTTGAGCGACGCGTTCGTCCGCTGGGACACCATCGACGTCGTGCACCGGGGTGCCACCCAGACCTCCGGCGGCCATGGCTTCGCAGCGCTGGGCCGCCGTACGCTGCTCCGGATCCTGCACGAGCGCTGCGCGTCCCTCGGGGTACGGCTCCGCTTCCGGACCGAGGCGCCGCCCGCCGAGGAGCTCGCCGCCCGCCACGACCTGGTCGTCGCAGCCGACGGAGTGCACAGCGCCACCCGCCAGGCCCATGCCCGTCACTTCCGCCCCACGGTCACCGACCACCGCAACCGCTACATCTGGCTCGCCGCCGACTTCGCTTTCGACGCCTTCCGCTTCGAGATCGCCGAGACCGGGTTCGGCGTGATGCAGCTGCACGCCTATCCCTTCGCGGCCGACGCCTCCACCGTCATCGTCGAGATGCGCGAAGAGGTCTGGCGGGCGGCCGGCCTCGACACCTGCGACACCGCGGAGTCCGCCGAGCGCTGCGCCGAGGTCTTCGCCGAGGCACTGCGCGGCCGGCCGCTGCGCTCCAACAAGTCCTCCTGGCTCACCTTCGCCACCGTGAGCAACGCGCACTGGTCGCACGGCGGTACGGTCCTCATCGGCGACGCCGCCCACACCGCCCACTTCTCCATCGGCTCCGGCACCAAGCTCGCCGTCGAGGACGCCCTCGCCCTGGCGGCCTGCCTCGAGGAACAGCCGGACCTGCCCACCGCCCTCGCCGCCTACGAGGCCGAGCGCCGCCCCGTCGTCCTGTCCACCCAGCGCGCCGCCGCGGCCAGCCTGCGCTGGTTCGAGGAACTCCCGACCTACGTCGGCCAGCCGCCCCGGCGGTTCGCCTTCAACCTCCTTACCCGCAGCCGCCGCGTCACCCACGACAACCTGCGGCTGCGCGATTCCGGCTTCACGGGGGCGGTCGAGGAGGAGTTCGGGTGCCCGCCCGGCACCCCGCCCATGTTCACCCCGCTGCGTCTGCGCGGCCTCGAACTCCGCAACCGTGTCGTCGTCTCGCCCATGGACATGTACTCCGCCGTCGACGGGATGCCCGGCGACTTCCACCTCGTCCACCTCGGCGCCCGCGCGCTCGGCGGAGCCGGTCTCGTGATGACCGAGATGGTCTGCGTCAGCCCCGAGGGCCGCATCACCCCCGGCTGCACCGGTCTGTGGACCGGTGAACAGGCCGAGGCGTGGACCAGGATCACACGCTTCGTCCACGAGGCCGCCCCCGGCACCGCGATCGGCGTCCAGCTCGGCCACTCCGGCCGCAAGGGCTCGACCCGGCGGATGTGGGAGACGCCGGGCCGCACCGACCAGCCGCTGGACGACGGCAACTGGCCGGTCAGCGCCGCCTCCCCCCTCCCGTACGCGCACGGCGTCAACCAGATCCCGCAGGAGCTGGACCGAGCCGGGATGGACAGGGTCCGGGACCGGTTCACCGAGGCGGCCCGCCGGGCGGCACACTGCGGATTCGACCTCCTCGAACTGCACTGTGCCCACGGCTATCTGCTCTCCGGCTTCCTCTCCCCGCTCACCAACCTGCGCACCGACGCCTACGGCGGGCCCCTGGAGAACCGGCTCCGCTTCCCTCTGGAGGTCTTCGACGCGGTCCGCGCCGCATGGCCCGAGGACCGGCCCATGACCGTACGGATCTCCGCCACGGACTGGGCACGGGGCGGCACGAGCGACGAGGACGCCGTGGCGGTCGCCCGCGCCTTCGCCGCCCACGGCGCGGACGCCATCGACGTCTCCACCGGGCAGGTCGTCGCGGAGGAACGCCCCGAATACGGCCGCTCCTACCAGACCCCGTACGCCGACCGGATCCGCAACGCGCTGGACGTGCCCGTCATCGCCGTCGGCGCCATCTCCTCCTGGGACGACGTCAACTCGCTGCTGCTCGCCGGCCGTGCCGACCTCTGCGCCCTGGCCCGCCCGCACCTCTACGACCCGCACTGGACGCTGCACGCGGCGGCCGATCAGGGCTACGCGGGGCCCGGAGTCTCCTGGCCGCTCCCGTACCGCGCGGGCAGCCGCACTCCGCCGACGGGCCGCACCGACGGCCCCAAGCCCCGGCTCACCCTCGACTGAGCGTCAGGCACCCGCGGCAGCGACACCGGCACCGGCACCGGCAGGGGAGGGAGGAGGTCGGCTCAGGCGCCGGCCCGGACGAAGTCGGCCCCCACGTCCCGCAGCCGCCCGTGCAGCAGCCCGAACACCTCCGCCGAGCGCCCGCCCGGCCAGTTCTTCGGCAGCAGCTCGCCGGGCAGCCCCGGGTCGGCGTACGGAAGTCGCCGCCAGGAGTCGAGGGCGCGGAGGTAGTCCCGGTAGGCCTCCTCCGGGTTCGGCGTGCCCCCGCCGGCCGCTGCCTCCCAGGACCGCAGGACCGGCTCCTGCTGATCCAGGAAGTCGAGGTGGAGCCGGGCGATCGCGTCCAGGTCCCACCAGCGCGCCACGGCCTCCTCCGTCGCGGCGAAGCCGAGGTGCTCACCGCGGAACAGGTCGACGTACGGGGCGAGTCCGAGGCGCTCCAGAGTGTGCCGCGTCTCCTCGTACAGCCCGGCGGGGGCGATCCACACACCGGGCGCCGCCGTGCCGAATCCGAGCCGTCCGAGGCGTGAGCGCAGCAGGTGCCGCTTGTGGCGCTCGGCCTCGGGTACGGAGAAGACGGCGAGCACCCAGCCGTCGCCGGTCCGGGGCACCGGACGCCGGTAGATCCGCCGGTCGCCGTCGTCCAGAAGCTGACGGGCGTCGGACGACAGGGAGTACCCGGCCGCCCCGTCCGCGGTACGGGCGGGGACGAGCAGCCCACGGCGCTTGAGGCGGGAGACGGACGAGCGCACGGACGGGGCGTCGACCCCCACCGCGTGCAGCAGCCGGATCAGCTCGGAGACCGCCAGCGGGGCGTTGCCGGGCTGACGGCCGTAGGCGCCGTAGAGGCTGACGATCAGGGAACGCGGGGTGTGCTCGGCCACGTGATCACTCTAAGGCGCCGGGGTCCCGCAGCAGGAAGCGCTGGAGCTTTCCCGTCGCGGTCCTCGGGAGTGCGGGCAGGAAGGTGAAGGCGCGGGGGCACTTGTGCGGTGCCAGCTCGGCCTTCATGTGCGTCCGCAGGTCGTCGGCCGACAGCAGCGCGTCCTCGCGCGGCACGACGTACGCGGCGACGACCTGTCCGCGCAGATCGTCCGCCCGGCCCACCACGGCGGCCTCGGCCACGTCGGGATGGCGCAGGAGCGCCTCCTCGACCTCCGGGCCCGCGATGTTGTACCCGGCGGAAATGATCATGTCGTCGGCGCGGGCGACGTAGCGGAAGTAGCCGTCGGGCTCACGGACGTAGGTGTCGCCGGTGATGTTCCAGCCGTGGCGTACATACACCCGCTGCCGTTCGTCGGCGAGATACCGGCAGCCGACCGGGCCGCGCACGGCCAGCAGCCCGGGTTCGCCGTCGGGGAGTTCCTCGCCCTCCGCGTCCACCACACGCGCCTGCCAGCCGGGCACCGGGACGCCGGTGGTGCCGGGGCGGATGGCCTCGTCGGCGGCGGAGATGAAGATGTGCAGCAGTTCGGTGGCCCCGATGCCGTTGATGATGCGCAGCCCCGTCCGCTCGTACCAGGACCGCCAGGTCGCGGCAGGCAGGTTCTCCCCGGCCGAGACGCAGCGGCGCAGCGCGGACAGGTCGTGGCCGTCGAGCGCGTCGAGCATCACGCGGTACGCGGTCGGCGCGGTGAACAGGACGGAGACCCGGTGGGCGGCGAGTGCGGGCAGCAGTTGCTTGGGGCCGGCCTGTTCCAGCAGCAGGGCGGAGGCGCCGGCCCGCAGCGGGAAGATCACCAGCCCGCCGAGCCCGAAGGTGAAGCCGAGCGGCGGACTGCCCGTGAACACGTCGTCGGGGCCCGGCCGCAGGACGTGCCGGGCGAAGGTGTCGGCGACGGCCAGCACGTCGCGGTGGGCGTGCATGCAGCCCTTGGGCCGGCCGGTGGTGCCCGAGGTGAACGCGATGAGGGCGATGTCGTCGGCGGCGGTGTCCACCGCCGGGTAGGGACCCGGCCGGGCGGCGGCCCGTACGGTCAGGTCGTCGGCGGAGTCGCCCCCGTACGTCGTGACACGCAGCCCGGGCACCTGGGCCCCGGCCAGGTCGTCGGCCGACCTGACGTCGCACAGGGCGTGGCCGACGCGGGCGATGGAGCAGATCGTGGCGAGCTCCGACGCCCGCTGTCGGTCCAGCACCGTCACGGCGATCGCGCCGGCCTTCATGACGGCGAGCCAGCAGGCCGCGAGCCAGGGCGTGGTGGGGCCGCGCAGCAGCACGCGGTTGCCGGGGACTACGCCCAGATCGTGGGTCAGCACCTGGGCGATCCGGTCCACCCGGTCCCGAAGCTCTCCGTAGCTCCATACGCCGCCGTCCCCGCTGAGGAAGGCGGGGCGGCCCGGGCCGAGCCGGTCCGCCGTGCGGTCGAGCAGCTCGTATCCGCAGTTCAGCCGGTGCGGGTAGGCCAGTTCGGGGAGGTCGAAGACCAGCTCGGGCCGGTCCTCGGCGGGCGGGAGATGGTCGTGCGCGAAGGTGTCGGTGTGCGCGCTCGCGGTATCTGACGGCTTCATGAAGCATCGCCCCCTTGTCGCCATTGGAGCGTATCGTTTGGGTGACGGTAGTCAACGGTCCGCGATAAGTCGTGACAAGAGAGGCGCCGGTATGACGGCATTCTCCCTCGATCCCGGTCGAACCGCCTGGTGCGACGAGCTGTACAACCTCGCCCGCGACGAGCTGCGCCCCCTCGCGGAGAAGGGTGAGCCCGGCCACGTCAACCGCCCTCTCGTCGCCGCCCTCGGCGGGCTGGGGCTCCTGGACCGGCTCTTCGGGTCGGGCGCGCTCGATCTCTGCCTGCTGCGCGAATCGCTGGCGCGCGGCTGCACCGAGGCGGAGACCGCCCTTGCGCTCCAGGGCCTCGGGGCCGGTCCGGTACGCCGGGCCGGCACCGACGCCCAGCGCGCACGCTGGCTCCCCGAGGTGCGCGCGGGACGCGCCGTCGCCGCCTTCGCGCTCAGCGAGCCGGGCGCCGGATCCGACGCGGCCGCGCTCGCCCTCGCCGCACGGCCCGCGCACGACGGGAACGGCTGGCGGCTCACAGGGGAGAAGTGCTGGATCTCCAACGCCCCGGAAGCCGACTTCTACACCGTCTTCGCCCGGACGGGCGAAGACCACGGCGCGCGCGGCGTCACCGCGTTCCTCGTCCCCGCCGACCGCCCGGGGCTCACCGGAAGGGCGCTGGACATGCTCTCCCCGCACCCCGTCGGAGCGCTCGACTTCGACGAGGTGCCGGTGACCGCCGAGGACGTGCTCGGCGAACCCGGCGGAGGGTTCCGGGTCGCCATGGACACCCTGAACCTCTTCCGGCCGAGCGTCGGAGCCTTCGCCGTCGGCATGGCGCGCGCCGCGCTCGACGCCACCCTGGAGCACACGGCGCACCGCACCGCCTTCGGGGCCCCGCTCAAGGACCTGCAGGCCGTCTCGCACCAGGTGGCCGAGATGGCCACCCGCACCGAGGCCGCCCGGCTCCTGGTGTACGCGGCCGCAGCCGCCCACGACGCGGGTGAGCCGGGCGTGCCCCGGCGCGCCGCGATGGCCAAGCTGTACGCCACCGAGACCGCGCAGTACGTCGTCGACGCGGCCGTCCAGTTGCACGGCGCCCGCGCCCTGGAACGGGGGCATCTGCTGGAGCACCTCTACCGGGAGGTCCGCGCGCCCCGGATCTACGAGGGCGCCACCGAGGTGCAGCGCACCATCATCGCCAAGGAGCTGTACGCGACACAGGAGACGTCCGCATGAATCCGATCAGCCGGATCAACCCCGCCGAACTCGCCCCGCCCACCGGCTTCTCGCACGCCGTCACGGCCGCCGGCGGCAGGCTGGTCTTCCTCGCCGGCCAGACCGCGCTGGACGGCGACGGGAAGGTCGTCGGTGACACCCTGCCGGAGCAGTTCGAGACGGCCCTGGGCAACCTGCTCACGGCCCTGCGCGCGGCGGGCGGCGCCCCGACGGCCCTGGCCAGGGTCACCGTGTACGCCACCGATGTGGCCGACTACCGTGCGCACGCCTCCGAACTGGGCGCCGTCTGGCGGAGGATGGCGGGACGCGAGTACCCGGCCATGGCCGTCGTCGGGGCGGTCAGGCTCTGGGACGAGCAGGCCATGGTCGAGCTAGACGGCATCGCCGTCCTGGACTGACACGGCCCCTCCGTCACACGCGGTGCGCACGTCCGGCCGCCGAAGTGCCGGATATGCCTGTCGTGCCCGGGTAGCGGTGTGCGCGCTGCGGAGTGAGGCTATGGGTGCAGGCGCATGTTCCGCCCTACGCATGGAACGCACGCACGCAGGGAGGCGACGGCATGGCAGGTGGACCGCCTCCGCACATCGTGGACACGTCGCCCGACGGAGAGGGCTTCACGGTGTGCGACGAGGCGTGCGGTCATCCGCGCGCCGGTGAAGGCGTCCACGGGCTGCCCGACGAACTGCCGGACGAACCGCTGCATCTGCCCCTGAACGCCGACCGGGTGCTGCGCGGGGGAAGGCTGCACGGGGCCGCCCTGCCGGAAAGCCCCCATGTCATGCCGTGTGACCACGGGCGAACAGGGCAGGCGCCGTTCTGTGACCACTGCGGGACGAGTGCCGACCATGACCACCGCGAACCGGAACCAGCGGACCGCCCACCGCGCGGCGCGCCGGACGGGTGAACCGAGTCAGGCGATATATCACTATTCGGTGGCCTTTGTTCCGGAACACCCGTCGTGATCGTACTCATCGTCTGCCATTTCGTGCTCGCGGCGTGCGCGGTGCCGCTGGTGCGGCGGTTCGGCAGGAACGCCTTCGTGGTCCTCGCGCTGCCGCCGGCGGCCACCACGGTGTGGGCGGTCACCGAGTGGAGCGGTACTGAGGACGGCCGGGCCGTCACGTGGTCGTGGCAGTGGATCGCCACGTACGACGTGTCGGTCGATCTGCGCCTGGACGCGCTCGCTGAGCTGATGGTGCTGCTCGCTGCGGGCGTGGGCATGCTCGTCCTGCTGTACTGCGCCTTCTACTTCACCGACGACTCGCCTCGGCTGGCCCCCTTCGCCGGGAACCTGCTGGCCTTCGCCGGCGCCATGCTCGCCCTCGTCCTCGCCGACGACCTGATCTCCCTCTACGTGTTCTGGGAACTGACCACGGTCTTCTCCTACCTGCTGATCGGGCACGGCAGCGAACTCAAGAAGAACCGGCGCTCCGCGCTCCAGGCGCTCACGGTCACCACCCTCGGTGGCCTCGCCATGCTGGTCGGCTTCCTGATCCTCGGTGAGGCGGCGGGCACCTACCGGATCTCCGCGATCGTGGCCGACCCCCCGGAGACGACGCTCGCGGTGTCCGTGGCCGTCGTCCTCGTGCTGTGCGGAGCCCTGTCCAAGTCGGCGATCTGGCCCTTCAGCCTGTGGCTTCCGAACGCCATGGCCGCTCCCACCCCCGTCAGCGCCTACCTGCACGCCGCGGCCATGGTCAAGGCCGGTGTCTACCTGGTGGCGCGGCTCGCTCCCGCCTTCGCCGACGTCCCGCTCTGGCGGCCGGTCGTCCTGGTGCTGGGAGGAGCGACCATGCTCCTCGGCGGCTGGCGCGCCCTGCGCCTGAACGACCTGAAGCTCGTCCTCGCCTACGGCACCGTCAGCCAGCTCGGCTTTCTCACCGTGCTCGCCGGGGCGGGCAACCGGAACGCCGCGCTCGCCGCCGTGGCGATGATCCTCGCGCACGCCCTCTTCAAGGCCGCGCTGTTCCTCGTCACCGGCATCGTGGACCACGCGACGGGAACCCGTGACCTGCGCAAGCTGTCCGGCCTCGGCCGCACCATGCCGTACGTCTGTACGGTCGCGGTGCTCGCCGCCGCATCCATGGCCGCCCTGCCGCCGTTCCTCGGATTCGCGGCCAAGGAGGCAGCCCTCGACGCATTGCTCCACGGTGACACGGCCGATCGCTGGATACTGGCCGTCATCGTCGTCGGCTCGGCGCTGACCGTCGCCTACACCCTCCGCTTCGTATGGGGAGCGTTCGCCCGCAAGCCGGACGTCGCCGGCACTCCCGTCCACCGCGTCGGCGCCGCCCTCCTGGCCCCGCCCGCCGTGCTCGCCGTCGCCGGGCTGGTGCTCGGTCCCGGCGTCGGATGGACGGACCGCCTCTTCGCCGCCTACGCCGACGTCTATCCGGCTCCCGCCCACCCCTACCACCTCGCGCTGTGGCACGGCTTCGGCCTCGTCCTGCTGCTGTCCGCCCTCACGTGGGCGGGGGGCGCCGTGCTCTTCGCGGGACGGTCGAGGATCATCCGGTTCTCCCGGCGCGTCGCCTGGCCCACCGCGGACAGCGTCTTCGGGCACCTCCTGCTCGGCCTGGAACGGGTCGCCCTCCAGATCACCGGATTCGTCCAGCGCGGTTCCCTGTCCGGTTACCTGGCCATCACCCTGATGGTGATGCTGGCCGGCCAGCTGGCGGTCCTCGTCACGGACCGCCCCTGGGAAGGAGCGATCGCCCCCCGGGTGTGGGACGCCCCGCTCCAGGGCGCGGTGGCCCTGCTGACCTGCGCTGCCGCGCTCTCCTGTCTGACCGTCAGCCGCCGGATGAAGGCCGTCGTCCTGGCCGGACTGACGGGTTACGGGGCGGCGCTGCTCTTCGTCGTTCAGGGCGCGCCCGATCTGGCGCTCACCCAGTTCTGCGTCGAGACCGTGTCGATGATCGTGTTCGTGCTGGTTCTGCGCCGGATGCCGGTGCGCTTCGAGGAGTCCATCGGCACCTGGCGGCGGGCACTGCGGATTCCCGTGGCGCTGGGCGCCGCGGCGACGGTGGGCGTGGCCGTCTGGGTGGCGGGCGCCGCACGCGTGGCCGAGCCCGCGGGCGCCGCCATGGTGGAGGAGGTCGCCCACCACGGCCTCAAGGACGTGGTGGCCACCATCCTGGTCGACCTGCGGGCCTGGGACACGATGGGCGAGTCGGCCGTCCTCGCGGCGGCGGCGATCGGAGTGACCAGCCTCATCTACCTGCACCGCCGCGGCGAGACCTCGATGAACAGGGAGGAACTGCGGGGAGAGACCGCCTGGACGCTGCAGCGCCAACAGCTGACCGGACTCCCGCAGGGCGACGACACGGCGCCCGAACGCAGTTGGCTGGCAGCCGGATCGACCCTGGCGCCCGAGCACCGGTCCGTCGTCTTCGAGGTGGTGGGCCGACTGCTCTTCCACCCCATCCTGGTGCTCTCCCTGTATCTGCTGTTCTGCGCGGAGAACATGCCGGGCGGCGGCTTCGTCGCCGGACTCGTCGCGGGACTCGGCCTCATCACCCGTTACCTGGCCGGCGGCAGATTCGAGCTCGCCGAGGCCGCGCCGCTACAGCCCGGCCTCTTCACCGGGCTGGGACTCTTCCTGTCCACGGCGGTCGCGCTGGGCGGCCTCGCCGAGGGGACGGTGCTGCACGCCTGGACCTACCACGGGCATCTGCCCCTGTTCGGGGACTACCACCTGAGCACGTCGCTCCTCTTCGACTTCGGTGTCTACCTGCTGGTGCTCGGCGTGGTCCTGGACATCGTGCGGGCCCTGGGTGCCAAGGTCGACCGGCAGATCGAGCGGGCGGCGGGCGCACTGACACCCGCGCCGGACGCCGGGACGGGGGAGCCGAACCGATGACCATGAGCTTCTCGCTCCTCGCGACGGCCGCCGTCCTCTGCGCCGTAGGCGGCATCCTCATGCTCACCCGTCCGCTCACCCGCATCCTGCTCGGCGCGGTGATCGCGGGCAACGGCATCAACCTGCTGGTCCTCTCGTCGACCGGCACGGCGGGCGCGGCTCCCCTGCTCTACGGCGTGCCACTGCGCCGGGTCACCGACCCGCTGCCCCAGGCCGTCGCCCTCACCGCGATCGTCATCACGCTCGCCACCACGGCCTTCCTGCTCGCGATGGCCTACCGCAGCTACCAGCTCACCGGCACGGACGAGGTCCACGACGACCTGGAGGACCGGCGCATCTTCCTGCGCGCCGAGGTACTGGGGGAGCGGGCCGAACTCCGTCAGGAGTACCGGTCCGAGCCCGGAAGAACGAGGAAGGACCGTGCGCGCTACCGCCAGGAACGCCACCGGCTGCGCGCCAGGCTGCGTGCCGACCGCGCCCTGCAGGCCCGGGGCCGGGATGCCGGTGGCGACCTGTGGCACGACGTGCTCGGAGCCGACCCGGAGGACTACGTGAACGACAAGGACGCCGACCGAGGAGCCGCCGGATGAACGCGCTCGTTCCGCTGCCGGTCCTGCTGCCGCTCTGCGCCACCGGGCTGAGCCTCGCCTTCGGCACCAGACTCGCCCGCTTCCAGCGCTTCATCAGCGTCGCCGTGCTCAGCGCCGTCCTCTGCCTCTCGGTGACCCTGATGATCGCAGCGGACCGGCAGGGGCCGCTCTCCGTGCACCTCGGCGACTTTGCCCCGCCGCTCGGCATCACGCTGGTCGCCGACCGTCTGTCCGGCCTGATGCTGACCGTCTCCTCGGCGGTCACCCTCGCCGTCCTGGTCTACTCGCTCGGCCAGGGCATGGCGGACCGGGACAAGGAGACCCCGGTCGCCGTCTTCCACCCCGCCTACCTCATCCTGGTCGCCGGGGTCTCCCTCACCTTCATCGCGGGCGACCTCGTCAACCTCTACGTCGGCTTCGAGATCATGCTGGTCGCGAGCTTCGTGCTGCTCACGCTCGGCGGGACCGGCCCCCGGATCCGGGCGGGCTCCACCTACGTGATCATTTCGCTGTTCTCCTCGATGCTCTTCCTCACGGCGATCGCCATGACCTACGCCGCCTCCGGCACGACCAACTTCGCCCAACTCGCCGTCCGGCTGCCCGATCTCCCCCTCGGCGTGCAGACCCTGATCCAGGCGATGCTGCTCACCGTCTTCGCCATCAAGGCCGCCGTCTTCCCCCTCGCCGCCTGGCTCCCCGACTCCTACCCGACCGCGCCCGCGCCCGTCACCGCCGTGTTCGCGGGCCTGCTGACGAAGGTCGGCATCTACTGCATGCTGCGGGTGGAGACGCTCCTCTTCCCGGGGAACCGGCTCGGCGACCTGCTGATGGCCGTCGCCCTCGCCTCGATGATCGTGGGCATTCTCGGGGCGGTCGCCCAGACCGACCTGAAGCGGCTGTTCTCCTTCACCCTCATCAGCCACATCGGCTACATGGTCTTCGGAATCGGTCTCGCCACGCGTGAGGCGTACGGAGGCGCGATCTTCTACGTGGCCCACCACATCACCGTCCAGACGAGCCTCTTCCTCGTCGCGGGACTCATCGAACGACGGGGCGGCACCAACGAACTCACCCGGCTCGGCGGAATGGCCAAGGCGGCTCCGCTCCTCGCGCTCCTCTTCTTCGTCCCCGCGATGAACTTCGCGGGGATCCCACCGCTCTCCGGCTTCATCGGGAAACTCGGACTCATGCGCGCCGGCGTCGCGGACGGCAGTGTCTGGGCCTGGGTGCTCGTCGCCGGCGCGACCGTGACGAGCCTGCTCACCCTGTACGTGATGGCCAAGATCTGGAACCTGGCCTTCTGGCGCACCGAGCCACCGGGCCAGGCCGCCTACGGCACCATCCTGGAGACCGCCGACGACAGCGACGACGACGATCCCGACGCCGGGCCCGACCGCGTCCCCGGCACGGGCGACGAGGGGGTGGGGCCGGCCCCGGTCGGCCGGGGCGTGGCCGCCACCCTCCAGGGGCGGGCCGTCACCACCACGGTCCGGCCGCCCCGGGCCATGACGGCCGCCACCGCGGGCACCGTCCTGCTCGGCCTCGCCTTCACCGTCCTGGCCGGTCCGCTCACGGCCTTCACCGACCGCTCGGCAGCCGAACTCATCGCGCGGCGGCCCTATGTGGAGGAGGTGCTCGGCCGGTGAGGCGTCTGATCACCCTGTCGTACCGCAACCCCGACCTGCCGCCCTTCAGCGTCGAGTTCGCGGGCCGTCGGCGCCGCGTCCTCGACCTCCCGCTGATCGCCTGGCTCACCCTGATCTGGGTCCTGCTGTGGTCCACCCTGACCTGGGCCAACGTCGTCACCGGAGCGGTCGTCGCGGTCGCCGTCTGCCTGGCGTTCCCGCTGCCGCAGGTCGATCTGGGGCTGCGGCTGCACCCGTGGGGCATCGTGCGGCTCGCCGCCTATCTGCTCTACGACATGTACACCTCGGGTGTGAAGGTCACCCGGCAGATCTTCGCCGGCCACCCGCACCGGCCGGCCGTCATCGCCGTACCCCTGCGCTGCCGCAGCGACCTGATGCTCGCCGCGACGGCCGTCAGCGTGTCCAACGTGCCGGGCGGGTCCGTGGTCGAGGTGCGCAGGGCCACGGCCACGCTCTTCCTGCACGTCCTGGACGCCGACCGGTCGGCGGAGCTGGACGCGGTCCGGCGTTCCGTCTGGAAGCTGGAGGAGCTGACGGTCCGGGCGTTCGGCACCTCCGACGAGATCACCCGGGTGTCCGAGCCGCCGCCACCGGTCCCAGGGTCCGACAGCGGTTCCGACACGGGTTCCGACACCGGAAAGGAGGGGGCATGAGTGTTCCCGAGACCGTCGACCGGGTGCTGATCAGCGCCGCCGTCGTGTTGGTCGTCGTGGCCGGAGCGCTGCTGCTCTTCCGCATCAGCCGCGGCCCCTCGATGCTGGACCGGGCCATCGGCCTCGACGTGTTCGCCGCCGTGACGATCGCGGGTCTGGGCGCCAAGTCGGCTTTCGCCCGTGACTCGTTCTACTTCCCGATCATGCTGGTGCTCGCGTTCCTCGGCTTCACCGGCTCGGTCGGCATCGCCCGGTTCATCGCCGTACGCGACAAGCCGCTGCCGCGACGCGGGCCCGCACGGAAGGAGGAGCGGAAATGAGCGTCTGGCTCCAGATCACGGACACGGCCGGGGCGGTGCTGGTCTTCCTCGGCGCGGCCATCTGCCTCCTCGGCGTGGTCGGCATGCTGAAGCTGCCCGACGTCCTGTCGCGCAGTCACGCGGCGACCAAACCGCAGACCCTGGGGCTGCTCCTCGTACTGGCCGGGGTCGCGCTGAGGCTGCGCGGCGGCATGGACTTCGCGACGCTCGCGCTCATCGGTTTCTTCCAGCTCATGACCAGCCCGGTGGCCTCCCACCTCGTGGCGCGGTCGGCGTACCGGACGGGACAGATCGAGCGCGGCGAGCTGCTGTTCGACGACCTGGACGCGCAGCTCACCGAACCCGGGCAGGAAACCGGGGAGCGGCCGGAGTCCGACAGCGGGCCCGAGCGAGGCTGACACCGGCCGTCAGCCGTCGAGCAGCCTGTCACGCAGAGCGCCCACGGTGGCGTCGGTGACGCCGAGCCGGCCGGTGACGTACCCCTGGACCGAACCGTGCGCGGCTGTCAGGTCCGCGAGGAACAGCCTGATGACCTCCTCGGGCGCCCGCCCGTAGCCAGGCCACAGCGGTGTGCGTCCGCCGTGGAGGGCCGCCCAGTCTGCGATCAGCCGATCGGTGGCCGCCTCGGTGAGGGCGAAGTCCTCGGCCACGCCGTCCTCGTCGACGCCGAGCAGCGACAGGATCAGGGCGGCCAGCAGACCGGTGCGGTCCTTGCCGGACGCACAGTGGAAGACGAGGGGCCCCGCGCTCCCCGCGACGGTCTCCAGTGCCTGCCGCAGTTCGGCGGCCCCGTCCTCGGCGACCTCCGCGTAACGGTCGGCGAGATGGCGCCACGGATCGAGCTCCGGATCGATCGCCGCCTGGTCGTACGGGCGGTGCTCGATGCTCAGATTGAGGTAGGTGAACTGCCCACCGGCGGGAACCCGGCCCCTGGCCGCGATCTCCCACGGGTAGCGCAGGTCGATGACGGTCCGCACACCGAGGGCGAGGAAGCGGTTCCAGTCGCACCCTTCGAGCTTGGCGAGGGAGTCCGAGCGGTACAGCAGACCACGGCGGACCGAGCGGCCCTCCGAGCACCGATGACCGCCCAGGTCACGGAAGTTGTGCAGTCTGTCGAACGTGATGCGTCCAGGTATCTCCACGCCGCACACACTATTTCTGCGATGATGCGGCGGGGAACCACCGGGCGCTGGGGGGCGTATGTCGGGTACGGGTACGGTGCTGCGCGAATTGCGCGGTGCACAGAAGTCGTCCAAGGGTGTCTCGCTCTACTCGCGGTACGTGAACAGGCCGGCCGGGCGTCTGCTCGCGGCGGGCGCGTATCGCGCGGGGCTGACTCCCAATCAAGTGACTGTGGTCAGTGCTTTGTTCACGTTCACCTCGATCGCGGGGATCGCGCTCGTCGAGCCGTCCTGGTGGCTGGGAGCGGCTGTGTATGCCGGCCTGGCCGTCGGCTTCGCCTTCGACTCGGCCGACGGGCAGCTGGCCCGGCTGACCGGACGCGGCGGGCCGGACGGTGAGTGGCTCGATCACGTCGTGGACTGCGCGAAGATGATCCTCGTCCACAGCGCCGTACTGATCGCGTTCCACCGCTTCGGCGCCCTGCCCGGCGACGGGTGGCTCCTGCTGCCGCTCGGCTTCCTGTTCGTCGCCGTGCTGACCTTCTGTGCCGGACTGCTCCGGGAGCAGCTCGGCAAGGCGGCGGCCGGCACGGTGCCGGCGGCCACGGGCCCCGCGGCTCCGGTGTCCCGGGTGAGGGCGGTGGCGCTGCTGCCCGCGGACTACGGGGTCTTCTGCCTGGTCTTCCTGCTGCTCGGCGCACCCGGCGCCTTCCGGGCCGGGTACGCCGCACTCGCGGCCGTGCACGCCGTGTTCCTGGTCGCGTTCCTGGTCAAGTGGTTCAGGGAGCTGAAAGGGCTCCGGGCCGGCTGACGAGCACGTCCAGCGCCCGGCGCAGCTGGGTGCTGGACGTGTGCACCGTGTAGGGGAAGTAGACGACCTCCACCCCGACGGCGGCGAAGTCCCGCTCCAGGCGCTCACCCTTCTCGGTGCCCCGCCAGTCGTCGCCCTTGAAGATGACGTCGAAGCGGACCTGTTGCCATGTCTCGACCTTGTCCGGAACGGTCTCCACGAACGCCGCGTCCACGTACCGCACGCTGCGCACGATCTCCAGCCGTTCGGCCAGCGGGATCACCGGAGTGTGGCCCTTGGCCAGTGCGGCCATCTCGTCGGAGACCACTCCGGCCACCAGGTAGTCGCACTGGCTGCGGGCATGTCGCAGGATGTTGAGGTGGCCGACGTGGAACAGGTCGTACACCCCCGGCGCATAACCGACCCTGTGCTGCACCATCCGTTCTCTCCCCCCACGGTGGAACTGGTTCAACGACCTTACTGTGAAGAACACTTGTGCAACCCGTGAACGGATAAGCTCGGACAAGAGGCTGTTCCGGGGGGAAGGCGATCATCCGTTGTCCGCTGCTGAGCATCAGAGACCGTTCGAAAACTGCCACCTTCTCGTGGTCTCCACCAACTACGCCCCCGAGCTGACGGGCATAGGGCCGTACGCCACCCAGCTCGCCGAGCACTGGGCGGCGTCCGGGGCGAGGACCCAGGTACTGACCGGTATGCCGCACTACCCCGCCTGGCGCGTGGACGACCACTACCGGGGGGTGTGGCGCAGGGAGGAGAGTCGCGAGGGAGTCCGAGTGCACCGGCGGCGCCATTACGTGCCGCCCCGCCAGACCGCGCTGCGCAGAGCCGCGTTCGAGGCTTCTGTCCTGGTGCACGGCATCCTCGCCCCACCGCCAGGCCGCCCCGACGCGGTGGTCTCCCAGATGCCGAGCCTCGCGGGCGGCGTGATCGGCGCCCGGCTCGCCCGCCGCCACGGCGTCCCCCACATACCCGTCGTCCAGGACCTGATGGGCGCCGCCGCCGCTCAGAGCGGCATCCGCGGGGGAGGCAGGGCGGCGGTGGTCGCCGCGAAGGCGGAGCGCCACGCACTGCGCGGAGCCGCCCTCGTCGGGGTCATCCACGAGAGCTTCGTGGAAGGCGTGACCGCCCTCGGCGTGGACCCCGGCCGCATCCGCGTCGTCCCCAACTGGACTCACGTACAGAGCCCTTCGGCCGATCGTGCCGCCACCCGGGCCAGGCTCGGATGGGCCGAGGGCACCCCCGTACTGCTGCACTCCGGCAACATGGGCCTCAAGCAGGGGCTGGACGTCCTGGTCGGCATGGCGCGGCTGGCCCCGGACATCCGGGTCGTCCTGATGGGCGACGGCAACCAGCGTGACGGGCTGCGCGAGCGGGCCGCCGGTCTGCCCAACCTCGACTTCCTCCCGCCCGCCGGCGCGGACGACTTCACCGATGTGCTCGCCGCCGCCGACGTCCTGGCGGTGACCCAGCGGGCCTCCGTGCTCGACATGAGCGTGCCGTCCAAGTTGACCTCGTACTTCGTATCCGGACGACCTGTCGTCGCCTCCGTGGCCGACGCGGGCGGTACGGCCGACGAGGTGCGCCGCTCGGGCGCGGGGGTCCTCGTGGCCCCCGAGGACCCGGCCGGACTCCTCGCCGCCGTACGCCGGCTGGTCGCCGACCCCGCGGCGGCCGAGTCGCTGGGAGCACATGGTCCGCGGTACGTCGCCCAGCACCTGAGCAGGGAGGCGGGCCTCGCCCGCTTCGACGCCCTGCTCGCCGAGGCGCTCGGTGACGCACCGGGCGGCGCCACGCGGGCCGGCGACGAACGGGCCGGGGACACGCGGGCCGGCGACGAACGGGCCGGGGACACGCGGACCGGGGCCGAGCACACCGGGGAATCACAAGGGGGAGCAAGCCGATGACGCACCAGATCCGTCCCCTGGACGACCAGGACGAACCAGCGCTGCTGCGCGACCAGTTCCGCCAGCTCCTGCGCTACCGCGCCCTGCTCGCCGCGGGTGTCGTCGCGGGGCTGCTCGGCGGCGGGTTCCTCGCGCTCAGCGGCGACGACACCTACACGGCCAACGGCGAGGTGCAGGTGCGCTCCGCGACCGCCGACCCCTTCGCCACCGGAGCGTCCGCCGACAAGGGCATCAACATCGGCTCCGAACGGCAGACCGCGGTCAGCGACACCGTGGGTGACCTGGCCGCCGGAACCCTGCTGAAGAAGGGCGACGACGTCACCGCCCGGAAGCTGCTCGCCGGCCTCCAGGTGACCAACCCGCCCAACACCCTCACCCTCCGCTTCTCCTACACCGGCGCCACCCCCGAGCAGGCGCGAGCCCGCGCCGAGGCCCTGGCCAACGCCTATCTGGCGCACCGCAAGGCGCGGACCCAGGAGAGCATCGACAACATGGCGAACGGCTACCGCGCCCAGCTCGATCCGCTGGAGGAGAAGCGCGACCTGCTGGAGGAACGCACCGGGGTCGACGCCGCGGACGACGTCAGCAGCGCACGCGCCAACATCATCGTCTCCATCTCCGAGCTGAGCCGGAAGATCTCCGAGCTCAAGGCACTCGACACCACCCCCGGCTACCTCAACAAGAAGCCCGTCGCCCCCACCGGGCCCGCCGGTGCCGGGCTGCCGCTGCTCCTCGGGCTGGGAGCGGTCGTCGGTCTCGCCCTCGGACTGCTGCTGTCCTGGGTACGTCTCGTCTTCGACCCGGCCGTCCGCTCCCCCCGGGAGCTCGTCCGCTCCCTCGGGGCGCCGCTGCTCGGCACCCTGCCCAGGGAACGTGCCACCGCGGGCACCCTCCTCGCGATCGGCCGCAGCGGTTCGCGGCTCGCCGAGGAGTACCGCGCGGTGGCCTTCCGGCTCGCCTACGACCCGTCGTTCGCGGAGCGGCGCCGGCTCCTGGTGACCGCCCCGCGCGGGGACAACGCCGCCGCGTCCGCCGCGGCGGTCAACCTGGCGGCGGCCTTCGCCGAGATGGGCCGCGACGTCCTGCTCGTCGAGGCCGATCTGCGCACCCCGTCCCTGGCCCGTGACCTCGGGCCCGCCGCCCACGAGGTCCGGCCGCCGAGCTGGGCCGCCGAGGAGGGCGACCGCGCCTGGCCGGCGGGCGGCCGCTGCAACGTGGACGTGCCGGGCTCCGGCGCGTTCGCCCTGGTGGCCGGGACCACCGCGGACAACGTGCCGCGCGCCCTGACCTCCGCGTCCGTCGCGCGGATCGTCGCCGAGGCCGACCGCCCCGGCGCCGTGGTGATCGTCCTCGCTCCGCCGGTGCTGTCGTACGCCGACGCGGTCGCGCTCGTCGACCGGGTCGAGGGCGTCATGATCGTCTGCGACCCGCGCGAGGTCCACCGCAGCGACCTCGAACGCATCCGGGAGATCATCAGTGCGTCCGGAGGGCAGGTGCTCGGCGCCCTGCTCCACACCGGCCGGGGCAGGCTGGGACGGGGCGAACGCCGGTCCGCGTCCGGCCGGCGGCGCGGAGGACCCGGACCGGGCGCCCCGGCCGTCGAGGCGGACGCACCGGAGCTCACCGGGAACCCCGACGAGACCATGGGGCTGCGCTCCTTCACCCTCCCGGGGGCGCGCCGGTGAGAGCCCGCACCGCGATCCTCTGCTCGGTCGCGGACCAGGGTGTGGCGGCGCTCACCAACATCCTGGTGCTCGTGGCCGCCGCCCGGCTCTCCACCGTGGCCGACTTCGCCCGCTTCTCCGCCGTCTACCTCGTCTTCACCGTGCTGCTGGGCGTCTCCGGCGCCTACACCGGGCAGCCGCTGGTCCTGCGGCGCGGCGCCGGTGAGGACATCCGGGGCGCCTGTCGCTCGGCCGTCGTGTTCACGGCGGGGGCCTCAGCCGCCCTGGGCGGCCTGCTCGCCGCCGTCTGCCTGTTCGTCCCGGGGGACACCGCCCGCGCCCTCGTGATGCTCGGTGCCGTCCTGCCGGTCGTGCTGGGACAGGACGCCCTGCGCTACGCCTTCGCCACTCTCCAGCGGCCCCATCTCGCTCTGGGCGCCGATCTGCTGAGACTGGGCTGCGTGCTCGGCGCCCTGTCCGCCCAGGGCTACGGAGCGGCCCCCGCCCGGCTGATCCTCGTCTGGGGACTCTCCGCCGTGCCCGCCCTCGTGCTGTCCGCCGTACTGCTGCACCGTTCGACGGCCGGGGCCCCGCTGCTGCTGCGCCCGATGCTCCGCCGCGGTCACCTCGGACAGCGCTTCGTCGTCGAATTCGGTGTCGGCAACGCGACCGGCCAGCTCTCCGTCCTCGGCCTCGGAGCCGTCGGCAACCCGCTCCTGGTCGGCGCGCTGCGCGGAGCGACCACCCTGTTCGGGCCGCTCAACGTGCTGTTCACCTCCGCCACGTCCTTCGGCCCGCCGCTGCTCGGCCGGATCGGTGACGAGCGGCGCCGGGTACGGGCCACCGCGGGGCTCGCGGCCGTCCTCGCCGCCACCGCCGCCCTCTGGGCCACCGCGCTGGCCCTGCTGCCCGAGCGGGCGGGGCGCGAACTCCTCGGTGACACCTGGCCGACGGCCGCCGCCCTGCTCCCGGCGACCGGCAGTCAGTACGCGGCGATGGCCGCCGGCACCTGCGGACTGCTCGCCCTGCGCATGCTCGACCCGCGTACGACGCTGAGCATCCAGGTGGTCTTTTCGCTCACCGCCGTGGCCCTGATGGCCGGCGGCTACGTCCTCGGCGGTGTTCCCGGGGCCGCCTGGGGGCTGTGCCTGGGATCGGTCTGCAAGGCCGCCGCCACCTGGACCAGGGTGGCCCGGATCCGGCGGCGAAAGCCGGCGCCCGACGAGGCCGTCACCGCCGACGCGCTGCCCTCTGCTCCTTGAACGTGCTGATCAGCAGCAGACACAGCGCGGCGATGGCCAGTTTTCCCGCCGCCTGCAGGAGCGGGCCGCGCAACAGGATGAAGGTGTATCCGGCGATCAGCGGCGCGGCGACGGCCAGCACACTCCCGGGGCCGGGCCCCGCCCGGGTGACAGCCAGCGCGTACCGGCGGTCGGTGCGCGCCACCGCGTAACCGATCAGTGCGAGCCCGCCGATCACCCCGGAGGCGCCGAAGTCGACCCAGAACTCGGTCCACAGCGGGGCCGAGAGGTTGGTCATCCGCAGCCCCATCCACTGCCCGACCCGGACCCCGGTGTCCTCCGGCTTCCCGCTCCACACCGCGCGCGGCACGAAGAACAGCGCGGATCCGCTCAGTTGGCGGCCGTAGGTGTGGCCCCGGGTGTCGACCCACGAGATGGTGTTGGCGAACATCACCATCTGGTCGTAGTCCTTGGTCACCAGAGGTTCGAAGACCGAGGCCGACTGTGCGGGCCGCTGCGCTTCGTCGTCGTACCGGAACTTGTCGGCGTACGGGAACACCACCAGTGCCCCCACCACCCCCGTCGCCAGCACCACGCGGTAGATGGCCGCACTGCTCGGGAACGCGGTGAACACGAAGGCCATCAGCACCGTCAGGAACCAGTAACGGGCGTTCGACACCGGGTTGTTCACCACGAGGTTCAGCGCCACCAGCGCCACCCACACCACCGCCGTCGACGGGGTGCGCCGGGCCCGGTAGGAAGTCGCCAGGCGGCGGGTGTAGAAGAGCAGCGCCAGCAGCGCCGGGACCTGGCCGAAGCCCTTGACGAACGCAGAGCCGACATTGGACCCTTCCGAGACCACCCCGCTCGCCGCGACGGTCTCGTTGATCTCCTGCCGGCTGGAGAAGAAGACCGAGGGCCCGCCCAGCTTCATCACGTAGAACGCGCTCGCCGCGAACGCGAGCAGCACCAGCAGTCGCAGCCGCAGCGGATGCGCCACGGCCGGTCCTTGGCCCGGGCTCCGCGTGGAGGGCGTACGCCGCCGCAGCGGGCGCCGTGAGGCCAGCAGCGCCCCCAGGTCGAAGGCGGCACACCCCACGAGGACCATCGCCGTGGCCGTGATCAGGTCCTGGCGGGGTCCCACCATCGGCGTCGGCGTCTGCCCGATCACGACCTGGGCGAACGGCGCCACGCCCATCGCGATGTACACGAACATCCAGAAGACGCCCTGGAGCAGCCTCCGCCGGGTGGAGAGGATCATCGTCGCCAGCCGGGCCCCCGCATAGCAGGTCAGCACCAGCTGGAGCCAGTACGCGGTGTCCCGGACCCCGCTGCCCGGCTGGGCGGCGATCACCGCGGGCAGGAAGAACACCAGGCCGAGGATGAGCGGCACGGACAGGGCACGCGACAGCATCGACCAGACGATCGGCCGCTCGGCCGACTCAGGGAAGCCGCTCCGGGCCTGTGCCCACCCCGGACGCGCGATCGAGCGGGCGGCCTGCTCCTGCGCCGATGTGTGCACCGACGTCATGCGCCCCCCCGGGATCGGTGAACCGCTGAACACTCTAACGAATCAGCCCACTTGAGGGGGCGCGATGACTACCCTGTGAATTATTGGCCGCAGTCGAGGGGAACTCTGGTGAAAGTCCTGCACGTTGTCACGCTCCACACTCCGGACCACGCCTTCGGCGGGCCGACCCGGGTGGCGTTCAACCTCTCCAAGGTCCAGCGGGCGAACGGCGACGACGCACGCGTCATGGCCCTCGGCGACGGCTTCCCCGGCGGCGAACTGCCCAGCCATGTGGAGGGAGTTCCCGTCCACCTCTTCCAGGCACGGCACCTGCTCCCGATGTTCGAGGTCAGCGGCATCACCTCCGCCGCGCTGCTGCGCACCGCACGCCGCATGATGCGCGGCGCCGACCTCGTACACGTCCACCTGATGCGGGACCTGGTGACCCTGCCGGCGGCGCTCCTCGCGCTCGCGACCCGTACACCCCTGGTCGTCCAGACCCACGGCATGATCGACCCCACCGAGAAGAGGGTCGCCCAGCTCACCGACGTCCTCGGGGTCCGCAAGGTGCTGCGCGAGGCCGACGCCGTCCTGCACCTCACCGAGATGGAGCGGGTGGATGTGAACGCCGTCGCAGCTCCCGTACCGCTCACCCGTACCGTACGGCTGGTCAACGGTGTCCGCCCGCAGGAGCGCAAGCCCGCCCGCGGCCCCGGCCGCCCGCCGACCGTGCTGTACCTCGCCCGCATCCAGGAGCGCAAGCGGCCCGAGGACTTCATAGCCGCGATGCCGCACGTCCTCGCCCGGCACCCGGACGCCCGCTTCGTGCTGGCCGGCCCCGACACCGGCGCACTGGCCGGCACCCTCGCCCTCGCCCGGAAGCTGGGTGTCACGGACTCCCTCGACCATGTGGGCCCGCTGGAGCACGACGAGGTCCTCGCCGCCGGACGCGAAGCCGATGTGTACGTGCTGCCGGCGATCGAGGAGCCGTTCCCGGTCTCGGTCCTGGAGGCGATGTCGGTCGGCACCCCGGTCGTCATCACCCGCACCTGCGGGCAGGGCCCCGACGTGTCGGGTGCCGGTGCGGGCCGGGTCATCGACAGCAGGGTCGGCGAGGACGCGGCCAACGCCCGTAAGGTCGCCGACGCGATCCTGGAGCTGCTCGAGCCGGAGGCCGCCGAGCAGGCGGGCAAGGCCGCCTGGCAGCTGGTCAACGACCAGTTCACCATCGAGGCCGTCACCGCCACACTCCGGCGGACCTACGAGGACGTGGTCCGCCGGAGGCGAGGGTGAGAGCTCGGCTGATCAACGCACAGGTTTCTCGCGGGACTTGAGGGCGATCTGCCAGCGGTAGAAGCTCATCGCCAGTGCGAAGTCGAATCCGGCGCGGCCGTCCAGGAACCCCTTCCGGTAGACGTACATGTAGGCGAAGGACACCAGTGGCTTGAACGGTGCCTTGTGGAAGAGCTGCCCCTGGCGGGACTTCACCTTCCGCACCTGCTCCTTGACCTCGGGGTGGTGCTCCAGCCACGCCTCCCAGTCCGAGTAGCGGTTGTGCCGTTCGAACCAGGCGGTGACCGGGTCCAGGTCCTGGTGCTCGATGGGGTTGCTCAGTGCCTCGGCCGTCGTGGCGACCGGCTGGTAGTGCCCCTCGACCTCACCGATCCCGGGTGCCGCGAGGTCACCGACCTCCGGGTAGTAGCACCGGGTCCTGTCGGTCAGGGACCGCTTGCGGATCGTGTAGCCGTGCCGGAGCCGCTTCCCCGAGAACCAGTAACCCAGCGGTATGTCGTACGCCGCCGGCTTCGGGGTGTCCTCGTCGGCGAAGATCCTCCGCAGTTCCGCGAGCAGCCCGGGGCTGAGCCGCTCGTCACCGTCCAGCAGCAGGATCCAGTCCAGATCGGTACGGACGTTCTCCAGGCACCACTGCTTCTTGCGCGGATGCCCTCCGTCCCAGGTGTACGTGACCACTTCGGCCCCGCACTCCTCGGCGATCTTCGCCGTGTCGTCGGTGCTGTGGGAGTCCACCACGACGACCGCCTCGAAGTGGCCGAGGACCGACTTCACCGCCTCGGCGATGTTCAGTCCCTCGTTCTTCGTGGGGATCGCGACAGCGATCGGCAGCTTGCTCATCCGTTGTCTCCTTGAGGCAGCCAGGCGTAGCAGCCTGTGGAGGTGAAGGTGCGGGCGGACTCCGGGACGGTGATCTCCACCTGCTTCCCGGAGGTGGAGGAGCCCGAGTCCAGTTCCTTGCCGCCGGCCCCGGTCAGCTGCCAACCGCACGCCGTGGTCGGGGAGGCGGCCCGGTACCGTCCCGGCCGGACCTTCGCTCCCTCGTAGGTGCCGTCGGGGTAACCGAGTGCGGCCTCGTCCACGAGGTCCTGGTGCCGGGGGCAGAGATGGGCGACGGCCGGCTTCGCGTCCGCGACCTCGCCCGAGACGATCGCGCCGACGGCGATGTCCCGGTCGGCCTTGACCAGGTACCGGAGCCGGTCGCAGGTCTCCTGCCCCGTCTGGAGCACCGCGGCGGGGTCCATCCCCTTGGGCACGCGGTCGGTCAGATACTCCTTCTGCTTCTCGGTGAAGGATCCCGTGGCCGGGGTGAGCTCCCTTGCGGGCGCCTTGGGAGCGTCGCTGGACTTCTGGGGCTTCGGGGCCGTCGTCCCGGCCGCCGGACCGGCCACGGAGGGTGTGGCGGAGGCCGCCGCGGACGGCTTGCTGCCCGCCGCGGCCCCCGTGCCCCCGTCGCCGGACCCGCCGGACGAGCCGCAGGCGGCCAGTACCGCCGTCGCGAGAGCGACGGCGGCACCGGCCAGGAACGGGTATCTCATGCACCGGTCCTCAGGGCGTAGTGCGCGCTGACCTGGGAAGCGCTCAGGGCGGTCGGGTAGACGGCGGTCTCGTCGATCTGACCGGCGAAGAAGTTGCTGGTCGGGCGATTGGCCCAGTTGCTCAGGTTGTCCCCGCCGACCCTCCAGTAGCCGGGGTAGCTCTCGTTGCCGGTGTAGAGGAGATTCGACGCACGCAGCTGCCCGTCGACGTACAGCCTCATGCCGCCGGTGCCCTGGGTGGCGACGACATGGTGCCAGGCGCCGTCGTTGTAGGCCCCGGCCGTGGTCACCGTGCGCCGGCCGCCGCTGTTGACACCGAAGACCAGCCGCCCGTCGTTGGCCATGTACACGTGCTTGTCGAAGCGCGTGCTGTTCTGCATGGTCAGATTGCCGAACCCGATGACCTTGCCGCCACGGGTGGTGGTGGTCTTGATCCAGGTCTCCACGGAGAAACGGACGGGCTGGGCATGCAGCTTGTTGCTGTAGGCGTATTCGGCGGCGCCGTCGAACCCGATGGCCGTCGAGTCGCCCGCGATCGCGGCAGGGGTCTGCCGGTAGGCGGGCGCGTTGCGCAGGAAGCCGTTGTTCATCCCGCCGGTGGTGTCCGCCGCGAAGGTGGACGTGCCCTCGTCGTAGCGCCAGTAGAGCGAGGCACCGTCCGACAGGACCCGCGCCGGGTAGCCCTGCGTCGACGCGGCCACGGTCGCCGACTGCGCGGGGGACTTGGCACTGGTGTTGGTGCCGTCGCTCGCGGTGACGCGGTACGAGTGCGTCTCGCCCACCGCCACGTCGGTGTCGGTCCACTTCAGCTGCGGACGGTCCCAGAAGAGCGAGTAACCCGTCACGGTGTGCACGGGCGTGCTCGCACCGTCCTTGTAGATCCGGTACGTCAGCTCCCCGTCGTCGGTGTCGAAGCTGGTCTGCCACTGGACGTCGATCCGACCCGGGGTGACCGTGGACAGGCTGACGTTGGGCACCCAGGGTGCACCGGTGTCCGGGCCGTCGGCGAACCGGGTCAGCCCCTGCTGGCCGGCGCCGTTCACGGTGGTGAACTCTCCGCCGACCCACAGGTAGTGACGGCCGCCCTTGTCGGTCTGCGTCATGACCCGAGGCCCGACCGGCTCACCGATGCCGTCGTTCGTGTCGGGGAACCAGGGCAGCAGCGTCGGGTCGTCCACGGACTGGGCCAGCAGGTGCTTGCGCGGCTGGTCGGGGAACCCGCCCATGCTGGCGCAGTCGTGGGCGTGGCTTCCGCTGTACAGCACGCCCGAGTGCACCAGCACGGCCTGGGTGGCGCCCAGGCAGGTGTCCCGCCAGCGTTGCTGGTAGTCGTCGAGGTCGATGGCGATCCGGCCGTCGAACACCCCGCCGCCGGTGCCCTCGTTGGCGGTGTACAACCCGGTCGCGTCCGTCGTGAGGTCCTGCACCGTCGAGGTGGTGGGGATGAAGCCCGGGTAGCTCTTGGTGAGCGCGCCCGTGGTGGCGTCGACCACGGCGAGGGCGTGCGAGGTGACACCGTTCACGGTGAGGAAGTCACCGCCGAGCGCCACGTGCTGCCCGTCCGGGGTCACCTGGACCGCCCTGGCCACCTCGTCCGCGTTGGCGGTCCACGGCAGAAGGCCCGCGCCGGTGGTGACCGCGGCGAACTTGTTCCGGGTCTGGCCGCCCACGCTGTTGAAGTCACCGGCCAGGTAGACGGTGTCCGCTGTGACGTCCAGGGCCCGTACCGTCGCCGAGACCGCGATCTTGAAGTTCTGGCGCGGCGTGCAGGTCGCCGTGTCGATGGCCGCGATGTTGCTGACGCCCACCCCGTTCACCGCGCCGAACTGTCCTCCGGCGTACAGGGTCCCGCCGTCCGGGGAGAGCGCGAGGGCCCGTACGGTCGCCGTCCCCGAGGACAGCGTGAACGACAGGCTGCACCCCGTCGGGGCTCCCGTCGCCGCGTCGAACGCCGCGAAGTTGACCGCGGGCTGTTCCGAGGTGCCCGCCGGCGCGTCCGGCGGCCGGACGGTGGAGAAGGTGCCGCCGGCGTAGACGACCCCGTCCGTCGCGGCCATCGACCAGACGATGCCGTTGGTCTGCCAGGTGGTGAGGTCGTCCGCCGTGAGGGACACCGGCGGTGTGAGCGCCGCCGCCGGGGAGGCCCCGGCCGCTGTCGCGGTCAGGGCTCCGGCGAACAGGCAGAGCGCGGCGGACGCGGCCCGCACACGGCCGCTCCCCCCATGTCTCCGCCCTGTGCTTCCGTTCATCATTCATCTCCGAAGGTGAGGACGAGCTGCGGCCGCTGGGCCGCGGTTGCCTCGCTCGACCAGATGCGGAGACTGTCCGTCCCGCTGCTGGCCAGGGCGAGTGAGGTGACGGAGCCGAGGGCCCCGTCCAGTGCCGTCGCGTCCAGGTCCGCCGAGTGGTCGGTGGAGGCTGCGGACGCGCCGGTCATGGTCCCCGGCACGGACGTGGAGAGCGCCCGCCGGGTGTCGTGGGTGACCGCCGACTCGGTCCACGCGCCGGAGACCGGCACGATGCTGTGGCTGTCGGCCGAACCCGCCGTCGAGTCCGACGAGGTACGGAAGGTGAGCCGAGCGCTCCTGAGCACCCGGCCGGCCGGAGCGGACGGCAGCGTGCACCGCCGACGGCTCAGGGAGGCCGTGGTGCCCCGCGGGGCGAGCCGGCCGTCGTTGCAGGTCGTGCCCGCCGGGGGAGCGGTGACCGAGGCGGCCCCGGGCGTCCCCGGGGCCGCGAGGACGCCGCCCCGGGTGCGTCCGAGACATCCTGGCCCGCTCATCGGTCCACCCGGACCGCGGTTCCCGTGAGCTGGTCGCTCAACAGCCGGATGTCCGCGTCCACCATGATCCGGGCCAGCTCCCGCGACTTCACCTCCGGCTTCCAGCCGAGGAGCTGCTCCGCCTTCGACGCGTCACCGATCAGCGCGTCGACCTCGCTGGGGCGCTCGTACTTCGGGTCGTAGCGGACGTGCTCCGCCCAGTCGAGGCCCGCGTGCTCGAAGGCGTACTCGAGGAACTGCCGCACGCTGACCCCCTCGCCCGTGGCCACCACGTAGTCGTCGGGGGTGTCGCACTGGAGCATCCGCCACATCGCCTCCACGTACTCGGGGGCGTACCCCCAGTCGCGTACGGCGTCCAGGTTGCCCAGGTGCAGCCGGTCCTGGAGGCCCGCCTTGATCCTGGCCACCCCGCGGGTGATCTTGCGGGTCACGAAGGTCTCGCCCCGGCGCGGGGACTCGTGGTTGAAGAGGATGCCGTTGGTCGCGAACATCCCGTACGCCTCACGGTAGTTGACCGTCGCCCAGTACGAGTAGACCTTGGCCACGCTGTACGGGCTGCGCGGGTGGAACGGGGTCTTCTCGTTCTGCGGGGGCGGGCTCGCGCCGAACATCTCGGACGACGACGCCTGGTAGACGCGGGTGTCGATCCCGCTCGCGCGGACCGCCTCCAGCAGCCGGACGGTGCCCAGGCCGGTGACGTCACCGGTGTACAGCGGTGCGTCGAAGGACACCCGGACATGGGACTGGGCACCCAGGTTGTAGACCTCGTCCGGCTGTATGTCGCGCAGCAGGTTCACCAGCGCCACACCGTCGGAGAGATCGGCGTGATGGAGCACGAAGGAGCGGTTCGCCTCCTCGGGCCCCTGGTAGATGTGGTCGATCCGCTCCGTATTGAAGCTCGACGAACGCCGGATCAGCCCGTGGACCGTGTACCCCTTCTCGAGCAGCAGCTCCGACAGGTACGAACCGTCCTGGCCGGTCACGCCGGTGATGAGTGCGGTCTTTGCCATGACTCCCCCCTTCTGTGGTCGCCCTTGGGGCGGTTTGTGCGAAATTTCATGATCTGAGTGGAATGCGGCAAAGGGTCACCCGGGCACCGGGCGGCTGGCAGAATCCGAGCCATGACGACTGAAACCCCCGGCCCGGCCCGGGAATCCGCCCATCCCCTGCTGCGTCCAGGAGCCCGCATATTCGTCGCGGGCCACCGAGGTCTCGTCGGTTCGGCCCTGGTGCGCCGCCTCACCGCCGACGGGCACGAGGTGATCACCCGCGGCCGCGACGCACTCGATCTGCGCGAGGCGGCACCGACCGAGGCGTTCCTGCGCGAAGCCCGCCCGGACGCCGTCGTGCTGGCCGCCGCCAAGGTGGGCGGGATCATGGCCAACAGCACGCGTCCGGTGGAGTTCCTGGAGGACAACCTCCGCATCCAGCTCTCCGTGATCGCCGGCGCGCACGCCGCCGGCATCCAGCGGCTGCTCTTCCTCGGCTCGTCGTGCATCTACCCCAAGCACGCCCCGCAGCCGATCCGTGAGGACGCTCTGCTCACGGGCCCGCTGGAGCCGACCAACGAGGCCTACGCGCTGGCCAAGATCGCCGGGATCGTGCAGATCCAGTCCTACCGCCGGCAGTACGGCGCCGCGTACATCAGCGCCATGCCCACCAACCTCTACGGCCCCGGGGACAACTTCGACCTGGAGACCTCGCATGTGCTGCCCGCTCTGATCCGCCGCTTCCACGAGGCGAAGCGGGACGGGGCCCACGAGGTCACCCTGTGGGGATCCGGCAGCCCCCGCCGTGAGTTCCTCCACGTCGACGATCTCGCCGCCGCCTGTGTGCGGCTGCTGGAGACCTACGACGGGGACGAGCCTGTCAACGTCGGGTGCGGCGCGGACCTCACCATCCGCGAACTCGCCGATACCGTAAAAGAGGTGACGGAGTATCAGGGCACCATCGTCTGGGACACCTCGAAGCCCGACGGCACTCCGCGCAAGCTCCTCGACGTCTCCCGGCTGTCCTCCCTCGGCTTCAAGCCGCAGATCACCCTGCGGGACGGCATCGCCCGCACGTACGCGTGGTGGCTCGGCAGCCAGACCCCTCGGAGCTGACCGTGCGGCCGGACGGCCGCGGTACGTCCTGAACCCGTGCACGCGACCCCCCAGGTGTCCCCCCACCACGTCTCAGTACGCCCCGCGGCCGTCGGTGACCGCGCGCACCGTCCGGGCCAGCAGCCCCATGTCGCCGGCCACCGACCAGTTGTCGACGTACCAGAGGTCCAGCGACACCGCCTCCTGCCATGACAGGTCCGAGCGGCCGCTGACCTGCCACAGGCCGGTGAGGCCCGGGCGCACCGCCAGTCGACGCAGCTCCCTCTCGTCGTAGCGCGAGACCTCCTCCGGGAGCGGTGGGCGTGGGCCTACCAGGGACATGTCACCCCGCAGCACGTTGAGGAGCTGGGGGAGCTCGTCCACGGACGTCCGGCGCAGGGCGTGGCCGATGCGGGTCACCCGGGGATCGCGGCGGATCTTGAACATGGGGCCCTCGCTCTCGTTCGCAGCCGCGAGCTGCTCCTTGAGGGACTCCGCGTCCGCCACCATCGTGCGGAACTTCCACATGACGAACGGCCTGTTGTGCCGGCCGTGACGGGTCTGACGGTGGAACACCGGGCCGGGCGAAGAGAACCGCACCGCGAGGGCCACCCCGAAGAACAGGGGGGAGAGGACCAGCAGTCCGAGGGCGGCACAGGCCCGGTCCACGACGGTCTTGAGTACGGCCTGCGGGCCGCGCCGCAGAGGTGGTGCGACGTGCAGCAGCGTCAGGCCGGCCGCGGAGACCGGCCGCACCCTGGGTGCGGCGACCCCCGACAGGTCCGAGAGCACGCAGAGGGCCAGCCCGCCGTCGTGCAGCCCCCACGCCAGCCGGCGCAGCCGGTCCTCACCGAGCTGTGGACCGGGCGCGACGAGGACCAGGTCCGCGTCGTGGGCGAAGGCGCCGCCGAGCACCGTGGTCACGTCGTCGTCGGCGGGTTCGGGCGCCAGCCGTCCCGGCACCGGTGTCCCGCAGTCCGGTGCCACCGGACCCACCGGGACCACGGCCACCGCCGAGTACGGGTGTCCCTCACGGGAGTTGAGCAGCTTCACCGCCCGGTCCAGGCCCGCTGCCTCACCCACCACCAGGACCCTGCGGGTTCCCCGCCGCCCCGCGGTCCGCAGCAGCCGGCCCGCGGCTCCGGCCAGGACGGCCAGGGCCAGACCGGGGACCAGGGCCGTGACGGCGGTCGCCGGGTCGAGGCCCCCGCCCGTCGCGGCCAGCAGCACCGCCAGCGCCCCGACGAGTACGAGCCAGTCGCCGACGGGGCTGTACACCGTCCCTACGCCTTCCACGGGCAGCTGAGGCGCGTACCGCCCGCGCGCCGTGCGCACGCAGGTCCACACCAGCGCCGCGGTCGCCGCGGCGGCCCACGGCCCCGGCTGATCGCCGGCCCGCAGCACGAGCCAGGCGGGAACTCCCAGTCCCAGCAGATCCGTCAGGATGAGGAAGGGCACACGCGGATCGGGCTTGGTCCTCGCCCGCGGTCGCTCCGTGTGGTCGCGCTCAACGGTCGTCGGTGGTCTCCACACGTGCTCCGGAGCCATCGTGCGGTTCCGGGACCCGGCGGTACGCGGTCGTGGTGCCCCCGCGAGCCCGACAGGCCCGGATATATCCGATTCGGGTATTTCGACATGCCCCATGAACCCCCCAGCCACAGTTGCATCCCCACAAACGGGGCGCATCCGCCGATCCCATGGACTGACGGATGCGCCCTCGCTCGTGCACGATATCCACACACGTGCCATTTCGCTGGAGTTCTCGTGAAGTTCAGACACCGCGGGCCGTGTGATCCGCGTCGCGCCGGGCCGGTGCCCGCAGGGGGTGCCCTTAGCCTGAGGGCATGGAACCGCTTTCCGAGGAACAGACCCGCCGGCTCGTCGCGATCGTGATGGATCTGGCCAGGCAGGGCCGTACGCAGGAGCTGCTGGAGTTCTTCGACCACGGGCTGCCGGTCGACGTCCAGGACCAGGAGGGCAACACGGCCCTCATGCTCGCCGCCTACCACGGGCAGACGGAGACGGTGCGGGCGCTCGTCGGACGCGGTGCCGACGTCGACCGGCGCAACGGCCGGGACCAGTCACCTGTCGCGGGGGCCCTGTTCAAGGGCGAGGACGCGATCGTCGCGGTGCTGACCGCCGCGGGCGCGGACCTCGACGCGGGGACACCCAGCGCGCGGGCCACGGCCGAGATGTTCGGGAGGACAGCACTGCTGGAATAGCCGCGCGGGTCTCACCGCAGCACGAGGGGCCCCGGGCGACGCGATGTCGCGTTGCCCGGGGCCCCTCGTGCTGCGGTCTTCGACCAGGACTACTCGGCGCTCTGCAGGGCCTCGATGGCCTTGCGCACACCCTCGCCGTAGGCCGGGTCGGCCTGCGTGCAGTGACCGATGTGGCGCTCGATCGTGGCCTTCGAGGCGCCGTCGATGGCGCGGGCGGTGTTGCCGAACAGGGCGTCCTGCTCCTCCGGCGTCATCGCCCGGAACAGGTTCCCCGGCTGCTCGAAGTAGTTGTCGTCGTCCTCGCGGTAGTCGAACCGGTCGGCCGCGGCACCGTCCAGCGCCAGACCCGGCTCCGCGAACTGCGGCTGCTCCGCCCAGCGGCCGTAGCTGTTCGGCGTGTAGCCGGGCACGGCGCCCTGGTTGCCGTCCACGCGCAGCTGGCCGTCGCGGTGGTAGGTGTTGACGTTCTTCGCGCCGCGGGGCTGGTTCACCGGGATCTGATGGTGGTTGACACCGACGCGGTAGCGCGCGGCGTCACCGTACGAGAACAGCCGGCCCTGCAGCATGCGGTCGGGCGACGCACCCACGCCGGGAACGAGGTTGGCCGGGGTGAAGGCGGCCTGCTCCACGTCGGCGAAGTAGTTCTCCGGGTTGCGGTTGAGCTCGAACTCGCCGACCTCGATGAGCGGGTAGTCCTTCTTGGACCAGACCTTGGTGAGGTCGAACGGGTGGTATCGGTACGTCGCCGCGTCCGCTTCCGGCATGACCTGGATGTAGAACGTCCACTTCGGGTGGTCACCGCGCTCGATGGCGTCGAACAGGTCCGCCTGGGAGGACTCGCGGTCGGCGGCTACGACCGCGGCGGCCTCCTCGTCGGTCAGGTTCTTGATGCCCTGCTGCGTACGGAAGTGGAACTTCACCCAGAAGCGCTCGTTGCTCTCGTTGACGAACGAGTAGGTGTGCGAGCCGAAGCCGTGCATGTGGCGGTAGCCGTCGGGGATGCCGCGGTCCGACATCACGATGGTGATCTGGTGCAGGGCCTCGGGGAGGTTGGTCCAGAAGTCCCAGTTGTTCTCCGCCGAGCGCAGGTTGGTGCGCGGGTCGCGCTTCACGGCGCGGTTCAGGTCGGGGAAGTGGTGGGGGTCGCGGTGGAAGAACACCGGCGTGTTGTTGCCGACGACATCCCAGTTGCCCTCCTCGGTGTAGAAGCGGAGGGCGAAGCCACGGATGTCGCGCTCCGCGTCGGCCGCGCCGCGCTCACCTGCGACGGTCGAGAACCGGGCGAAGAGCTCGGTCTCCTTGCCGACCTCGGAGAACAGTGCGGCCCTGGAGTACCGGGTGATGTCCTGCGTCACCTTGAAGGTGCCGAAGGCGCCGGATCCCTTGGCGTGCATACGACGCTCGGGGATGACCTCACGGCTGAAGTGGGCCAGCTTCTCGAGGAACCAGACGTCCTGGAGCAGCATCGGCCCGCGGGGGCCGGCCGTGACGGCGTTCTCGTTGTTCGCGACCGGTGCGCCGGCGGCAGTGGTCATCGGCTTCGTGTTGTCAGAAATTTTCCTGCTCCTCTTTGTGAAAACTTCGGTGCACCGACTCCGGATCCCGCCGACCGCGCTCGGCCCGACATCCGGGGCACAGGCCCCAGTACGTCACCTCTACGTGGTCGACGCTGAACCCGTGATTCTGGGGCGCCTCGAGACGCGGAGCGCCCGGCGGGACATCGACGTCGGCGATCGTGCCGCAGGAGCGGCAGACCACGTGCTGATGGTTGTTCCCGGACTGTCCCTCATACCGTGCCGGGGAATTCGGCAGGTCGATCCGCCGGGCCAGTCCGGCGCCGACGAGCGTCTTGAGTACGTCGTAGACGGCTTGGGTCGAGACCGCGCCGATGCGTGTTCGTACCAGGGTGAGGAGGGTACTGACATCGGAGTGCGGGGCCTCGTGGACCGCCGAGAGCACGGCGACCCTGGGGCGGGTCACTCGCAATGACGCTCCGCGCAGGAGTGTCCTGGCCTCGGTTTCGATCACACACGCAGTCAACCACTTTTCTGGAATGATTCCAATCAAAGACACGTAAGAGAACTGTGATCGATCAAATCTCTGAAACGTGCCGTCCGAAACCCGCCAGCACCGCTGGGCACGATGCCGCACCCTGGAGGCATGACCAGCGACGACAGCAGATACGAGGCGGTGACCAGCCGCGATGCCCGGTTCGACGGAGAGTTCTTCTTCGCCGTGTCCACGACCGGCATCTACTGCCGCCCGAGCTGTCCCGCCACCACGCCCCACCGCCGGAACGTGACGTTCTTCCCGACTGCGGCCGCCGCCCAGAGCGACGGATTCCGTGCCTGCCGGCGCTGCCGCCCCGACGCGGTCCCCGGCTCCGCCGGCTGGAACGTGCGCGCGGACCTGGTGGGCCGGGCGATGCGGCTGATCGGCGACGGGGTCGTCGACCGTGAGGGCGTCGCCGGGCTGGCCGCGCGTCTCGGATACAGCGCCCGCCAGGTGCAGCGCCAGCTGAACGCAGAGGTCGGCGCGGGGCCCATCGCGCTCGCCCGCGCCCAGCGGGCCCACACGGCGCGGGTCCTGCTGCAGACCACCACCCTGCAGGCCGCCGAGATCGCGTTCGCCTCCGGCTTCGCCAGCGTGCGGCAGTTCAACGACACGGTGCGGGAGATCTACGCGCTCACCCCCGGAGAGCTGCGCGCCACCCGTCCCGGCCGCGCCTCCCGATTCGGCTCCGTCGGCATCGCGGACGGCGGCGGGGGAGTGCCGCTGCGACTCGCCCACCGGGGACCGTACGCAGCCGCCGAGGTCTTCGACCACCTCGCGGTCCGCGCCCTCGACGGCATCGAGGAGATGGCCGGCGAGCGCGGCGACCGCACCTACCGGCGGACCCTGCGCCTGCCCCACGGCACAGGCATCGCCGAGGTCCGCGAGAGCACCGGCGGGGGCTGGCTTGAATGCAGGCTGCAGCTGAGCGATCTGAGCGACCTGACGACCGCCACGCAGCGGATGCGCCGCCTCTTCGACCTCGACGCCGACCCCCACGCCGTCGCGGAGCGCCTCGGCGCCGATGCCGCACTGGCCCCGCTCGTCGCCCGTAAGCCGGGGCTGCGGGCACCCGGCGCCGCCGACGTCCACGAAGTGGCCCTCCGGGCGGTCCTCGGCGGGCAGGTCTCCGTAGCGGCGGGGCGCCGGCTCGGCAGCGCGCTGGTGGCGGCGTACGGCACGCCGCTCCGGGTGCCCAGCGGCGGCCTCACCCGCACGTTCCCCGAACCCGGCACCCTGGCAGAGGCGGGTCTGGCCGGGCTGGGGATGCCGGACTCGCGACGGACCGCCCTGCGCGGCGTCGCCGCGGCCCTCGCCGAGGGCCGGATCCGCCTCGACCCGGGCGCGGACCGGGACCGGGCCGAGAAGGAACTGCTCGGTCTGCGGGGCGTCGGGCCATGGACGGCCCGATACGTCCGGATGCGGGCGCTCGGCGACCCGGACGTCCTGCTGACCGGCGATACGGCGGTCCGCGCGGGGATGCGACACGCAGGTGTCGAGGCGGTGGACGCAGAGGCATGGCGGCCCTGGCGCACCTACGCCATGCACTACTTCTGGAACGAGGCGGCCGACCGCCGTCGCACCGCTTCGGCGGGAGGGATCTGAACGATGACCCCGGAAGGGACAGGAACGATGACGCTGCACACCACGATGGACAGCCCGCTGGGCGAACTGCTGCTGGTCGGCGAGGAGTCACCCACCGCGCAGGGCGGCACCGCCCTGGCCTCACTCTCCGTACCCGGCCAGAAGGGCGGCGCGACGGTCAGGGACGGCTGGACGGAGAGCGCGGACGCGTTCGCCGTGATCGCCGCCGAACTGCGCGCGTACTTCGCCGGCAGCCGCACCGAGTTCGGCATCGAGTACGCCGCCGGGCGCGGCACGGACTTCCGGCGTCGGGTGTGGGCTGCCCTGGAGGCCATCCCGTACGGAACCACGCTCAGCTACGGCGAGATCGCGGCGCGGATCGGGGCGCCGCGCGCCGCGGTGCGCTCGGTGGGCACCGCGATCGGCGCCAACCCGCTGCTGGTCGTGCGCCCCTGCCACCGTGTGATCGGCGCGAACGGTGCCCTGGCCGGCTACGCGGGCGGTCTCGACCGCAAGCGGCAGCTGCTGGATCTGGAGAGCCGCCGCCCGAATGCCTGACCGCACCGTGCGACGTGACCGCCAGGATGTCCGGTGACCCGCCCCGTCTCCCAGGAGAGCCGCCCCATGACCACCTCCACCGACCGCACCTCTCCGTGAACGCCCTGATCCCCCGCCCCGCCACGGAAGTCGCCCCGGGAGCCTGGCACGTACCCGGCTGGCTCACCCTCGACGAGCAGCGAAAGCTGGTGACCGCCTGCCGCGCCTGGGCCACCGGGCCCGTCCCGATCCGGCACACCCGCCTGCCGCGCGGCGGCGTCATGTCCGTACAGACCGTGTGCGTCGGCTGGCACTGGCAGCCGTACGCGTACTCCCGCACGGCGGACGACGTGAACGGCCGCAGGGTCGCCGCCTTCCCGGACTGGATGCTCCGGCTCGGACGCCGCGCCCTCCTGGAGGCATACGGCGACGAGGAGGCCGCGCGGGACTACACCCCGGACACCGCGCTCATCAACTTCTACGACGGGCAGGCCCGGATGGGCATGCACCAGGACAAGGACGAGCGATCGTCCGCACCGGTCGTCTCCCTGTCCGTCGGCGACGCCTGCGTCTTCCGCGTGGGCAACACGGAGACCCGCACCAAGCCGTACACCGACGTCGAACTCCTCTCGGGAGACCTGTTCGTCCTCGGCGGCCCCTCACGCTTCGCCTACCACGGTGTGCCCAAGGTCCGGGAGGGCACCGGTGACCCGGCCACCGGGCTGAACTCCGGGCGGCTGAACATCACGATGCGGGTCACCGGTCTCGCGTAGCCGCAGCGGCCGCCCTTCTCCCCTCCCAGCTGCGACGGGATCGCTGTCAGTGGCGCCCAGTAGGTTCAGTCGTGTTCCGCCGACCCGGCGGGAACGACCACTTAGTTGTGCATGGGAGATGGCGCGTTGTCCGATTGGGAGAGGTCGAGCACGGCACGGGTGGTACCACCCGCGCGGCCGCGCAAGCTCGCCAAGGTTCCGTTCGTCGAGCTGGCGGACGGACGCCTGCAGGGTGTGGTGTCCAGCGGATCGGACATCGGACGTGTCTACGTGTCGTCCGTCGCCACGGGCAGCTTCGCGTTCGCCTGCAGCACCAACAACAACCGGCCCTGCGGCGGTGCGCGCGGATCGTTCTGCAACCACATAGGCGCCCTCATCAACGAGGCGGTCCTGCAGTACGGTGCCCCGCGTGTCGTCCGGTATCTGAAGGCCGACGTCCCCGAGGGCGACACGGACGGTGCCGGACTGGCCTCGGCCATGAGGAGCACCCGTCCGCAGATGGACACGACGAAAGCCGCCGCGTCCGTCTTCAGCCGGTTCCTGCGCCACCTTGCCTATCTCGAACACGCGCCGTCCACAGCCCCGTTGCCCGAGATGCAGTTCTTCCCGCCGACCCGGGCGGTGGCGTGATGCGCGCCGATCTGCTCGCCGGGCCCGTCGACGGTCTGGACGAAGCCCTGGCCGCCGTCGACGCCTTCGACCAGGCCCTCGTCACGGGTCTGCTCCGGCCCCGGCCGGCCGAAGCCTCCGGCCCGTCACGGCTCGCCGACGCCGTGACCGGGACGCCACTGGCCGCCAGGGTCTCCGAAGCGGCCGCGAAGGCGGCCGCCGGAGCAGCGGACGAGGACCACTTCGTGGCTCTCGCCGCCGCACGGACCGCGCTGCTCGGCTCGGTCCACGACGCCCTGCTGAACCGTGCCGACGAAGCGGCCGGCCGCCGGCGCGGGGCGGATGCCGTCCTCGTGGCCGCCGGACAGCCGGCGGTCAATCTGCTGACGGCCGCCCGCGCGTGGCTGTCCGACCTGGCGCGCTGCGGATGGCAGGGACTCGACCACGAGGTGGTGTCCGGGGCCGCCGAGGTCGTCTCCGCGATGCTCCCCGACCCGTCCCTGCGACGCCTCGCGGCCCTCCTCGACGGCTTCGCCGCCGAACTCGCCGCGTCCTGCCCCGGTGCGTCGCTGGAGCGGTTCCCACTGCGCCGATGGGCCGACCTCTGGTCGCGCGGCATGCTGCTGACGGTGCCCGGCGCGGCGGCCACGCCGGCCGTCGGTACCGTCGACGGACGCCTGCTGCCCCTCGGTGTCGACGTGACCGAGCACGCGACCGCAGCACAGGCACAGGTCCACGCGGTGTTCGAGCCCGCGGACGGCTCGGCGCCCCGGCTCGTGCGCGCCGGCGTCTCGGTGCCCAAGCCCGACACGGTCGTCGGGGCCGGTATCTGGCAGCTGATGCGCCCGCACATGTCGCTCCTCGCCGCAGCCGGTGAGGGCCGCTCCATGGAGCTCACCGGTATGCCGGTCACCGCGGAGGGTGACCTCCTCTGGAGCGACGAGCACGCACGCGCGGGAGAGCCGGCCGATGCGTTCGCCACCGCCCGTGTGGCCCTGCCCACCGCGACCGCCCCGCGCACCGCCCCCCTGGACCGGCACCCGGCGCGCATCGCCGTGCCCGTCTTCCTGGAGGGCTACACCGTCCGGACGGATGACGACGGCCGAGTGACCTTCACCGTCGCCGGCTTCGACCTGGCCGTGGACACCGACCGCATACCGGCTGCCGGGCCCCTCACCCCCGAGGCCGTCGCCAGGTCCGGCGCGTGCATCGCGCTGATCCGGTGGGACGCCGGCGCGTTCGGCGTGCAGCCCCTGGCCGTCGAGACCACGGTGCGGAAGAAGGTGACCTCCCTGCACGCCGGTGCGTGGGCCGGGGGGACGACGGACAAGGCCGGCGTCAAGGCGGAGAAGGCCGCAACCGATGCCGCCAAGGTGCTGAGCGAGCGCGCGGGAAGGCTGCTGCGCAAATGACCGGACGACAGAGTCCCGAGGTGACCGGAGAGACCTCGCACGACAACCGCCGCCAGGTCATGTACTGGCGCCTGCTCGCCCGCCTCTTCGACCACGAGGAGCAGGCGGCCCTGGAATCCGCGAGCCTCGCGGTGGTCGAGGACATCGGCCTGCCGGCCAAGCTGCTGGATCCGCAGGCGTCGGTCGACTCCGTGGTGCAGCGCCACCCCGAACTGGCCGCCGAGTTCGACGGTCTGATGGTGCCGGAGGACGACGCCGACGATGAAGGCGTGGTCGGCGACACCCGCGACCGGGCCGCCGAGGTGCGGCGCGCCGCACTCGTTTCGAAGGTCCTGCTGAACGTCTTCCACTCCCCGCCCGGCACCGTCACCGCAGGGCAGCTGTCACGGTGGCAGTCCGACGCGGGCTGGCTGGAGCGCGCGCTCGGCTGCAGGCCCGGCGAGCTGCGCGGCGGACGCGCCGGAGGCACGGGCGTCAGCCCGACCGGCACGGGCGGCGGCGGAAGGACCCCCGACCTCAGCCGTCTCATCCCGGAGATCGGGCTCGGCTCCATCGAGGCCGGCCTCGTCAAACGGATGAGGCTGCGCGAAGTGCTCGCCGATCCCCAGCTGGCCGGTCGGCTGACGCCGAGCATGTCGCTGATCGAGCAACTGCTGCGGGACAAGGACAACCTGTCCGGTGTGGCTCTGGCCAACGCCAAGTCCCTGATCCGCCGCTTCGTCGACGAGGTCGCCGAGGTACTGCGCACACAGGTGGAGAAGTCGACCGTCGGCGCCCTGGACCGTTCGGTCCCGCCGAAGCGGGTGTTCCGCAACCTGGACCTCGACCGCACGATCTGGAAGAACCTCACCAACTGGAGCCCCGAAGAGGAACGCCTCTACGTCGACCGGCTGTTCTACCGCCACACCGCGCGCAGGACGACGCCGCAACGGCTGATCGTCGTCGTGGACCAGTCGGGCTCGATGGTGGACTCGATGGTCAACTGCACCATCCTCGCCTCGATCTTCGCGGGCCTGCCCAAGGTGGACGTCCACCTCATCGCGTACGACACCCAGGCCCTCGACCTCACTCCGTGGGTGCACGATCCGTTCGAGACCCTGCTGCGCACCAACCTGGGGGGCGGCACCGACGGCACCGTCGCCATGGCACTGGCCCAGCCGAAGATCGCCGAACCCCGCAACACGGTCGTGGTGTGGATCTCGGACTTCTACGAATGGCAGACCGAGCCCCTGTTCGAGAGCATGGCCGCCATCCACCGCTCCGGCGCCAAGTTCATCCCGGTCGGCTCCGTGACCAGCTCCGGCCGCGCCAGCGTCAACCCGTGGTTCCGGGAGCGTTTCAAGGACCAGGGGACGCCCGTGCTGTCCGGCCACATCCGCAAGCTCGTCCACGAGCTCAAGACCTTCCTCACCTGAAGCCTCTCGGCACCGGTGCAGTCGAACCCGAACCCTCAGAAAGGCCCCACACATGTCCGACCTGTTGCGCGCCCCCGCCGAGATCAAGTACGCCGAGGAGCTCGACTGGCTGGAGTCCGTCGACGACGGCCCCAAGCCGTTCTCCTGGCGGCTGTCGCCGAAGATGGTCCGCCTGTTCATCCTCGGATCCGAGCGCTCCGACGGCCTCGACCGGGAGATCTCCCAGAAGTGGTACGGAGACCGCAGCTTCGTCGAGCGCTCCATCGTCACGCTGGCCTCCGACCGGGGCCTGCTGCTCATCGGGGACCCCGGCACGGGCAAGAGCTGGCTGGCGGAGCTGCTCTCCGCAGCCGTCTCCCGTAACTCCACCCTGGTGGTGCAGGGGACGGCCGGCACCACCGAGGACCACATCAAGTACTCGTGGAACGTGTCGATGGTGATCTCCAAGGGCCAGTCGCGGGAGTCGATGATCCCTTCACCGATCATGACCGCGATGGAGACCGGGGCGATCGGCCGCTTCGAGGAGCTGACCCGTTCCACCAGCGACGTCCAGGACGCACTGATCTCGATCCTGTCGGAGAAGTACATCTCGGTCCCGGAGATGGACAGCGACAACATCGTCTTCGCCAAGCCCGGTTTCTCGGTCATCGCCACGGCCAACAGCCGCGACCGCGGGGTCAACGACCTGTCCTCCGCGCTCAAGCGCCGCTTCAACTTCGTCCGCATACCGGTCGTGACGAACAAGAAGAGCGAGGCGGAGATCGTCCGCTTCCGCACCGAGGAACTGCTGCGCCGCCATCAGATCGAGCTGGACGTGCCGCCGACCCTCCTGGACGTACTGCTGCAGAGCTTCGCCGACCTGCGGGCCTCCGCCGCCGCGGCCGGCAGCGACGACGAGAAGCTGGAGTCCGCGTTGTCGAGCGCCGAGCAGATCGGTGTACTGGAGGACGCGATCCTGCACAGCAACTTCTTCGGCGAACGCGCGCTGACCGCCCGCACCCTCGCCTCCTCGCTCGTCGGATCTCTGGCGCGGCGCGAACCCGAGGACCTCGCCATCCTCAACAAGTACCTGCACGGCGTCGTCGAGCCGCGCAGCAAGGAGGAGGGCGGCAGCTGGCCGGAGTTCCTGGAGGGCGGCCGCGACGCGATCGCCACCCTGTCATGAGTGCCCGGAGCGAGGGGACACCCTTCGAGGCGCTGAGAACACAACTGCAGGAGGCCGCAACGGAGTTCGCCGACGGCCCGGACGCACTGCAGGGGATCCTCCTCGGCATCGTCGACGATGTCGACCGCGCCGTACGCGAGCCCCTGGAGATCTTCCCCGTCTGCCACCACTCGCCCGCGTCGGCGGTCGCCATGGCACGGCGGTTGCGGGAGAAGCAGCCGAAGGTGGTGTATCTGGAGCTGTGCGAGGACATGGCACCCCTGCTGTCGGAGCTCCGAAACTGCCGGCTGCCGGTCGCCGTCCAGGCCTTCGCGAGCGAGGTCAAGGGCTTCCCCGCGGACTGGGCACCCCTGTCGGTCGTGGCCCCGATCACCGAGGCGTCAGCCGAATACCAGGCCATCTCCTACGCCTTGGACACCCCGGGCGTCGAACTGGTCCTCGTGGACCGGTCCTCCGACCACGTGTTCCAGTGGCAGGCGGGCGGGACGGAGCCCACCGGCCCGGACGACCGGCCCGCCGAGGAGGAGGCGGCGCTGCACGGTGACGCCGTCGGGGTGGAGATCGGAGACCTGCGGCCACGCTTCGCCGAACTCGAGGAGCACCTCCTGCACCACGGCCGCGTGCGGCACTGGTCGGAGTGGTGGCACCAGTACGTCGAGCTGCCCCTCGGCGACAGCGACCACGACACCTACCGCCAGGTCATGCTTCTCATCGGCAGCCTTTTCCGCCGCCTGGCCCCGGGGGACACGGGCCGGGTCCGGGTGGACGAGGACCGCGAGCGCTACATGTGGACCCGGATGCGTGAGCACCTCGCCGCGACGGGCACCGACCCCGAGGACTGCCTCTACGTCTGCGGCGCGTTCCACGCGTCCAGCCGGGTCGAGGAGTTCGGTGTCCACGGCAGCGACACCTTCGAGATCAGCCCGACGAGCGAGAGCACCTGGCAGTACGGCCTGATCCCGTCCAGCCACGCGGCGATCGAGGCGCAGTTCGGACTGGCGGCCGGATCCGTGTCGATCGCCGCCACCCAGTGGTCCAAGAACCTCAAGCGCACCCGGGTCCAGCCGTTCCGGCTCGCCGGCCAGGATGGCGTGAAGAAGGCGGCGAAGCCGAGGAAGGCCGCCGCGATGGCCGGTCCCGTGGGCGCGGAGGTCACCTCCGACAAGCTCTCCGGCTTCCTGCAGAGCCCACCCGCCCTCGACCGGCTGGACGAGGCCGAACTCCTCGGCTGGTCCGTGGAGATCGTGCGCTCCGCCCGCCGAAACGGCTACCTCGCCTCCACCGCCGACGCCATCGCCGTCTTCGAGACGTCGATCCTGCTGGCCGGTATGCGGGACCGGGCCAGGCCCACCCCGTACGACTTCCAGGACGCGGCGGTCACCTGCATCGAGAAGGAGACCGTGCCGGGCAGGCGTGACGTCCGCCGCCTCGTGGAGATCCTGATGGGGGGCGACCGGATCGGCAGGGTCGGTTACGACGCGCTGCCGCCCCTGGCCCGCGACGTGCACGACCGCCTGGCCCCGCTCAACCTCAAGCTGCAGCAGCGCGGTGTGCAGCGGGCCCTGCTCGACATGACCTCCCAACCGGAACTGCGGCAGTGCTCCGACGTGCTGTGGATGCTGCGCCATCTGATGCCGCACGGCGCCGCACGGCCGATCATGGGCGAGCGGGAGCTCGGCAAGCAGTCGGTGCAGGAGTCCTGGGACCTGGCACTGGGCACGCATCAGCGGGCGCTCATCGAGCTCGGTTACGAGGGCGTCAGCATCGAGCAGGTCCTGGAGCAGCGCCTGCGCCGTGCCGCGTACGCCCCGAACGCCACCACGGCGCAGGTCCTCGCGGCCGTCGAGGACGCCGTGCTGCATCTGCGCAGCGGCCGCCTCGCCGACGAACTCGGCACCCGGGCCCTCGAGGTGCTCGCCACCGAGCGCAGCGTCGACGGGGCGCCGGAGGTCCTGCGCCGGGTGCGCCGGCTCCTGGCGTACTACCGGATCAGCCGGCCGGTGCTGCCGTCGTGGATCGAGTCCTTCGCCAAGACGGGGTACGCGCACTACTGCACTCTCCTGCCGACGGCTTTCACCGACGAGGACGCGACCGTGCGCCAGGTCGCCGCGATGCTGGGATTCCTCTTCAGCATGGAGAGCCTGGCCCTGTCGCTCGGCTGCGACCGGACCCAGCTGGAGCTCGCCTTCGCCCAGTCGCACCCGCAGGAGCCCTCCAGGGTGGCCCTGCTGTGGGCGGCCCAAGTGCATCTCGGACAGCTGTCCCGGGGCGAGTTGCGGCAGCGGTGCGACGAACTGCTGGCCGACCCGCTGGTGGTGCCCGCCTATCCGCGCTATCTCAGCGGATTCCTGCATGCGCTCGAGCCGGTCCCGCAACTGGCGGACTTCGTCGTGGAGGCGGTCTCGAAGGCCTTCGCACGGCTGCCGGATCCGGTGCTGCTGCCCTGGCTGCCGACGCTGATCACCACTCTGCGCTCGGAGGGCGCCGACCTGGCCCCTCTGCTGATTCGTGAGGCCGGACGTGTCTTCCCCGGCCGCCTCGCGGCGCTGGACGGGTGGGTCGCGCCGTGGCAGGCCGCCCCGGAAGAACCCGTCACGGCGGCTGCCGGAGGCGTCACGGCCGGTCGCGCCGTCCTGCTCGCCGCGCACCCGGACACGTGCGACAGCGTGGCGGAGCTGCTGGGCTGGGAGGGCACCTGGGAGGCGGAGGTGTCCGCACCCTCGGGCGCGGTCCTCGACGGCCGCCACCCCGAGACAGCGGTGGCACTGGAGGCGCTGCTGGCGGGATCGTGACGGCTGCTGCATGAGGTGAGGGGGCACGGGCGGCCCGGCGGACGGTCGGACGACGAAGCGCCGGGTGGCGCCCGGCAGCGCGTGCACGAAGAGGCCGGTGTGTGACGCCGCCGACGATCACCGCTCCCTTCGCGAACCGGACGGCGTCACGGCGATCGAGCTGCGGTGGCAGCCGGCCGGGCCAGTGCCCCTGCGGCGCCGGCCCAGGCCGTCACACGCCCCTCCAGTGTCCCGAGGAAGGCGAAGCGGGGCACGCAGTGTGGCCGCCGGCCGCCGGCCGGCGGAAACCCAGGTGGCCTCAGCGCGCGAGCTGGGTAGAGTCGCGCAATGCCCGAGCTGAAGCGGTTGCACGCCGAGCACGCCCCGGCGGTCCTGGCCTTCGAGCTGGCGAACCGCACCTATTTCGCCTCCTCGGTCTCCGACCGCGGCGACGACTTCTTCGACAGGTTCGCCGACCGGTACAGCGCCTTGTTGGACGAGCAGGAAAGCGGCGTCTGCGCGTTCTACGTGCTCGTCGCCGAGGACGGCTCGGTACTCGGCAGGTTCAACCTGTACGACCTGGAGGACGGCACGGCCAGACTCGGCTACCGGGTCGCGGAGCGGGTCACCGGCCGCGGCGTGGCGACCGCGACCATCCGGGAGTTGTGCTGGATGGCCGCAGCGACGCACGGCCTGCGCACACTGCGGGCGGCCGCCGCCCACGACAACGCCGCGTCCGGGAAGGTACTGACCAGGGCCGGGTTCGTCCCGGTCGGCCCGGCCGACCCGGCTGATCTCGGCGGCGCGCCGGGCACGTGGTACCGGCGCGACCTCCTGCTGTGAGAACCCTGCTCGCCGCCGGGGAGTGTCCGGGGGCCTGATGACGTGCGAGCGGACCGTCGGACCTGACCGGGCCCGCTCGTGAGGGACCGGAACGCCGGCAGCAGGCGAGACCGTCGCAGGCGAAGGCCCGCCGCAGCCATCGGGGGACGGCTGTGACGGGCCTTCGCGGGTTGGGTCTCTTCGTCGACGACGACATCTGGTACCAGTCGATGATCGCCAGTGCTCGTACCACCGCGCAGATCATCGAGACCGCACGGCAGGGCGTCGGTGTCCTCGGCCCCGGTACTCCGGCAGCCGGCCGCCTCGAGAACATCGCCCGGTTCCTCGACTTCGTCGCCGAGAACATCGCCCGCGCGGCGGAACAGGCCCGCGAGGTACTCCACGCGAAGCCCGGCACGAAGCCGGACGGCCCTTCCTGAGCCGCGGCCGAATCCCGACCGGCCACGGCGGGTGCGTGTGGTGGCCTGCGGACAGCAGGGGCGCGTAACCGGCGCACGGGAGCTTGGCGCGACCTCCGCATACGGCGAAAGTACGCGGGCGTACGCCAGCGGCTATCCGAAAATGTCTGGTTCATATCAAGTTCTACCGGCACCATAAGGACATGGGGTGGCTGATTTTCTTCGAACAGCATGGATTGGCATATTCCGCAGGCGGGCGCACTCCGTCGCGCGCACTCGGCTGCTCGTAAGTAATCAGGCGAATACACGCCGTTCGTGGCCGCGGGTCCTCTAATGTGATTGACGTGAACGGGTGACGTCGGGTTGACCCTGGATCAGGTGCAGGCATGTCGGTGGTATGGAGACGTTACGTATCCCCGTTCCATGTGACCGGTTAACCGCGTCGCGGGGCCGGGGGTTCGGTGGTGTGCCGCGGAAAGGACCGAAGCGGTGCGCCCGGGCATGGCTGATGAACGTGTCATGGAAAGAGTGAGAACAAGTGGGGGGACGGACGTGACCAATCCTTTCGATGACGAGTCGGGGCGGTTCGTGGCGTTGGTGAACGACGAGGGCCAGTACTCCTTGTGGCCCGCGCATATCGACGTTCCGGGCGGCTGGCGCGCCGACGGGCCGGAAGGGTCGCGTCAGGAGTGTCTCGACGTGATCGAGGGCGCCTGGACCGATATGCGGCCCGCGGGTCTGGTGCGTGCGATGGAGGTCGAGGCCGGCTAGGCCGGCGGCGGTTCGTCGAGGAGGCTTCCCAGGTCGAGTGCCGGGCCGACGCTCCCGTCTGATCGATTCCGTTCGAGTTCGAGCGGAATCGATCAGGCGCGCACGATAACTGTCGTGACTCGATCGACCTTGCTCATTCTGCTTTCCTGTGGAACTCATGAACCGTCGACGGGCTTACTCCTGGCCGCCTTCGATGTGCGAAGGCGATGCGGCTCCTGCCGAGAAGGCATGTTCCCGTACGGTGCCTGATCGCACCTGAAACCATGAGTGCCGTGGAGCTCCCCACGCGGCTTTCGTCTGCCCCGGCACCGATGATCGGTGCATTGGTGTGGCCGGATTCACCCGGCCCTCTTCACCGTCCCCGAAATCTCTCCCCAAAGGTGTGGACCGGCATGCAGGAAAACAGTTCTCTTCCGCCCCTTCAGGCGCATGTGGTCGCGGAAGATTTCCTCGAACTGAGTACGGCCCAGCAGGGCGTCTGGTACGGGCAACTCGTCGACCCGGACAGTCCCAAATACAACATCGGGGAATGCTTCGAGATCCACGGCGGCCTCGACGAGGAATTGTTCGACGCGGCCCTGAACCGGGCCGTCGCGCTGTGCGACAGTCTCCGCCTCGAGTTCGTCACCCGCGGCGAGACGGTGTACCAGTACGTCGCTTCCCGCTCGGCGGAAGAAACCAGCCGGCTCCGCCTGGCCGATCTGTCCGGCGCCGACGATCCCGTGGCCGCGGCCGAGCGTTACATGGCCGACGACATGTCGGCCGTCGACCGGCTGGACGCGCCGCGCCACCACTTCGCCCTGCTGCGCCTGGGGCCGCGGCTGCACTACTGGTACGTCCGCTTCCACCACATCGCCGTCGACGGCCTCGGCGGCGCGGTGTTCGGCCGCACCGTGGCCGACCTCTACGGGCGCGCCGTGCGCGGCGAGGACCTCGCCACGGCCGCGCTGCCCGCCGCGCCCCTGCGCGACCTCATCGCCGACGAAGAGGCCTATCGCGAGTCGGACCGCTTCGAGGCCGACCGCGCCTACTGGTGCGACAGGTTCGCCGACCGGGCGGCCGACGGCGCGGGGGTCTCCGCCGGAGCCGGCGACGACGCGTACACGCGCGGCGGCGCCGCGCTGGTCCGCCGGCGCACCGACGCGGCGGCGACGTCGGCCGTGCCCGCCGGAGCGGACGTCCGGATGCACAGCGGGGAGACCCTGCCCGTCTCCGTCCTCGACGACCTGCGCGGACTCGCCGCCGAGAACCGCACCAGGTGGACCGCCGTACTCGTGAGTGCGGTCGCCGCCTACGTCGGCCGGGTCACCGGGGCCCAGGACATCACGGTCGGCCTCGCCTCCAACGGCCGTCACGGCGGGCTGCGCCACATCGTCGGGATGACCGCCAACATCCTGCCGCTGCGCATCGGCGTCACCGCCGACATGACGGTCGGCGCCCTCGTGCGGGCCGTTGCCGCGGAGATGGGCGGAGCCCTGCGCCACCGACGGTTCTCCCGTGAGCAGTTGGCCCGCGAACTGAACATGGCCGACGACGCGGCACATCTGACCGACGTCGTCGTCAACATCATGGGCTACGACTACGACCTCGACTTCGCCGGCAGTCCCGCCGCCTCCCGCGTCCTGTCCATCGGCCCGGTCGACGACGTCTCCCTCTTCGTCTCCGAACGGGCCGAGGAAAACGGTCCGTTGATCGGATTCGACGCCAACCCGGAGCTCTACCACCCCGACGACGTACAACTGCTCCAGCAGGCCCTCGTCCCCTTCCTGACGGCTCTGGCCGGCGCGGAAGCCGACACACCCCTCCGCGACCTGCCCTTCCTCGACGACACCGCCGCGAGGGACCTGCTCGCCCAGGGGCGCGGAGCCGTCCTGCCGAAGCGCACCGCCGGCTCCGGTCTGGCGGAGGCATTCGGTGTTCAGGCCCGCCTGACCCCCGGCGCCCCGGCGGTGGTGGAGGGCGCCGTCACGCTCTCGTACCGGGAGCTGGAGCGGACGGCGGGCGACCTCGCCGGTGCGCTGGCCGGCTGGGGGATCGGTGCCGAGGACGGCGTCGGTGTCCTCATGGGCCGCTCGGCGGCCGTGGTGTCCGCCACACTCGGCACGGTCGGTTCGGGGGCCGCGTACGTACCCATGGACGCGGCCTGGCCCGCGGAGCGGCTCGACCGCGTCGCCGAAGTGGCCCGCGTCCGTGCCCTGGTGGTGGACGAGGCCGGCGCCGGCCGGCCCTGGGTGGAGGCGGCAGCAGCGGCGGCCCTGCCGGTCATCGTCCTGGACGGTCGCGGCGCCGTCGTGCGCGGTGCTCCGCGACGGCGGAGACAGCCGCCGGGTGTGACCCGCACCGACCGGCTCGCCTACGTGATGTTCACCTCCGGCTCCACCGGTCTGCCCAAGGGCGTCGGCGTCACGCACGCCGACGTCCTCGCACTCGCCGCCGACACCACCTGGTCCGACGGAGCGTGCGAGGCGGTGCTGCACCACTCGGCCTACGTGTTCGACGCCGCCACCTTCGAGATCTGGGTGCCGCTCCTGAACGGAGGCCGTGTCGTCGTCGCACCGGGCGGCGTACTCGAGGCGCCGACCCTCAGGGACGTGGTGGACCGGCACGGAGTGACGGCGCTGTTCCTGACGACGGCTCTGTTCAACGTGGTGGCCGAGGCCGACCCCGCCGCGTTCGGCGGGCTGCGCCTGGTCGCCGCGGGCGGCGAGTCCGCGACCCCGGACCTGATGCAGCGGGTGGCCGCGACCGCGCCCCGCGCGCGCGTCCTGCACGTGTACGGGCCGACGGAGACCACGACCTTCGCCACCCGCCACCGGGTCTCCCCAGGCAGGCCGGGTGTGCCGCCCATCGGACGGGCCTTCGACGGGATGCGCCTCCACGTGCTCGACGCGGAACTCGCCCTGTTGCCCGTCGGTGTCGTGGGCGAGCTCTACGTGAGCGGGGACGGCGTCGCCCGCGGCTACCAGGGCCGGCCGGCGCTGACCGCCTCCCGGTTCGTCGCCGATCCCTACGACGCCCGCGGTGGCCGCATGTACCGCACCGGTGACCTCGTGCGCTGGACCGCGCGCGGAGACATCGAGTACGTCGGACGCGTGGACGGGCAGGTCAAGCTCCGCGGATTCCGCATCGAACCCGCCGAGATCGAGAACACCCTGCTCGCCGATCCGGACGTGCGGGCCGCCTGCGTCCTGGTCCGCGAGGACATACCCGGCGACCGGCGGCTCGTCGCCTATGTCGTGGGAACACCCGGCGCCCGGCCGGACGGCGCGGCCCTGGCCCGCCGCACAGGGCGCGCTCTGCCCGCCTACATGGTGCCCTCCGCGTTCGTCCGGCTCGACGCGCTGCCACTGAACCCCAACGGCAAGGTCGACCGCCAGGCGCTGCCGGCCCCTCGCGCCGTCGCCACCACCGGCAGGGCACCGCGCACGGCCTACGAGGAAGTCCTGGCCGGCCTGTTCGCCGACGTCCTGGGAGTCGCGTCCGTCGGCATCGACGACAACTTCTTCTCCCTGGGCGGCCATTCCCTGCTCGCCACCCGCCTCACCGGAAGGGTGCGGGCCGCCCTGGGGGCGGAGGCAGGCATGCGCACCCTCTTCGACAACCCCACGGTGGCCGCCCTCGCCACCGCCCTCGACACCGCCGCCACGGCCCGGCCGGCCCTCACCCCGCAGCACCGGCCCGAGGCGGTACCGCTCTCCTACGCGCAGCAGCGCCTCTGGTTCCTCAATCGCGCCGAGGGCCCCGGCGACACCTACACGATCCCGTTCGTCCTCGAACTCGAGGGCGCGCTGGACACCGACGCCCTGCGTGGTGCCCTGGCCGACGTCGTCGTCCGGCACGAGAGCCTGCGCACCGTCTTCGCCGAGCACGACGGGGTAGCCCGCCAGAACGTACTCGACGCATCCGATGCCGAGGTCCTCGTCCCCCTCGGTGTGGAGCTCGCGCCGGCCGGGGAGAGTGCCGAGGTCTGGGCCGAGGCGACCGTGCGCCGCCTGTCCGCGGCGCCCTTCGACCTCACGGGCGACCTCGGTGTACGCGCCCATCTGCTCCGCCCGGGCCCCGACCACCACATCCTGCTGCTCGTCCTCCACCACGTCGTCGCCGACGGCTGGTCGCTCGCTCCGCTCAGCCGTGACCTCGGCGCCGCCTACCGCGCCAGGGTCTCCGGCACGGACACGCCCGACTGGCCCGAACTGCGCGTGCAGTACGCCGACTACACGCTCTGGCAGCGCCGGCTGCTCGGTGACGCCGACGACCCGGACAGCCTGGCCGCACGCCAGCTCGCCTTCTGGCAGGAGGCGCTGCGCGGCGCCCCCGACCTGCTCGACCTGCCTCTCGACCGCCCCCGCCCGGCCGTCGCCGGTCACCGGGGCGACGCGGTCCCCTTCGAGCTGCCCGAGCCCGCTCACGCCGAGCTCGTCCGGCTCGCCCGCGCCACGGGATGCACCCCGTTCATGGTGCTGCAGGCTGCCCTGGCCGTGACGCTGCACGCCCATGGTGCCGGCACCGATATCACGCTGGGCGCCGCGGTGGCCGGGCGCACCGACGAGGCACTCGATGACCTGGTCGGGTTCTTCGTCAACACCGTCGTCCTGCGCACGGATGTCTCCGGCGACCCGACCTTCCGCGAACTGCTGCAAAGGGTGCGGGAGTTCGACATCACCGCCTTCAGCCACGGCGACGTACCCTTCGAACGGATCGTGGAGGCGGTCAACCCCGAGCGGTCCGGCGACCACCACCCTTTGTTCCAGACCATGCTGGTCCTCCAGAACCAGGAGCGGGCGGAGCTCGATCTCCCCGGCGTCATCGCACGCGACCGTTCCCGGCACACCGGGGTCAGCAAGTTCGACCTGACGTTCTCGCTGACCGAATTCACCGAATTCACCGGATCCGCCGAAGCCCCCGGGACCGCCGAAGCCTCCGGGACCGCCGAAGCCCCCGGGACCGCCGAAGCCTCCGGGACGACCGAAGCCCCCGGGAGCACCCAGGTCCGCGGGAGTCTCGAAGCCCCCGGCGGCATCGGGGGATACCTGGAATACGCCACCGACCTCTTCGAGGCCGACACGGCCCGCGCCCTGTGCGCCCGCTTCGCGCGCGTCCTCACCCAGGCCGTGGCCGACCCCGACCGTACGATCGGCGACCTCGACCCCCTGACGCCGGGCGAGCGTGACCGCGTCCTTCGCCGGGGACGCGGCGCCGAGCTCCCGCTGCCCGCCCCCACCGCTCCTGGAGCGGTCCGGGAGTGGGCCGCGCGCACCCCCCGCGCCGTCGCTGTCCGCGACGCGCACACGAGCCTCACCTACGCCGAGCTCGACTCCCGCGCCGACGCCCTCGCCCAGGTCCTGCGCGACCGGGGCGCGGGCCGTGAGGACCGGGTGGCGCTCGCCGTGCCGCCGTCCGTGGACACCGTCGTCGCCATGCTGGCCGTATTGCGGGCCGGTGCCGCCTACCTGCCCGTGGACCCGCAGTATCCGCCCGCCCGCATCCGGCACATGCTCGACGACGCCCGGCCCGTACTCCTGCTCACCACCACCGACGTCCACAAGGACCTGCCCGAGTGCGGCGTACCGTGGCTCGTCCTCGACGGCCCGGCCGCCCGGCCCACGGGGGACACCACGGCCGTGCCGGACACCCCGCACCCGGCTGACCCCGCGTACGTCATCCACACCTCCGGCTCCACCGGCCGCCCCAAGGGCGTGGTCGTGACGCACGAGGCCCTGGCCGGCCACATGGCCTGGATGGCGCGCTACCTGTCCGTCACACCGGACGACCGCGTCCTCGCGCGCACCTCCAACAGTTTCGACGCCTCCGGGTGGGAGCTGTGGCTCCCGCTGATGAACGGCGCCGAAGTCTGTGTGCTGCCGCACGAAGCCAACCGGGAACCGGGCACCCTCGTCTCCTGGATGAGCCGATTCGGCGTCACCGTCTGCCAGTTCGTGCCCTCGCACCTTGCCCTCGTCCTCACCGAGGCAGCACACGCCGCACCGCTTCCCGCCCTGCGCGCCGTCCTGTGCGGCGGCGAGCCGCTGCCGCGTGCACTCGCCCGCGACGTCGCCGAGCTGTGGCAGGCCGACGTGCACAACCTCTACGGCCCGACCGAGGCCACCATCGACGCGACCGCCCACCGCGTCGTCGGCCCGGACGCCGACGGACGGGAGGACGGCCGCCCGCCGTCCGAGACCGTGCCGATCGGACTCCCCGTCGACACCACGCGCGCCTACGTCCTCGACGGCCGGCTGCGGCCCGTACCTCCCGGCGTCACCGGGGAGCTGTACCTGTCGGGCCCCAACCTCGCCCGCGGCTACCTGAACCGCCCGGGTCCTACCGCCGCACGCTTCGTGGCCGACCCCTTCGACGCCAACGGCGCCCGCATGTACCGGACGGGCGACCTCGTGCGGTGGAACCGGCACGGTCAGCTCGACTACGTCGCCCGCGCCGACGACCAGGTCAAACTCCGGGGCTTCCGCATCGAACTGGGGGAGGTCGAGGCAGCGCTCCTGGCCGGGCCCGGCGTCACGGCCGCCTGCGCCGTGATCCGCGAGGACGCTCCCGGCCGGCGCCGGCTCGTCGCCTACGCGGTCTCCGGCGACCCGGCCCCGCGCCCCGCCGCCCTGCGCGACGCCCTCGCCGAGACCCTTCCGCACTACATGGTGCCCGGCGCCGTGGTCCTCCTGGACGAGCTCCCCCTCCTGCCCAACGGCAAGGTGGACCGGCGTGCCCTGCCCGAGCCCGGGCCGGGTGGCGACGCCCCGGCCGGGCCGGGGCGTCGCACCCTCCCGGAGGATCTGCTCGCCGGAATCTTCGCCGACGTCCTGCAACGGCCCCACGTCGCCCCGCACGACAGCTTCTTCGACCTCGGAGGGCACTCGCTCCTCGCGATGCGTGTCGTCAGCCGCGTCCGCGCCGTCCTGGGCGCCGAGATCGCCGTACGCACCCTCTTCGAGCACCCGACCGTCGCGGGCCTGGCCCGCGTCCTCGACACGCAGGGAAGCGCCCGCCCGCCCGTGGTGCCCGTGGCGCAGCGGCCCGATCCGCTGCCGCTGTCCTTCGCACAGCAGCGCCTGTGGTTCCTCAACAGGCTCGAAGGCCCCAGCTCCGCCTACAACATTCCGCTCGTACTCGAACTCGACGGCCCCCTGGACACCGACGCCCTGCGGGCCGCCCTGCGCGACGTCGTGCGGCGCCACGAGGCGTTGCGCACGCTGTTCCCCGAACAGGACGGCGTACCCCATCAGTTGATTCTCCCGGTCGACACCGCCGTGCCCGGCCTGCCCGTCGTGGCCATGGCCCCCGGCGACGTGGAGGAAGCCGTTCTGGCCGCGGTGCGCGAGCCGTTCGACGTCGTCGTGGACCCGCCGCTGCGCGCCCGGCTGCTGCGCTCCGCGCCCGCCCACCACGTCCTGGTGCTCGTCCTGCACCACATCGCGGGCGACGGCTGGTCCCTCGCCCCGCTCGCCCGTCATCTCGGCGACGCCTACCGCGCCCGGCTCGAGGGCCGGGACCCCGGAACCGCGAACGGCGATCCCCTCCAGTACGCCGACTACGCCCTCTGGCAGCACGCGGTCCTGGGCGACGGTGATGCGCCGGAGAGCCTGCTGCGGCGGCAACTCGACCACTGGCACGCCGCCCTGGCGGGTCTGCCCGGCCTGATCGACCTGCCGCTGGACCGGCCGCGTCCGGTCACCACCGACCCGAGAGGGGCCGTCCACACCTTCGCGGTGCCGCCACCCGTCCACGCGCGACTCCTGCGGCTGGCGGCCGAGTCGGGCAGCAGTCTCTTCATGGTGCTCCAGGCGGCGGTCGCCACCCTGCTGCACCGGCACGGCGCGGGCGACGACATCCCGCTGGGCTCGCCCGTCGCAGGCCGCACGGACGAGGCGCTCGAGGACCTGGTCGGATTCTTCGTCAACACGCTCGTCCTTCGCGCGGACCTGTCCGGCCACCCGACCTTCCGGGAACTCCTCGTGCGTGTACGCGAGTTCGACCTGGCCGCCTACGCACACCAGGACGTGCCCTTCGAGCGGCTCGTCGAGAGTGTCAATCCCGTCCGGGCGCGCAACCACCACCCGCTCTTCCAGACCATGCTGGTCCTGCAGAACCAGGAGACCGACCGCCCCGACATGCCGGCACTCACCGTCGAGGACCGGCTCGTCCACAACGGCCTGAGCAAGTTCGACCTCACCTTCGCCTTCACCGAGGAACGGGCCGCGGGCGGCCTCGGCGCCGGGATCGAGTACGCCACCGCCCTCTTCGACCGGGCCACCGTCGAAACCCTCGCCACCCGCCTGGTCCGACTCCTGGAACAGGTGGCCGCCGACCCCGGCCTTCCGCTCGCGGGCTACGGCCTGCTGACACCGGACGAGCAGGCCCGTGTCACGCGCTGGGGCACCGGCCGCGCCCTGCCCGCGGACGCCACCCTGCCCGCACTCTTCGCCGCCCGGGCGCGCCGCACACCGGGCGCCGTCGCCGTGACCGGCGACGACGCCACTCTCACCTACACCGAACTGGACGAGGTATCCGACCGTCTCGCCCACGCCCTGGCCGGTCTCGGCGTGGGCCCCGAGGCCGGGATCGGCGTGCTGCTCACCCGGGCACCGGCCGTCGTGGCGGTGTCCCTGGGCGTGGTCCGCGCGGCGGGCGCCTACGTCCCGCTGGACGCGCGCTGGCCCCGGGAACGGCTCGACCAGGCGGCCGGGGTGGCGGCGGTGCGCGTCCTCGTCGTCGACGAGGAGGCCTTCGCCTCCCCCTGGGTGACCGAGACAGCCCGACGGGTGCCCGTCGTGGTCGTGGACCGGGCCGGCCGCGTACTGCGGGGCGCACCCGAGCGGCCGCGCCGCCCCGCCGCCGTGCCGGGCCCGGACGCGCTCGCCTACGTGATGTTCACCTCCGGCTCGACCGGCCTGCCCAAGGGCGTCGGCGTCACCCACGCCGACGTGGCCGCGCTCGCCGCCGACTCCGCCTGGAGCGACGGCGCCGCCGACGCCGTCCTGATGCATTCGGCGTACGTCTTCGACGCCTCCACGTTCGAGATCTGGGCGCCCCTCCTGCACGGCGGCCGGATCGTCGTCGCACCCGAGGGCGTCCTGGAGGCCCGCGTCCTCGGCGAGGCCGTCCAGGAGCACGGAGTGACCGCCGTGTTCCTCACGACGGCTCTGTTCAACGTGATCGCCGAGACCGATCCCGGCGCCTTCACCGGCCTCCGGCTCGTCTGCGCGGGCGGGGAACTGGCCTCGCCGGACGCGATGCAGCGGGTCGCCGGCACCGCGCCGGGCATACGGGTCCTCCACGTGTACGGGCCCACCGAGACCACCACCTTCGCCACCCGTTACGACGTGACGGCCGGCCTGCCGTCCGGCCCCCCGCCCATCGGCCGGCCCCTGGACGGCATGCGCGGATACGTCCTCGACGGAGCCTTGAGCGCCGTACCGCCGGGAGTCGTGGGGGAGCTCTATCTGGCCGGCCCCGGTGTGGCACGCGGGTACACCGGGCTGCCGGGCCTGACCGCCACGCGCTTCGTGGCCGACCCGTTCGACCCGGCGGGCGGGCGCATGTACCGCACCGGCGACCTCGTCCGATGGACCGCTGACGGGCAGATCGCGTACGTGAACCGCGCCGACGGGCAGGTGAAGCTGCGCGGGTACCGCATCGAACTCGGCGAGATCGAGGGCGTGCTCGCCTGCTGCGAGGGCGTGGCCGACTCCTTCGCCGTCGTCCGCGAGGACACCCCCGGCGACCGGCGACTGGTCTCCTACGTGGTGCCCGCGGGCGGCACGCGCCCCGAACCCGGCGACCTCGCCCGGGCCGTCGGCCGGTCCCTGCCCGCCTACATGGTGCCCTCCGCGTTCGTCCTGCTCGACGCGCTGCCCCTGACCCTCAACGGGAAGGTGGACCGCGGCGCTCTGCCCGCCCCCGAGCACCAGGCTCCGGTCCGCGGACGGTCCGCGCGCTCCGTCCGTGAGGAGATCCTCCGCGGACTCTTCGCGGACGTGCTCGGTCTCGACGGGGCGGGCGCCGACGACGACTTCTTCGCCCTGGGCGGACACTCGCTGCTCGCCACCCGCCTCGCCGCGCGCATCCGCACCGCGCTCGGAGCGGAGGTACAGGTCAAGGCCCTCTTCGAACACCCCACGCCGGCGGGGCTGGCCGCCGCACTGGACAGCGCCGAAGCGGCCAGGAGCCCCCTGGAGCGCACCGGGACCCGCCCCGATCCGATGCCGCTGTCCTTCGCGCAGCAACGCCTGTGGTTCCTCAACCGGTTCGAGGGACCCAGCGCCACGTACAACGTGCCGCTCGTGCTCCGTCTGCACGGACCGCTCGACGCCGAAGCCCTGGAGAGCGCCCTCGCGGACGTCGTCGAACGCCATGAGAGCCTGCGCACCGTCTTCCCCGAGACCGACGGCGTGGCGCGCCAGCTCGTCCTCGACGCCGACGGCGCCGACCTCGACCTGACACCCCGCGCCACCCCTGCCGACCGTCTCGACGAGGTCCTCGGCGCCGAGGTGGCGCACACCTTCGACGTGAGCACGGACATGCCCGTACGAGCCCGGCTCCTGCGGCTGGGCGCCGACGACCACGTCCTCGTGCTGGTCGTCCACCACATCGCGGGCGACGGCTGGTCCCTCGCCCCACTCGCCCGCGACCTGGGCACGGCCTACCGGGCCCGCACCGAGGGCGTGGAACCCCCCTGGACGGAACTCCGCGTCCAGTACGCCGACTACACGCTCTGGCAGCGCGCCCTGCTCGGTGACGAGGACGACCCGGCCGGGCAGGCGGCCCGCCAGCTGGACTTCTGGCGCACCGCGCTCGCGGGCGCCCCCGACCTGCTCGACCTGCCCTACGACCACCCCCGGCCGGCCGTGACGGCGCACCGCGGTGACGCGTTCGCCTTCCCCGTCGACGCGGACACCCACCGGGCCCTGGCGGGACTCGCCCGCGCCCGCGGCTGCAGCCTCTTCATGGTGCTCCAAGCGGCGCTCTCGGTGCTCCTCTCCCGGCACGGCGCGGGTGAGGACATCCCTCTCGGCACCGCCGTGGCCGGACGCACCGACGAGGCCCTCGACGACCTGGTGGGCTTCTTCGTCAACACCCTCGTCCTGCGCACCGACCTGAGCGGGGACCCCTCCTTCCACGAAGTGCTCGACCGTGTACGGGAGTTCGACCTCGCGGCCTACGCCCACCAGGACGTGCCGTTCGAGCGGCTGGTGGACGCCCTCGACCCGGTCCGGGCCCAGAACCACCACCCGCTGTTCCAGACCATGCTCGTCCTCCAGAACCACGCGGACGCGGTGGTCGACCTGCCGGGTCTCACGGTCACGGGGCAGCCCGTGCGCACCGGCATCAGCAAGTTCGACCTGACCTTCACCTTCACCGAGAAGCACGACGGCACAGGGAGGCCGGCCGGTCTCGACGGCGTACTGGAGTTCTCCACCGAGCTCTTCGCCCACGCCACCGCGCACGCCCTGGCCGCCCGGCTCACCCGCCTGCTCGCCTCGCTCGCGGCCGACCCCGGCCGGCGCGTGCACACCGTCGACGTCCTGGACACGGCCGAGCGGCTGGAACTCGACCGTGCCGCGCACGGCCGCGTACGGCCGGTGGCGGCACGTACGGCGCCCGAGGGATTCCGGGCCCAGTGCGCCCGGACCCCCGCGGCGACCGCAGTGCTGGACGGCACCCGCCGGCTCACCTTCGGCGAACTCGACGCGCTCTCCGACGATCTGGCGCACCACCTGCACGGCAGGGGCATCGGCCGCGGCGATCTCGTCGCCCTCGCCCTGGAAGGCACCGCCGACCAGGTCGTCGCGATGCTGGCGGTGGTCAAGACGGGGGCCGCCTGCCTGCCGGTCGACCTGGAGTACCCGAAGGCGCGTATCGCCCACATCCTCGACGACGCCCGCCCGGCACTGCTCCTCACCCATGACACCGCACGTGCCGCGCGGTACACCGCGTCCGTACCCTGCCTCGCCCTCGACCGGGCCGCCCGGCCGGCCGGGCACGCGGCCCCGCCGCCCACCACGCCGGATCCGCGCGACGCGGCGTACGTCATCTACACCTCGGGCTCCACCGGACGCCCCAAGGGCGTCGTCGTCACCCACGCCTCCCTGACCAACCACATGGCGTGGATGGCGGACCACCTCGGCCTCACCGACGAGGACCGGGTCATCGCCCGTACCTCGCCGAGCTTCGACGCCTCGGTCTGGGAGACCTGGCTGCCGCTCCTGCACGGGGGCTCCACCTGCCCCGTGCCGCCGCTCCTCAACCACGACCCGGCGGGGCTGCTGGCCCGCATGCGCGACGCGGGCGTGACCCTCGCCCAGTTCGTGCCCTCGCACCTCTCGGCCGTCCTCACCGAGACCGCTCCCGACGATGCCCCCGCCACGCTGCGGGCCGTGCTGTGCGGCGGTGAGCCCCTGCCCCGGTCCCTGGCCGAGCGCGTCGGACGGGCCTGGCAGGCCGAGGTCCACAACCTGTACGGGCCCACCGAGACGACGATCGACGCCACCGCCCACCACCACCGCCGCGGGGAGGCGGACCTCCCGGCGGGCGAGGGGACCGTGCCGCTCGGCCGTCCCGTCGACAACACCCGCGCCTACGTCCTGGACAGTGCCCTGCGGCCGGTGCCGCCGGGCGTGACCGGCGAGCTCCACATCGCGGGCGGCGGCCTCGCGCGCGGCTACCTGGGCCGCCCCGGCCTGACCGCCGCGCGCTTCGTCGCCGATCCCTACGGTCCCCGCGGCAGCCGCATGTACCGCACCGGTGACCTCGTCCGCCGAGATGCCGACGGTCTGCTCACCTACGTCTCCCGCGTGGACGACCAGGTCAAGCTGCATGGCTTCCGCATCGAACCGGGCGAGATCGAAGGCGCTCTCACCGCCCTCGACGGCATCGCCGCCGCCTGCGTCCTCGTACGCGAGGACCGGCCCGGCGAGCGGAGACTGGTCGCCTACACCGTCGCCGACACGGCCGGTGGTGCCGCGCCCCTCACCGACGGCGAGCTGCGCGCCCGGATGATGTCGGCCCTGCCGCCGTACATGGTCCCCGCGGTCTTCGTCCCCCTCGACGCGCTGCCGCTGCTGCCCAACGGCAAGACCGACCGGAGCGCCATGCCCGCCCCGGAGCGCCCCGCCGCCGCCCGGCCGGGGGGAGAGCCGCGCACCCCGCAGGAAGGCGTCCTGTGCGAGGTGTTCGCCTCCGTCCTGCGTGCTCCCGCCGTACGGGCCGACGACGACTTCTTCGCGCTCGGTGGCGACAGCATCCTCTCCATCCAGCTCGTCAGCCGCGCCCGCGAGGCAGGGCTGGGCGTCACCCCGCGCGATGTGTTCGTCCACCGCACACCCGGGGCCATCGCGGCCGTCGCCACCGAGCTGGGCGGAAGGACCCCCGCGCCGGCCGGGCAGGGCACCGGCGAGATGCCCGCGACGCCCATCGCCGCCTGGTTCCTCGAACGGCCCGGCACCACCGACGGCTACAACCAGTCCGGGGTGCTGCGCACGCCCGCGGGAGCCGACCGGGAATCCCTCGTAGCCACCCTCCAACTCCTCATCGACCAGCACGACATGCTCCGCCTGCGGACCACCCGGTCGGCCGACGGCACACCCGCCCTCGAGGCCCTGCCGCCCGGCGCCGTGCCGGCGGGACGCCGCTTCACCCGGGTCGACGTCGCGGGGCTCGACGCCGACGCCGTACGCGCCGTCGTCACCGAGGCGGGCGAACAGGCCCGCAGACGGCTGCGGCCCGCGCAGGGGGAGGTCGTCGAGGCCGTCTGGTGCGACGCCGGACCCCGAGCCCGAGGGCGGCTCCTGCTCGTCGTGCACCACCTGGCCGTCGACGCGGTCTCCTGGCGCATCCTCGCCACCGACGTGGCCACCGCCTGGCAGAGCGTCGTCAAGGCGGCCTCCACCGGTGAACGGCCGGCACCTCCGCCCCCGGCCACCACGTCCTACCGGCAGTGGGCGCAGCTGCTGGCGTCCCAGGCGCAGGAGCCGGACCGTGAGGCGGAACTCCCGGCATGGCAGGTGGTGCTGAACACGCCCGACCCGCAACTGGGATACCGGCCGCTCGACGCCGACCTGGACACCGCCGACCGGACGCGGACCCTCGTCACCCATCTGCCCGCCACATGGACCAGGTCCCTGCTCACCACCGCACCCGCCGCCTACCGCGCCGGAGTGGACGACGTCCTGCTCACGGGCCTCGCACTCGCCGTCTGCTCCTGGCGCGCGGAACGCTCCGCGGCCCTCGGCGGCTCCCGGCAGGCCGGCACCGCCGTCCTCCTCGACCTGGAGGGCCACGGCCGCGAACAGATAGCCGACCACCTCGACCTCTCCCGCACGGTCGGCTGGTTCACCAGCCTCTACCCGGTCCGGCTCGACCCCGGACCGGTCGACGCCCGCGACCCCGGACGCTTCGACGCCGCACTGGTCGAACGCGCCCTCAAACGTGTCAAGGAGCAGCTGCGTGCCATCCGCGACCACGGAGTCGGCTACGGGATGCTGCGCCGTCTCAACCCGGCCACCCGTCCTCTGCTGGCCACCGCACCCGCCCCCCAGATCGGCTTCAACTACCTGGGCCGGTACGCCGCGTCAGGGACGGCGGACGGGGGCGACGGCGCCGACTGGGACGTACTCCTCGACGGCGGTGGGCCGCGCAGCCAGGACCCCGACATGCCCGTCCACCACGTGCTCGACATCAACGCGCACACCGAGGACCTGCCGGACGGTCCGCGACTGGTGACCCGCTGGACCTGGCCCAGCGACCTTCTCAAGGAGGAGGACATGGAGTCGCTGTCCGCCGCCTTCACCCGTGCTCTGCGCGCCGTCGCCGAGCACGCCGAACGACCCGACGCGGGCGGCTGCACGCCGTCCGACCTTCCCCTGGTCTCACTCGACCAGGCCCAGATCGACCGACTTCAGAACAGGTGGGGTGGACGCAAGTGACCGGCTTCCGACTGGAGGACGTACTGCCGCTGACGCCCTTGCAGGCAGGCATGCTCTTCCATGCGCTGTACGACTCCCGCGCCGTGGACGTCTACACCGCGCAGTTCGTCTTCGACCTCGAAGGCCCCGTCGGTGTCCCGGCCCTGCACGCCGCCGTCGGCGGCCTGCTGCGCCGGCACGCCAACCTCCGGGTCGGCTTCCTCCACGAGGATCTGGACGAACCCGTGCAGGCCGTCGCCGCCGAGGTGCCGGTGCCCCTGGAGGAGCTGGACCTGTCCGGGACGGACGGTACGGGCACGGCACAGGAGCGCCTCTCCGCGTTCCTCGCCGCCGACCGGACTCGCCGCTTCGACCTCACCACTCCGCCGCTGATGCGGTTCACACTCGTGCGGACCGCTCCCGAGCGGCACCGGCTCGTCATGACGAGCCATCACATCCTGCTCGACGGATGGTCGATGCCCCTGCTCGTGCGTGAACTGTTCGAGCTCTACGCGCACGGGGGCGACGACAGCACCCTGCCGCGCGCCGTGCCCTACCGCACCTACCTCGCCTGGCTGGCCCGGCAGGACCGCACTGCCGCCCTGGACGCCTGGCGCACCGCCCTGTCCGGGATCGAGGCGCCCACCCTGATCGCCGGGTCCGGCGGCGCGGACGTGCCGGGCTCCGCCGAGCTGCCCGGCACCCTGGTCCTCGACCTGGACGTGGCCACGACGCACCGGCTGCGTGAGACGGCCCGCGCCCACCGGCTCACCCTCAACACCCTGGTCCAGGGTGCGTGGGGCCTGGTCCTCGCCTACAGCACCGGCCGCCGGGACGTCGTGTTCGGCACCACCGTGTCCGGCCGCCCGCCGGAGATCCCCGGCATCGAGTCGATGGTCGGCCTGTTCATCAACACCGTGCCGGTCCGGCTCCGGCCGGCACACGGCGAGACGCTCGCCGCGCTCCTGACACGCCTCCAGGAGGAACAGAGCCGCCTCCTCGGCCATCAGTACGTGGGTCTGACCGAGATACGCGGCGTCACGGAACTGGACGTACTCTTCGACACACTCGCCGTGTTCGAGAACTACCCGATGGACGCCGAGGCCCTGCGCACCGCGCAGCAGGCGCTGCCGGACCTCGCCGTCACCGGCTTCAGCGGCACGGACGCGGCCCACTATCCCCTCACTCTCACCGTCGCTCCCGGCGCCGCCCTGCGCATCACCTTCGGCTACCGGACCGCCGTTCTCGACCGCGACGAGGTGGCCCGCACGGTCGCCCGTGTCCGGCGTCTGCTGACCGCCATGGCGGAGGGCCTCGACCGCCCCGCCGACGCCGTTCCCGTCCTCCTGGACGGTGAGCGCGAGGCACTGCTCGCCCACGCGTACGGTGCCGAACTGCCGCCGGGGACAGGGGATACGGGTGTGGCGGAGGCGGTGGCCAGGCATGCCGTCCGGCACCCGGACGCGGTAGCCGTGACCGGCGCCGGCGAGCAGCTGACCTATGAGCGCCTCCAGGCACACGCGGACGCCCTGGCGGGGGCCCTGACGGGACTGGGAACCGGCGCCGAGGACGGGGTCGGCATCCTCCTGGGCCGCTCGGCCGCCACGGTCACCGCGTCCCTGGCCGTCCTGCGCGCGGGCGCCGCCTACGTGCCGCTCGATCCGGACTGGCCCGCCGAACGGCTCACCCGCGTCGCCGAGGTGGCCGCCCTGCGCGTCCTGGTGGTCGACGAAACCACCCGCACACACCCGTGGGTGAGACGGCTCGGACCCGACGTGCGGGTGCTGGCCGTCGACGGCGCGGGACGCGTCCGGGAGGGAGGGCCCGCCGTCCCCGGATGCCTTCCCGCCGACCCGGGCGGCGCGGGACTGGCGTACGTGATGTTCACCTCCGGTTCCACCGGCCTGCCCAAGGGCGTCGGCGTCACCCACGCCGACATCACCGCCCTCGCGTCGGACCGGACGTGGGGGGACGGTGCGGCCGACGCCGTGCTGCTGCACTCCGCGTACGTCTTCGACGCCTCCACCTTCGAGATCTGGGCCCCTCTCCTCAACGGGGGGCGCGTCGTCGTGGCACCCGAGGGCGCCCTCCAGCCCGCCGTACTCCGCGACCTCGTCGCCCGGTACGGCGCGACCGCCGCGTTCCTGACGACGGCCCTCCTCGACGTCGTCGCCGAGACCGACCCGGGCGCCCTCGGCCTGCTCCGCCTGGTCGCCTCCGGAGGGGAGGCGGCCACGCCCGGAGTCCTCCAGGGCCTCGCCGCCGCACACCCCGGCACCACGTACCTGAACGTCTACGGGCCCACCGAGAGCACCACGTTCGCCACGCTCCATCGGGTACGTCCCGGCGAGCCCCGCACCGGTGTGCCCCCGATCGGCCGGCCGCTCGACGGGATGCGCGCCTACGCCCTGGACGCGGCGATGCGGCCCGTTCCACCCGGCGCAGAGGGCGAGTTGTACGTCGCGGGCCCCGGCGTCGCCCGCGGTTACCTGGGGCGCCCCGGCCTCACCGCCACCCGGTTCGTCGCCGACCCCTTCGCCGGCACCGGGACGCGGATGTACCGCACCGGCGACCTCGTGCGCCGGGACACCGACGGCACCCTGCACCACGTGGCCCGTGCCGACCAGCAGATCAAGCTCCGCGGCCACCGCATCGAACCGGGCGAGATCGAGGCGGCGCTCCGCGCGGACGCGTCCGTGCGCGCCGCCTGCGTCCTGGTCCGTGAGGACCTGCCCGGCGACCGCACCCTGACCGCGTACGTCGTCCCGGCACCCGGGCACACCCCGGACCCGGAGCTGCTGGCCGCGCACCTCGGACGCAGGCTGCCCGCCTACATGGTGCCGGCCGTCATCCAGCCGCTCGACGAGCTGCCACTGACGACCAACGGCAAGCTCGACCGTGCCGCCCTGCCCGCTCCCGCCGCCCTGCCCGGCACGGGGAGCCGCCCACCACGCGGCGCCCACGAGGAGATCCTCGCCGGCCTGTTCGCCGATGTCCTGGGCGTCGCCCGGGTCGGCGTGGACGACAGCTTCTTCGCCCTGGGCGGCCACAGCCTGCTCGCCACCCGCCTCGTCGGCCGTGTCCGCACAGCCCTGGACACCGAGACCGAGATCCGCACCCTCTTCGAGAACCCCACCGTCGCCACGCTCGCCACCGCCCTCCAGGGCGCGGACCGTCCCGCCCGCTCGGCCCTCGTGCCGCAGGAACGCCCACCCGTACTCCCGCTGTCCTACGCCCAGCAGCGCCTGTGGTTCCTCCACCGCCTCGAAGGCCCCAGCGCCACCTACAACATTCCCTTCGCCCTCCGCATCGACGGACCGCTCGACACGGAAATCCTGAGCCGGGCACTCCGCGACGTCGTCGACCGGCACGCGGCCCTGCGCACCGTCTTCCCCGAGCACGACAGCCGGCCGCACCAGCACATCATCGCCCCGGCCGACATCCGGCTCCCGTTCACGGTCGAAGCCGTCGACGAGGACCGGCTCGCCGGCCGGATCAGAGCCGTCGCGGGCACACCGATCGACGTCGAGCACCGGCTCCCGCTCCGGGCGACCCTGCTGCGCGTGGCCGAGGACGCCCACGTCCTCGTCCTCGTGATCCACCACATCGCCGCCGACGGCTCGTCCATGGCCCCCCTCGCCCGTGACCTCGGTGTCGCCTACGGCGCCCGTCTCCGTGGCGAGGCACCGGCGTGGGCAGAACTCCCCGTCGACTACGCCGACCACACCCTCTGGCAGCGCCGCCTGCTCGGCGACGAGCACGACCCGGAGAGCCTCGTCACGCGCCAACTGGCATACTGGAAAGCGGCGTTGGACGGCCTGCCCGAGATGGTCGACCTGCCCTGGGACCGCTCGCGACCCGCAGTGCCCCGGCACACCGGCGCCACCCACGACTTCACACTCGACCCCGCCACCGCCCGGCGGATCGCGGACCTCGCCCGCACCGGCGGCTGCAGCGTCTTCATGGTGCTCCAGGCCGCCCTGTCGGCCGTCCTCTCCCGGCACGGCGCGGGCGACGACATCCCGCTGGGCACGGCCGTCGCCGGACGCACCGACGAGGCAGCCGCGGACCTGGTCGGCTTCTTCGTCAACACACTCGTACTGCGCACGGACCTCAAGGGCGACCCCACGTTCCTCGAACTCCTGCACCGGGTGAAGGACTTCGACCTCTCCGCGTACGCCCGTCAGGACGTCCCCTTCGAGCGCCTGGTGGAACTGATCAACCCCGCACGCTCGCAGAACCACCACCCGCTGTTCCAGACCATGCTCGTGCTCCAGAACCACACCCCCGCGGCCCCCGTGGACCTGCCGGGCCTCACCACCGGCGGTGTGGCCCTCGACCCCGGTGTCAGCAAGTTCGACCTGTCCTTCACCTTCACCGAGACCTACGACGACGACGGCGTGCCCAGCGGAATGCGGGCCGCCGTCGACTATGCGACGGAACTCTTCGACGAGGCCACGGTCAGCGCCCTCGCCGAACGGCTCGTCCTGCTGCTCGACGCCGTGACCACCGACCCCGAACGCCCGTTGAGCAGGTACGACGTGCTCACCGCCGCCGAGCGCACCCGCCTCGCAGCCTGGGGCACCGGGCCCGTGGAGGACCTGCCGGAGGCGACCGTCCCGGCCCTCTTCGAGCAGCGGGCCCGACGAAACCCGAACGCCCCGGCGGTCCGCGACGCATCCACCACCCTCACCTACGGCGAACTCGACGCCCGCGCCGGCCACCTCGCCCGGCACCTCACGGCGCGGGGCATCGGCCCCGAGGACCGGGTGGCCGTCGCCCTGCCCCGCACCCACGACCTCGTCGTCGCCCTCCTCGGCGTCCTCAAGGCCGGGGCGGCGTACGTCCCGCTCGACCCGGACTACCCGGCCCGGCGCCTGTCCCACATGCTCGACGACTCCCGGCCGGGTCTGCTCCTCACCACACCCGCCATCCGCGACCGCCTCCCGGACTCCCCGGTGCCCTGCCTGTACACCGACGACCTCGGCCCCGGCACACCGGCGCCCGCACACACCGCGGGTCCCACCCCGGCCCTGCTCCCGGCGCACCCGGCGTACGTCATCTACACGTCCGGCTCCACCGGCCGCCCCAAGGGCGTCGTGGTCACCCACCGCGGCGCCGGAGCCATGGCCAGGACCCAGCGCGAGCGGCTGCGCGTCACCCCGGGAAGCCGAGTGCTGCACATGGCGTCCGTCAGCTTCGACGCCGCGTTCTGGGAACTGTGCATGGGGCTGCTCTCCGGTGCCTGCCTGGAGATCGACGAACGCGACGCCCTGCTCCCCGGCCCCGCGCTCGCCGCCCTGGTACGCGAGCGTGGAGTCACCCACCTCACCCTGCCGCCCGCCGCCCTCGCGGTCATGCAGCCGGGCTCCCTGCCCGCCGGGACGACGATGGTCCTCGCCGGCGAGGCGTGCACGCCGGCCCTGGTGCACGCCTGGGCGGGGGACCGCTTCCTCGTCAACGCCTACGGACCCACCGAGACCACCGTCTGCGCGACCATGAGCGCCTTCCAGCACGCGGACGGTCCCCGCGCCCCCGACCGTACGGTGCCCATCGGCGTGCCCGTCGACGGCACCCGCGTCCACGTCCTGGACCACGGACTGTCCCCCGTACCGCCCGGCGTCGTCGGCGAACTCTACGTATCCGGCGAGGGAGTGGCCCGCGGGTACCACGGCCGGGCCGCCCTGACCGCGTCCCGCTTCGTGGCCGACCCGTTCGACCGCGCGGGGGGCCGCATGTACCGCACCGGAGACCTGGTGCGCTGGACCGCCGACGGGGAGCTCGTCTACGTCTCCCGCGTCGACGACCAGGTCAAGCTCCGCGGCTTCCGCATCGAACTCGGCGAGATCGAGGCCACGCTCACCGCCCTGCCCGGCGTGGCCGCCGCCTGCGCCGTCGTCCGCGAGGACCGGCCCGGTGACCGGCGGCTGGTCGCCTACACCGTGGCCGCCGACGGTGTGGAGGGCCCGGACGAGCCCGAGGTGCGCGCACACCTCGCTGCCACACTGCCGGACCACATGATCCCCGCGGCCCACGTACGGCTCGCCGCCCTGCCCGTCACCCCCAACGGCAAGACCGACCGCAGTGCCCTGCCCGCCCCCGGCCGGGCGGTGCCGGCCGGGGGCCGCGCGCCCGGCAACGCCCGCGAACGCGCCCTGTGCGAGGCCTTCGCGGAGACGCTCGGGGTACCCGACGTGGGTGTCACGGACGACTTCTTCGCCCTGGGCGGCCACTCGCTGCTCGCCGTCACCCTCGCCCGGCGGATCGAGGAGCGGTGCGGCCGACGGCCCTCCCTGCGTGCCCTGTTCGCGGCGCCCACCGTGGAGGGCGTCGCGCGTCTCCTGGAGAGCGAGGCGGGGGAGGCGGGCCAGGAGGAGGCCGCCGTACCCGACCTCTCCGCCGAGGTCCGCCTGGCGGCGGACATCACGCGCCGGTCCGCGGCTCCGGTGCCCGCCCCGAGGCTCTCCCGCCCCTCCGCCCGGCCCCTCCTGACCGGCGCATCCGGCTTCCTCGGCGCCTTCCTCCTGCGCGACCTCATGGAGACGACCGACGGGCCGGTCGACTGCCTCGTACGGGCCGAGGACGAGCAGCACGCCGCGCACCGGCTGCGTGCCAACCTGGAGCACTACGGCCTGTGGCACCCCCGGTACGCGGCACTGATCAGCCCCGTGCCCGGAGACCTCGCAGCCCCCGGCCTGGGCCTGTCACCCGAGGACCGGACCGCCCTGGTCCGCCGCCTCGGCCCCGTCATCCACAACGGCGCACGTGTCAACTTCGCCGCGGCGTACGACGATCTCCGCGCCCCCAACGTGGGCGGCACCGAGGAACTGCTGCGGTTGCTCGCCGACTCCGCCTCACCCGGCATGCACTACGTCTCGACCACCGGCGTCTACGCCCCGGTGTCCGGCCCGGGTGCCGCAGTCATCACGGAATCGTCCCCGACCGGGCCGCCGTCCGGACTGCCCGACGGATATGCCCGGAGCAAGTGGGTCGCCGAGCAACTCGTCGGCCTGGCCCGCGAACGCGGCCTGCCGGTCACCGTCTACCGGCCCGGCCGCATCAGCGGCGACAGCACCACGGGCGCCTGCCAGGACCGTGACCTGCTGTGGCAGCTGATCAAGGGGTGCCTCCAGGCGGGCGCCGTGCCGGACCTGGAACACGGGTCGACCGACTGGGTGCCCGTGGACCACGTCAGCGCGGCGGTCGTGGCCCTCTCCGCGTCCGGCACGACCGGCGACGAGACCTATCACCTCACCAACCCGGACGCACCGGGACTGGACCGGGTCTTCGAGGCGGCCGTCCGTCTGGGCCACGAACTGCGCACCGTCCCGGCACCCCTGTGGCAGGCCCGCGTCGCGGCGCAGCACGACAACGCGGCGCAGCTGTTCCTCGGCGACGAGGGGCGGGCCCGGCACGGGGCGACGGACCACCGCGGCTTCGACTCCAGCCGGACCGCCAAGGCCGCGGCGGTCCTCGGAGTGCACCTGCCGCCCCTGACCGACGAGACGGTGGCCCGCTACCTGGCCTACTTCCACGGAACAGGCTTCCTGCCCGCTCCGCGGGAGGCGCGGGCCATGTCGTAGCCGACCGTGCGGGGGAGTGCGGGCGGACGGTCAGACAGCGGCACGGCCTCCCGGGCCCTGGGGGACCCGGGGGGCCGAGGCCACGGTGGACACCGCGATCGCCGTCAGCACCAGCCCCTGATCAGCCGCCCAGCGCCCCGTGAAGCCGTCCAGTCTGCGGCCCTCCAGCTCGGGGCCGGGCACGAGCAGCCGGGCGTCGAAGGTGCCTGAGCGGGCCGTGGCATAGGCGAAGGAGATCGAAGCCTCGGTGAAGTCCAGCTCCTTCCGCGTCAGCGGGTACCACGCCTTGAACACGGCCTCCTTCGCGCTGAACAGCAGTCTGTCCGCATGGACCGCGGTGCCTTCGCCCTCTCGGGCCTGCCGGTCCATGCGGTCCCGTTCCTCGGGGAGCGACACCACGGACAGTACGTCCGGGGGCAGTTGCTCGTCGGGTTCCGCGTCGATCCCCAGGGAGACGAACGCCGCCGATCGTGCGACGACCGCGCCCCGGTATCCGACGCAGTGGGTCATGCTGCCCACGATCCCGGCGGGCCAGCGCGGCTCGCCACGCCGGCCCGGCAGCAGAGGGGCAGGGGAGATCCCTAGCGTGGCCAGCGCCGCGCGGGCGCAGCGCCGGACCGTGCCGAACTCGGAACGGCGCTTCTGTACGGCACGAGCCACCAGCGCCTCCTCCTCGGGAAACAGCCCGGGATCCAGGTCGTCGTCGAAGGCCTCGGCGAACCGCACCCCGGCAGGCAGTATGTGCTCGATCACTCTGTCTCCAGCTGTCTCATGGCAACGATCCGTGGCTGCCCACGTCCGGCACGCGGCCACACACGCGCTCACCGTGGTGCGATCCGGAACGTCGATCCGTAGCGTGAACCAGTTGGTCCCCCCGATGTCCTGAGAAGTTACCGGACCGGCTCCGAGACACGGGGAGGGCGCCGGACATCCGGCCACAGGAACGGCGCCGCCCCACGGCCGACCCGACAGCCGTCGAAACAGGGTGGCTCGTGCGTCCTGCGGCGTGGAAGTCTTCGACGTCATGAACAGTGACGTGTGGAACGAGCAGGTGGCACAGAGCTACGACGAGTCCTCGGAGCACATGTACGCACCCGAAGTCCTGGATCCCGCCGTCGACTTCCTCGAGCGCCGTGCGGGGTCCGGCGCAGCGCTGGAGTTCGCCGTCGGGACCGGCCGCGTCGCACTTCCGCTGAGCGCGCGCGGCGTGCGCGTGGCCGGAATCGAGAAGTCGAAGCCGATGGCCCAGGAGCTCGGCAGGAAGCTCCGCGGCGGTGAGGTGTCCGTGATCGTCGGGGACATGACGGTCTGCCGGGCGCCGGGCACGTTCGGTCTGGTCTACCTCGTGTACAACGCCATCACCTGTCTGCTCTCCCAGGGCGAGCAGGTCGCGTGCTTCCGCAACGCCGCGAGACACCTCGAGCCGGGAGGCCGCTTCGTGATCGAGGTGTTCGTCCCCGACCTGCAGCGTCTGCCACCGGGCGAGACGGCCCGCCCGTTCCACGTCGGCGACCGGCACGTCGGCTTCGACACGTACGACCTGGTCGGCCAGCACGTGGTCTCGCACCACTACACGATCACCGAGGGACGGGGCTCGGCGTTCGTCTCACCCCATCGGTACGTCTGGCCGTCCGAGCTCGATCTGATGGCCGAGCTCGCGGGCCTGGAACTGTCCGAGCGCTGGGCCGGCTGGGACGAAGCGCCGTTCACCGCGTCCAGCAGGTCGCACGTCTCCGTCTGGCAGAAGCCGCACGGCATGGACGACGCGCGGTCGTAGCGGGCGCGTGATCAGCCGTCAGGGCGACTGTCAGTGCCTCCTCCTAGGGTGAAGACATCACTCGGGGAGCTTCGGAGGGAGTGGACACGTGTCCGCCAACAAGATCCAGCACAAGGTCAATCACGTCGCGCTGGTAGTGGACTGTTCGGGTTCCATGCGGCCGCACCAGGGTCAGCTCACCCGCGTCGTCGACGAGTTCGTGGCGGGCCTGAAGGCCGAGTCGGACAGCCTCGGTCACGAGACCCGGATCAGCCTCTACTCCTTCGACCACAGGGTGGAGAACCTGGTCTGGGACATGGACGTGAAGCACCTGCCGTCCATGCGGGGCCTGTACAAGGTGAACAACGGCGCCACGGCCCTCATCGAGGCATCCCTGAAGTCCTTGGACGACCTGGACCACATCTGGGAGGAGTACGGCGAGCACAGCTTCCTCCAGATCGTCGTGACGGACGGCGAGGAGAACGCCTCGGGCGGCGACAGGCGGCACGACGGCGACATGACCGTCCTCGGCCCCTGGCTCGACAGGATCTCGTCGAAGATGGGATCGCTTCCCGGGCACTGGACTTCCGCGATCCTCGTTCCGAACTCCCTGGCGAAGCGCACCGCGCAGAACTACGGCTTCCCGGCGGGGAACATCGCCATCTGGGACGCGGACTCCAAGGAAGGCGTCGAGGAGGCCATCGGTACCGTGCGCGCCGCCGCCACCAGCTTCCTCCGGGGACGCGAGCAGGGCGTGCGAGGGACGAAGAACCTGTTCGCCGTGGGCCAGGACATATCGGTCGACGAGGTGCGGGCCAGCCTCGAACCCGTCTCGGCAGACAAGTACCGCCTCCTGAAGGTCGACAAGGAGACCGAGATCCGGTCGTTCGTCGACTCGCACCCCGGCGTGACCTACCAGCGGGGTTCCTGCTACTACCAGTTGGGCTCCCGGGTCCAGGTCCAGCCCGACAAGGAAGTCATCGTGGTCGAGAGGAACACCGACCGCGCGTACACGGGCGACGCGGCGCGCAACCTCCTCTTCGGCACGGGCATCCACGGAACCGTCTCCGTGAAGGCCGGGAACAACCCCGAGCTGGAGGTCTACGTGCAGAGCCGCTCGGTGAACAGGAAGCTCAAGGCCGACACACGTCTGCTCATCATGCTCTGATCAGGCACGGCCGGGTGACGTGCCACGGCACAGAGGTGTGCCGGGAGCGGGCCCCCGGCCATCCCCCGGGCCCCGGCCGTCCCCGGCCGTCCCCGGCCCGCGCGGACGCCGGACGGCGGCACGGACCGGCCCCGTCGGGCGGGAGTCCTGGTTCCACCCGTCCGTCCCACGGCGGGGAGAATGTGCGGGGAGTCGCGGCGCTAGATTCCGCCGGCCACCCGGAGCACGGCACCCGTGGTGAAGGAGGCCTTGTCGGAGAGGAGCCAGGCGATGGCCTCCGCGATCTCGTCGGGCCGGCCCGGGCGTTTCATCGGGACGCGGACCGCGGTGCGTCGAGGGCGGTCGGGGTCGCCCATGGCGGCGTGGATGCCGGTCGTCACCGTGCCCGGCTGCACCGAGTTGACCCGGATGCCACTCGCGGCGAGTTCCTTGGACAGACCGATCGTGAGGGCGTCCACGGCCGCCTTGCTGGCCGCGTAGTGCACGTACTCACCGGCCGAACCCAGCGTTGCCGCGGCGGACGACACGTTGACGATGGATCCGCCGCCGGTCATGGACATCACCCGGGCCGCCTTCCGGCAGCACAGCAGGGTGCCGAGGACGTTGGTGTCCAGCACCTCGCGGAACGCGTCGACGGAGGTGGACTCGAACGCGCTCAACTTGCCGGTGATTCCCGCATTGTTGACGAGGCCGGTCACGGAACCGAGTGCACCGGCGACATCATCGAAGAGCCGCTCCACATCGTCCTCGGATGTGATGTCCGCGCGCACCGCGAACCCGTCGGAACCCGCTTGCCGCACGCGCTCCAGAACCGCTTGCGCGGCATCACTCGATTCACGGAAAGCGACACCGATGAGGTGCCCTTCCTGTGCCAGGCGCTCGGAGACGGCCGCCCCGATCCCTCCGCCGGCCCCGGTCACCACAGTCACGTTTCGCATGGCTGTTCCTGCCCTCCTGGTCGTTGCAACGGGCACACTATCGATCAGGAATCATCGGGTTCACTCAGCCACGACGCGGCGGGCGTGTGTGGTGCCCGCATCGGACGGTGAGGCCGTGGGGTCGGGTCGGGGTTGGGGCCGACATCGGCGGCGGTGGAGGAACCTGCCCGGCCCGGCGCCGAGTTCGTCACCGCGACTGCCCGTTCGCCGATGAAGCGGCCTCTGGCCCCCGGTGTGCACGTTCAGGCGGCGGCTGCCCGTGACCCCGGACAGACGGATGCGCTCCAGGGCGGTGACCTGCCGGACGGGACGGAGGCGCGCCCCGGCCGTCGGTCTCCCGCCGTCTCCCGCCGTTTCACCTGCCGGTCACGCGCGCTCCGGTCCACGCCTGGAAACGGAGCGAATGCCTCCATTCGCACCGGCCTTCAATCCCTGCGTAGGGGTGGACAACCGGGTGCTCTCCATGCGTCCGGGGGCCAGGTCCGCGCATCCCCCTCCAACTCACTCACACACCGTCAACGAGCCTGAAATCAAAGCGTTTCGGATCAATATGGCGCTGGTGAGGGGGTGTGGGACCAAGCGTCGAGACAACTGTTAGTGATCTGTTGACGACGCCTGGGGTTGGTGTTTAGATCGTGACCACCGAGACAGCCGGAGGGGTCGGAATCCTGATAAGGAGTCTCGGTGGGCACCCGCCGAAGGCGGTGCGAAAGGGGGGGTCATGTCTGGTTTGCCTGTCTCGTTCACCAATAATGTTGCCGACGACGATGCTGTGAACTCCATCGCCCGCCTGGACGTCGGTCCGGTCGGATTCGAGAAGACTCACTTCGATGCCGCCGAATCGGCGGTCCGCGACCATGGATTGTGGGATTCCTGCCATGGAGCGGTGATGGCGGGAAGCCTTTCGGTCGGTCTCGGGACCTCGACATCGGATGTCGATGTGTACGTGTTCGTCGATGAGGTTTCCAAAGGCAGGTCCCACCCCGTGCGGGACGGCATCCGGGTGGATGTCGAGCAGATCGCGATCGGTGAAATCCGGGAACTGAGCGAGAATTTCAGGGCTTTCACCTCCATCGGCGAGGAGCGCTCGCAGACGCATATGGACGAGAGCGCGCTGAAACTCGCGGTCCGTACGCATCTGGGCGCCGTCCTGAAACCGGACGCCTTCGTCCAGGAGGTCAGGAAGAACCTCGATCCCGGGGTGCTGCGACAGGTGCTGATGGCCCGCTCGATGGCCCTGCTCGGCGCATACGTCGAGGACGTCCTCGGTGCGATCGAGGTGCGGGATCTGCCCACCGCCGTCTGCGCTTCGGGGATCGCGCTGGACATGGCCGCCGATGCCCTGCTGGCGGCATGCGGTGACGTGTACGTCTCCGACAAGCTGCGCCTTCGCAAGCTCGTCCGGGAGCCGAGGCTGCGGGAGTTCACCCGGACCTACTGGGACCTCCAGTACAACGGCCTGCCGCCGGACATGGACCCCGACCGCATCGTACGGACGGTCCACTCCCGCCTGTGGCTGATCAACGCGATCGGATGTGCCTGCTTCCTGGAATTCTGGGAACGCGAGCCGACCGAAAAGGTCACGCTTTCCGGCATCGAAGGCAACGGCCCGGTACGTAGCCCATTCCACGTCCCGGTCCGCTATGCCGACGGATGTGGTCTGACGATTCAGAACTCGGCTTTCGACGTATCGGAAGACGCTCTGCGGCTGTGGTTCCTGCTCGACGGAAGGAGCCCCGAAGCCGTGGTGAACGCGTTCGCCCGAGCGGTCGGCGCACCCGTCGACGAGGAAACGTCGCAGCAGATCCTCGACGCCATCGAGCAGTTCGACGGCCAAGGCCTCATTCATCATTAGCGGCTGCCTGCACAGGTTTCCGTCGTGTGTGCCGCAAGGCGCATTCGACGGGATTTCCGAGTAACCCGTCGCACATGGGAGGGGGGTGCTGAAAATGTTCAAGATCATCGTCAAGTCGTCCACGGTCAAGACCGTGAAGGCCGGCTGAACCAGCTGCACCAAGTAACGGTGTGCCCGGCCGCAGTTATCTGCAGGCCGGGCACCACCGCCTTTTGTCCACGATGGCCGTGGCAGGAGGCAGGAGAGCGATTCGAATGGAGGTATCGTGGCCGCAGTAGAGGTGGAAGACCTCACACGCACCTATACCACCGGCGCCTCGAAATTTCGTTTCCGGCGGAACGGAAGAACCGACCGTCAGGCTGTGAAAGGCGTTTCGTTCGACATCGGCGAGGGCGAGCTCTTCGGGCTGCTGGGTCCCAACGGGGCCGGGAAGTCCACGACGATCAAGATCCTCTCGACTCTGCTGCTTCCGACCAGCGGGCGGGCCACCGTCCTGGGCCACGACGTGGTCAGCCACCCCACGGAGATCCGCCGCCGGATCGGCTATGTGGCCGGCGGGGACAAGGGCCTGTACGAACGGCTCTCCGCTCGCGACAACCTGCGCTACTTCGCCGAACTCCACGGCATCACCGGGCGTGCCCAGCGCCTGCGCCTCGCCCAGCTCCTGGAGACCGTCGACCTGGCCGACCGGGCCGACGACCGCGTGGAAGGGTTCTCGCGCGGCATGCGCCAGCGGCTGCACATCGCCCGAGGCCTGCTGAACGAACCGAGCGTGCTCTTCCTGGACGAACCGACCATCGGGCTGGATCCCGAGGCGTCCAGGGATCTGCGTAGCACCATCGGGACTCTGACCGGCCAGGGCACGACCGTCCTGCTCACCACGCACTACATGTACGAGGCCGACGAGTTGTGCGACCGCATCGCGGTCATCGCGCAGGGGCGGCTCGTCGCACTCGACACCCCTGGCACGCTCAAGAAGGGCGTCGGCGACCGCACGGTGGCGACGGTCGAGGTCCGTGACGTCCCCGCGGCGGCACTCGACGAGGTGCGGGCCCTGCCCGGCGTGCTCGACCTCACCGTGACGTCCACGCCCACCTCGCACGTCCTCGAGGTCCAGTGCGAGGACACCGCCTCCATGGTCCCGGATCTCCTGCGCATCCTCGGCCCCGGGTTCATCACGCGGGTCGACACCCGCGAGCCGACCCTCGAGGACGCCTACGTCGCACTCGTGTCCCAGCCGGCGGACACCGCCGGAGCCACCCGGTGACAACGACCGGGACACGCGCCCGCACTCTGTACCTGCGGACTCTGCTGGTGTGCGGGGTCTTTCAGCTGCGCATGCTGCTCCAGTACAAGTTCTACGTCATCGCGGTGTTCGTCCAGCCGCTGGCCTTCGCCCTGATCCAGTTCGTCATGGTCGGGCACCGCCAGGACGCGGACGCCCTGGCCGGCGTGGCCGTGCAGGCCGGTCTGATGGGGATGTGGACGTCCACTCTCTTCGGCTCCGGCGGTGGGCTGAGCCGGGAACGCCGCTTCGGCACCCTGGAGCCCGTGGTGGTCGCGCCGACCCCGCTGGCCGTCAACATCCTTGCCATCAGCCTGGCCACCGCCCTCATGGGCGTCATCTCCATGGCGGTGACGCTCCTGCTGGGCGGGCTCGTGTTCGACACCCCGGTGGTGCCCGCGCGGCCCGGCGTCTTCGCCGCCGCCCTGGTCGTGGCCGTACTGGCCAACGCCTGTCTCGGCTTCCTCATGGCCAACGCGTTCATCCTGTACCGCAACTCACTGGTCCTGACGAACCTGCTGGAGTACCCCGTCTGGGTCCTCTCCGGCCTGATGGTTCCCGTGGCCTTCCTGCCGCAGTGGTGCCGGCCGCTCAGCGAGGGCCTGTCGCTGACCTGGGCGGGCCGTGCCCTCGGGCACGCCATGTCGGGAACCGGCACGCCGGGCCGGGAGATCCTGTGGTGCGCGGTGACCGGCCTGGCCTGCCTCGGGCTCGCCCTGTTCTTCCTGCGTACGGTGCACGACGCCGTGCGCCGACGCGCCACCCTGAACCTGATATGAGGAGCGTCCGCATGAGCGCCGCGCGCAGGCTCGTCGCCGGCCTGCGGGTCACAGTGGTGGGGGGTGCCCTCTCCTACCGTGCCCTGATCACCTTCCTGTCGCCCCCGTTGTTCTTCGTGATGATGATCGCGTCACCCTTCTTCCAGATCGTGACGTTCTCCCTGCTGGGCCGCTACAGCGGCGCCCAGGACCCGGACTTCTACGTCGTGGGCACGGCGATCCAGGCGTCCGCGATGGCCGGCATCTACGGCGCGTCGCAGGCGGTCGCCAACGAGCGGGCCTTCGGGACGCTGGCCCACCTCCTGATCACTCCTGCGGGCCGTTTCTGGATCATGCTGGGACGGCTGATCCCCACCTCGCTCAACGGAGTGCTGGTCGCGGTCCTCGGAGTGTCCGGCGGCTGGGCGTTCCTGGGCCTGTCGCTCACTCCCTCGATCCTGTTGCCCATCGCCGTGGCGGCCGTGTGCGCGTCGACGTCCTGCGCGGGTCTGGGGCTGATCATCGGCGCACTCGGACTCCGTTTCCGCGACATGTACTTCGTCACCAACGCCGCTCACCTGGTCCTCCTCATCGCCACCGGTGCGGCGATCCCGCTCACCCTGCTGCCCGGCTGGGTGCAGGGCCTGTCCCAGGTGATCCCGATGGCACACGCCATCGCCATGGCGCAGGACGCCGTGGCCGGGCGCCCGTACTCGCCGGTGCAGTCGGCGGGCGCCGAACTCGTGCTGGCGGCGGTGTACTTCGGCATCGCCCTGGTGGTGCTCGCCCGCTCCGAACGGCTGAGCCGACGGCTCGGCACGCTGGAACTGGTATGACCACCGCCGACCGGACCCCCGTGCAAGCCCCGAAGGGGAAGGAACATCTCTTGACGCGCACCGCCCAGCCTCCCGGCAGCCTCGTACTGAAGATCGGCGGCAGCCTCTTCTCCGACAAGAGCCGCCCCGGCAGCCTCGACGAGAAGGTCTTCGCCTCGTACGCCGCACTCGTCGCCGACCTGGCCCGTGCCTACCCCGGCCGGATCGTCCTGGTCACCGGCGGAGGAGCGTTCGGCCACGGGGCGCTGCGCGGACTCGACCCGGAGGACCCGTTCGCGCCGCTGCCGTTCGTGCAGGCCACCTCGGGCGTCCGCTGGCGGTGGGTGAGCGCGCTGACCGACATGGGGGTGCGCGCACTGCCGCTGCAACTGGGGGCGTTCAGCACGGTCGACCCCACGCACCCGCACGGCGTCGCGGTCGCCGAGGAGCCCCTCAGGGCATTGCTGGCCGCCGGTGTGCTGCCGGTCCTGTCCGGCGACTGCCTGCTGCGTCCGGACGGGTCACTGGAGGCCTTCTCCAGCGACCGGACCCCGGAGGTACTGGTCCGGGCGCTCGGCGCCGCTCCCCGCGTCGTCACCCTCACCGACGTCCCGGGGGTACTGACCGGCGGCCCCGGCAGCGACGACGTACTGGAACTCGTCGACGCGCACCACCCCGAAGACGCCTACCGCTACGTGTGGAAGGAGAGCGAGTGGGACGCCTCCGGCGCGATGCAGGGCAAGCTCGACGCGCTCGTCGCGTGCGCCCGGCAGGGAGCCGAGTGCTTCATCATGCGCGGTGACCCCGGGCTCGCCGATCTGCGGCATCTGACGCTTCCCGAGGACGAGTGGCCACGTGCCCTGAAGCGCACCCGGATCGCCCTGCGCCAGAAGGAGGCCTGATGAGCACGCCCACGGTCACCGTCGCCGAGTCGGTCGTGCCGGCCGACGCGTTCGCGGGCCGGGACGTCACCGTCCGCTCCTCGGCCGTCCTGGACCTCAACGCGGTCCGGGTCCGTCTGATGAGCAACATGGAGGACTTCCCGGGCTTCTCGTACTTCGCCGACTTCGCGGAGGCGGACGCCGCGGCCGACTACGAGATCGTCTGCGTGGATCTGGACCGGGACGACTACGACGTCTCCCTCCTCGCGGCCGCGGCCGACCGGACCTTCCGGTCCAAGCGGTTCAGGACCGGGTTCTACCTCGTGCACTTCTTCGGGGACCCCGCCTACCTGATCACGCGCGGCAACCGCTTCCACGTGTTCGGCCGCCGCCTGGAGAAAACCGTCTGGCCGTACTTCGTGAAGCACATCCTCACGATGCACGCCGCCGACCACGGCTTCGTGCACCTCAAGGCAGCCGGATTCGCCCAGGGCGACGGCACGGGCACGCTGCTGCTGGGCCGTCAGGGAGGCGGCAAGACGGTCTTCCTGGCACAGGCGTGCGCCGGCGGCGCGAGCTTCCTTGCGAACACCCACACCCTCGTCAAGGACGGCGTCGCCCACGGAGTGCACTCCGCGATGCGGGTCCGTTCCGACGACTGCTTCCGCGACATCATCGAGCGGCGGAATCTGACCCCGCACATCGAGAGCGGTGACTACGTCGCCAGTCCCTATGAGCTCTTCGAGGGCCGCACGGTGAAGCAGGCCACGATCCGCAACATCGTGATCGCGGACTTCGACCCGCGGCGCCCGCAGGGCCTGGAACCCGTTGCCGATCAGGCCGCGACCGCGTTCCTGGACCAGTTCTCCTCCGCGGTCACGATGTACGGCCTCAAGGACGACCTGTACACGCACTGCGGCAACGACCTGGACCGCTACACCCGCACCTACGAGCACATGCGCGCACAGGCCACGAGTCTGGTGGGCGGCGCCCGTTGCTTCCGTGCCAACGTCGACATGCTCGACGAGTCCGTGCGCGACACGGTGCTGTCCACCCTGGCCGCCGCGTGAGTCCACGACAGGCCCGCCCGCTCGGCCGGCCTGACTCCTCGAGGCCAATGATGAAGGGAACACCGCGTTGCGCCCGTTCGACCGCGTGAAGATCGAGCTGAGTGAAGAGTCCGTCCGCCTGCTCGCCCACCCCGAGGACGAGGGCCCCAGCCACCTCCCCGACGAACTGCGCGAAGAGGTGGCGGAGGCCGTCGCCCGCGATGTGCACGACGGCCCCGGCATCCTGGTGCTCGGTGGTTTCGAGTGCCTCGCGGACGACGAGGAGGCACTGCGCCGCGCCTTCCTGGCCGGATCCCGCCTGTTCGGTGAGCTCATGCCGCAGAACGCCTCGGGCGAACTGCTCCGCGAGGTGCGGGACCGGGGCACCCGCATCGGTGAGGGCCGCACGACCCGCTACTCCGACTCCCGCTTCGGGGGCAGCCTCCACACGGACGGCGCCGAGGCGCCCCTCCCCGTGCCGGACTACTTCACGCTCCTGTGCGTGCACCAGGCCGCCCTGGGCGGGGCGCTCCAGCTCGTCCACGTACGCGACGTCGTACGTGAGCTGAAGGATCGGCCCGAGGTGCTTGACGTGCTGCGGCAGCCCTTCCACTTCGACCGCCGTGGGGACGAGGCGCCGGGCGAGCCGCCCACCACACTCAAGCCCGTCCTGTTCGCGGACGGTGACGTGCCGGGCGACCCGCTCGGTGTCACCTACCTCAGGCAGTACATCGAGGTCGGCCACGCCCGCCCCGATGTCCCCGACCTCACCGCGGCTCAGGTCGCCGCCCTCGACGCGCTCGACGCGTTGCTCGCGGACCCGGCCCTGATCAGCCAGGACCGTCAACAGCCCGGTGAACTCGCCGTGTTCAACAACAAGCGGCTTCTGCACGGCCGCACCGAGTTCACCGACCACGGCGACGGTGACCGGTCCCGTCTGCTGTTCCGCACCTGGATCCGCCGACCGGCCTGAGCACCCCCCGTCACCTTCCGGCGAATCTGAAAGAGCGAGACCGTGCGCGTTCTCATCGTCCCCAACTGTCTGCGTGGCAGCCTCACGGCCGCCACGGTCGCCGAGGCACTGGCACGCGGCGTGCGCGCCGCCCACCCGTCCGCGACGCTCGACGTCCTGCCCGCGGCCGACGGCGGCGACGGCAGCCTCGGGCACTGGCTGCGGCACTCCGCGAGCCGGGAGGTCCCTGTCGACGTCGCCGGACCGCTGGGCGGCACCGTTCGTGCCACCTACGCACTGGGCGCCGACGGCACCGCGTTCATCGAGATGGCCGAGGCCAGCGGGCTGCGCCACGTACCCGACGCACGACGCGACCCGCTGCGGGCCACCACCCGCGGTACGGGCCAGCTGATCCGCCACGCGCTGCACGCCGGTGCCCGTACCGTGGTCGTCGGGGCGGGCGGCAGCGCCACCCTCGACATGGGGGCCGGGGCGCTAGGCGCACTCGGGGTGGAGTTCCACGCCGACGACGGCCGTGTGCTCGACGCGTACCCCGATGCGCTGCGGAACGTCGTCGGCGCCGACACCCGCCACGCCGATCCGCTGCTGCGGGGCGCGCGGCTGCGCGTGCTGAGCGATGTGCACACACCGCTGCGGGAGAACGTGGTGCGCTTCGGCCCGCAGAAGGGCATCGCCGCCCAGGAGGTCGGTGCGTTCAGCGAGATGCTCGGCCGCTTGGCCCGAGCCGTCCGCCCCGACCGGCCGGATCTCCTGGACCTGCCGTGGTACGGAGCCGGGGGCGGCACCCCGGCCGGGCTCAGTGTCTTCGGGGCCCGCGCGGAGTCCGGCAGCGACCGCTTGCTCGACCTGGCCGGCGTACCCGAACTGATCGCCGACGCGGACTTCGTCATCACGGCCGAGGGCCGGGTCGACGCCGGATCACTGGACGGCAAACTGCCGTTGGCCGTCTCCCGGCTCGCTGCCCGGCACGGCGTTCCCTGCGTGGTGGTCACCGGGAGCACCCTGCTCGCCCCCGAGGAACTCCCGGCGGGCACGCGCTGTCTGGTGCTCCCCCCTGAATGCGCGCCGGACCGGCCCGAGACCACCGCCCTCGCGCTCGCAGACGCGGGCCGAGCCGCAATACCGCACCAGACGCGAAGCCGTGAGGTGAATTGATGAGGACAAGCCACGAGAGTCTGCACGATTTCGTCCGTGAGGCGATGTGCCGTGCCGGGGCCCGCCCCGAGGACGCCGACCAGGTCGCGCGCGTGCTGGTCGCCGCCGACCTGAACGGGGTCGACAGTCACGGCGTGGCCCGACTGCGCCGCTACGTCGAGGGCATCCGCAAGGGCACCATCGCGGCGGACGCCACACCCACCGTGGTGTCCGACTTCCCGGCCGGCGCGGTCGTCGACGCGGGCAACGGGCTGGGGCAGCCCGCGATGCTGCACGCCCTCGATCTCGCGGTGCGCAAGGCGCAGGACACCGCCATAGCGATGGTCACGGTCCGGCGCTCCAACCACTTCGGCATCGCGGGCCACTACGCGGCGCAGGGGGCCCGACAGGGCATGCTCACCATCGTCACAACCAACGCCTCCCCGCAGGTCGCGCCGACGCACGGTGCGGAGCCCATGTTCGGGACGAATCCGCTCGCGTTCGCTCTGCCCACGCATCCGACCCGGCCCTACCTGTACGACGCGGCGACCAGCGCGGTCCCGCGGGGAAAGCTGGAGCGTCTGGAGCGCGAGGAGCGGCCGATGCTGCCGGGGTGGGCCGTCGACCCCCAGGGCCGTACCGAGACGGACATCCCCAGTCTGGTCAAGGGACTCAAAGCACGGGAGGGGTACGCCCTGCTCCCGCTGGGCGGCGCCGGGGAGGACCACGGCGGGCACAAGGGCTACGGCCTGGGTCTCCTCGCCGATCTCCTGTGCGGCCCCCTGGCCGGGGCCAGCTGGGGCCGGCACGTGTACGGGCCCGAGGGGGCGGGGCTCGGTCACATGGTGATCTGCGCCCGGGCCGAGGCCTTCATCGACCTCGACTCCTTCCGCGCCGAGACAACGGCCATGTTCGACGAGCTGCGCAACGCGAAGAAGGCGGAGGGCCAGGACCGCATCTTCATCCCGGGCGAGAAGGAATACGAGCGGGCCGACGAGCGGCGGGCGCACGGCATTCCGCTGCGCCCCGCCGTCGTGGCGGACCTCGGCGACATCGCCGTGTCCCTGGATATGCAGCCCCTGGAGTCCATCGGAGGACTGGAATGACCACAACATCCGCACGCCTGAGGGAACTCCTGGCAGCGCCGCAGGCGGCGCGGGCCGCCGGCGCGCACGACGGGCTGACCGCCCGCCTGGTGGAGGAAGCCGGGTACGACGTCGTCTGGGCGTCGAGCTTCGAGACCTCGGCCAGCCGGGCGCTGCCCGACATGAGCCTGTTGACGATGACCGACTACCTGCAGGCAGCCGCCTGGATGGTGCAGTCGACGTCACTGCCCGTGCTGGCCGACTGCGACACCGGGTTCGGCAACCGGCTGAACATCGCGTACACGGTGCAGCGGTACGAGGCGGCCGGTGTCGCCGGTATCTGCCTGGAGGACAAGGTCTTCCCGAAGAAGAACAGCTTCCTGGCAGTCGGCCAGACGCTGGAGGACCCGGTGGAGTTCGCCGCCCGCATCCGCGTCGCCAAGGAGGCGCAGCGCAACCCGGAGTTCGTGATCGTGGCGCGGGTCGAGGCCCTCATCGCCGGTACGGGTATGGAGGACGCGCTGAACCGCGCCCACCTGTACGCGGACGCGGGCGCCGACGCGATCCTGATCCACTCCAAGTCCCAGGAGCCGCACGAGATAAAGGAGTTCCTGGAGCACTGGCAGCGGCGGACCCCTGTGGTCGTGGTGCCCACGACCTATTACCGGTGGAAGACCGAGGAGGCGTCGCGGGCCGGTGCGTCGTTGGTCATCTACGCCAACCAGGGGCTGCGGGCCGCGGTCCAGGCGGTCCGGGACGTACTGCTGGAGATCCGGCTGACGGGGGACTCGGCGTCGAGCGAGGACGTCATCGCCCCGGTGAAGGAGATCTTCCGCCTTACGGACGTCGACACGTGGAACGCGCTCGAATCATGATCGAACCGACCTTCTTCTGCGACGAACTGGCCCGCCGTTCCGTGGAGTTCTACACGGGCGTGCCGTGCTCCTTCTTCCAGGGGCCCATCAGCCTGCTGGGGCAGGGCGGCCGCGGCCGCTACGTGGCCGCCGCCAACGAGGGGGCCGCGCTCGCCATGGCCACCGGCGCGGAGCTGGCGGGCACGCGGTCGGCCGTCATGTTGCAGAACTCCGGGTTCGGTAACCTGCTCAACCCGCTCACCTCCCTCGTCATGACCTTCCGCGTGCCCGCGCTGGTCTTCATGAGCCTGCGCGGGTGGCCGGACCCGGAGGCCGACGAGCCGCAGCACGCCGTCATGGGGGCGTCCCAGCACGGCCTGCTCGATGCCCTCGGCATCGACCGGTGGACGCTCCCGCCCACCCCCGACGGTCTCGTGGACGTCCTCGACCAGGTGGAGCACAGCCGTGCCGAGGGCCGCCCGGCCTTCGTCCTCGTCCCCAAGAACACCGTGGGTGTGGACGCCGGGACGGTGCGCTCCGCCGCCGCCCCGTTCGGCCGCAGACAGGCGCTCAGCGCGCTCGCCCCGCACCTCGGTGACGCGGCCGTGTACGCGACGACGGGGTTCATCAGCCGCGAGTTGTACTCGGTCGCGCACCGGCCGGACAACTTCTACATGCAGGGCTCCATGGGTCACGCTCTGAGCCTCGGCGTCGGCAGTGCCCTGGCCGACCCCGATCTGCGCACGGTCGTCATCGACGGCGACGGGGCGGCCCTCATGCACCTGGGCTCCTCCGCCGTGGCCGGCGCCGCCGCCCCGCCCAATCTCACGCACGTCGTCCTCGACAACGGGGCGTACGAGTCGACCGGCGCCCAGAGCACCATGGCGACGGTGGACTGGGACGCCTTCGGCCGTTCCGTGGGCTACCGGACGGCGCGCACGGTGAACACGGCCGACGGACTCGACGCCGCGATGCGGGACATCTCGGACACCGCCGGACCGCACCTGGTGGTCGCGCGCATCGGCCTGGACGGTCCGGGCCAGACCCCGCCCCGGGTGACGTCCGGGCACTCGCCCTTCGAGCTGCGCTGCACGTTCAGCGAATCGCTCACCCTCAAGCGGAGCTCGTATGGCCGTTGACCTGCTGACCCTCGACGAGGAATGCGACGCCCCGCCCACCCGGCTGGTCACGGGGCCGGGTTCCAGCGATGCCTTCGAACGTGAACTGCGGGCGTTCGGTGCTCGCCGGGTGCTCGTCGTCGCCAGCGCCGGAGCCCTGAGCCGCACGTCGTTCCTCAGCCGCATCGACGCGCCCGATGTGCGTGTGTTCACCGATTTCAGCCCGAATCCGGACCTCGACGACGTGATCAGGGGCTGTGCGGTGCGCGAGGCGCAGCAGCCCGAGCTGATCGTGGGGATCGGCGGTGGCTCGGCCATGGACGCCGCCAAGTTGATCCGGCTGCTGCCGGCCGACCGCGTCCGGGCACGGGCCGTGCTGGCCGCCCGCGCGCCCGTCCGGGCCGCGGCCCACACGCCGCTGGTGCTGATCCCCACGACGGCCGGGACCGGCAGTGAGGTCACCCAGTTCGCCACGGTCTTCGTCGACGGTCTCAAGCAGTCGCTGGACCTGGCGGCGGCGCGCGCGACAGTGGCCCTCGTCGACCCTGAGCTCACGCACTCCTGCCCGTGGGAGGTGAGCGCGAGCTGTGCGTTAGACGCCCTCGCGCACGCGCTGGAGTCGTACTGGTCGATCCGGTCGACACCGCGGTCACGTGAGCTGGCCGCGACCGCGGCCGTAGGGATCGCCGACGTGCTGCGCCGTGCCGAGGGAGGGTTCAGCGAATCCGACCGGCAGGTACTGAGCACTCTGTCGACCGAGGCGGGGCAGGCCATCGACCTCACGCGCACCACCGTGGGGCATGCCTTCGCCTACCCGCTGACGGTTCACTTCGGCGTCCCCCACGGGCTTGCCTGTGTGCTGAGTCTGTCGTGGCTGTTCCCGCTGAGCGAGTCCGCGCTGGCCGATGCGACGGCGTGTCAGGACCCGCGAGGCGCTCCGTTCGTCCGCGCACGGCTGCGGAAGATGGCCGGTTTCCTCGGGGTCGACTCACCCGACCGGCTGGGGCAGGCACTTCGGTCGCTGATCACCGCCGCGGGCTTTCCCGACACGCTGGGGGCCTACGGCGTGCGACGGGCCGACGTCCCCGTCCTGTTCCAGGAGGCCATGTCGTCCTCCAGGTCGTCCAACACGCCCGTCCAGGTCCCCGCCGACGCTCCCGACTACCTGGCAGCCCACCTGTGAACCGCGCGGAACCGGAGCCTGCCGTTGTGAACAACGTACGCACGAGTGGCCCCCTGCCGGTGCCGGCGCGAGTCGCCGAGGCATCGGCCCACGGGGTCATCAGCCACCGCTCCGACGCGTTCCGGGCGCTGCTGCCCGAAGTGCTGGACGGGTTGCGCCCGTTCTTCGGCACCCGTGCGCCCATCCTGCCGTTCACCTGCTCGGGCACCGGCGGGATGGAGGCGGCCGTCGTCAACTGCGTGGCCCCCGGTGACCGCGTGCTGGCCGTGTCGGCCGGCCACTTCGGGGACCGGTTCGCCGAGATCGCCCGGTGCTACGGTGCCGACGTCGTCGTTCACCAGGTCCCCTGGGGCACCGCTCCGACGGCGGCGGACGTGCTGGGAGCGCTGCGCGCGGCCGGCCCGGTGCGGGCGGTCCTGCTCACCCACAACGAGACGTCGACCGGAGTCCTCGCCCCGCTGCGCGACATATGCCTGGCCGTAAGGGAGTCGAGCGACGCGCTGATCCTCGTCGACGGCGTCTCCAGCGTCGGCGCGGCGCGCTTCGACATGGACGACTGGGGTGTCGACGTCGCTGTCACCGTCACCCAGAAGGCGCTGATGGCGCAGCCCGGCCTCAGCCTGATCGCGACGAGCCGCAGGGCGCTGCGAGTCGCCCACGAGGGCGGACAGCCACGCTACTACTTCGACTTCCCGCGCATGGCGGCGGCCGTGGAGGAGGGCACGACCACCTACACACCGGCGGTGACGGTACTGCAGGGCCTCCTGGCGGCGGTCGGCATGCTGCGGGCGGAAGGCCCGGAGCACGTCTTCGACCGCCACCGTGCCACAGCCGCCACCTTGCGGAAGTCGCTCCTCGACCGGGGAATGACACCGGCCGCCGACGCCTGGTGCGCGTCCCCCACTGTCACGGCCGTGCACCTGCCCGACGGCGTAGGGGCGTCCGGCGTGCGCCGGACGCTCGAACGGGACCACGGGATCCTCGTCGCCCTGGGGCGCAGCGCGTGGAAGGAGAACACGGTGCGCATCGGCCACATGGGCGCGTTCCACGCGGCGGAGATCGAGGCGACGGCGGATGCGCTCGGGCGTGTTCTGGGTTCATCCGGGCAACCGGTGGACGTACCCTGACCCGGTTGCCCGGCCTGCGGGTGCGTCCTGCCGCTTCGAGGCTCAGGAGATCCGGGTGTGGTGGTCCAGCAATCGGGTGAGCACCTGTACGAACCGGTCGCGCTCATCCGGACCCAGCGGCGCGAGCAGTTCGTCGTGGAGGTCGTCCAGGACCTTGTCGAGCAGGCGAAGGTGGCGGCTACCCCGGTCGGAGATCGTGATGATGTTGCGACGCCTGTCGGTGGGATCTGGCGCCCGCTCGATGAGATCACGCTCGGACAGTTCGTTCAGCACCCCGACGATGTCGCTGCGGTAGATGCCGGAGCGCCCGCTCAGCTCCGCCTGGCTGCCCGGCCCGTGATCCTGGAGTGAGGCGAGCACGGCGTAGTGCCACTTTCGGGCATCGGCCCGAGCGAGCCCCTCTGTGATCAACCGGTCCGACCTCACGGTCAGCTGCGACAGAAGCCGACTCGCCCGCCGGCTGAGCCGGTCGGGCGTCTTGCGTGCGCCCTCGTCGAGTATGTCTCTTCCTTCGGCCCCGGTCATGGCACCCATGCTAGCCGTTGCGTTAGTCGGACTAACGGTATAGGTTCACTCGCGCCAAAAACGTTAGCCCGGCTAACGTTGTTGGAGTGAACTCCAAGGAAGGAAGATCTTGCCCATCAGGACAGTGCAGATCCCCACCGCGGACGGCTGGGCCGACGCCTTCGCCGCCTGCCCCGACCACGGCGAACGGCGCCCCGGGGTCCTCCTGTACACCGACATCTTCGGTGTGAGGCCCGAGTTGGAGAGGCGGGCCCGCGAGCTGGCCGAGCACGGGTACTACGTACTCGTCCCCAACCTCTACTACCGGCACGGCCCGGCACCTGTCGTCGAGCTTCCCGAGCACATCGGGCACGAGGTCCGGCCTGCGGTGGTCGACCGGCTGATGCCCTTCGTCGAGGCGCATACCACCGAACGTGTCCTGCGCGACGCCGACGCCTATCTCCGCTTCCTCACCACCCGGCCCGAGGTCGGCGATGGGCCCGTCGCCACGATCGGCTACTGCATGGGCGCCGCCCTGGCGATCCGCACCGCGGCGGCTCACCCCGGCCAGGTGGCAGCCGTCGCCGGATTCCACCCGGCCTCTCTCGTCACCGACGCGGCCGACAGCCCGCACCGTCTCTTCCCCGAGCTCACCGCCCGGGTCCACCTCGGCCTCGCCGAGGGCGACATGACGTCCGATTCCGCCGGAGAACTCGACCAGGCCCTGGATGCCGCCGGTGTCGACCACATCTCCGAGATCTACCCGGGCACCGTCCACGGGTACACCATGTCGGACACCGACGCCTTCAACCCCTTCGCCCTGCAGCGCCACTGGGACCGGCTGCTGCCCCTTCTGCGCCGGACCCTGGCCGACAGCTGACGCGTCTGCGTCGTACGGGAACGGGGAGGGTCCGGCGACCGTAGCCGCTGCGGCGGTGCGGCTGACTGCGCCGCACCGCCGCAGCGGTCAAGACAGCAGCTACGCCGTCACGGCGCCGTCGCCATGTCGAAGACATGGAGGCCGGCGTTCGCCGGCAGCACCACGAAGTCGACCGTCCTGTCCGGGTCGAGCGGGATCGAGTTGGCGAAGACCCGGTACTTCACGGTGGCGTTGCCGTATCCGTCCGGGCGGTTGCGCCCGTCGGTCGACTTCACCAACGTCGCTCCGTGTGCGTCGGCCGGGTCGAAGGACCAGTTGGGAAAGCCGAACGTCCCGGTGCTGGACGACCCGTCGGTGTAGTGGACGCCGGCTTTGCCCGTCGCGCCGCTCGTGACGCCCGAGCCGAGGAAGACGAGTGCGCTGCCCTTCCCCGAGAGCTTCACCGCCTGCCCCGAGGCCGCCACGTTGTCCTTGGTGCCGGCTGCGACGTCGGGCCAGGTCAGCTCGGCGCCCAGGGCTTCGACCCTCGTCCCGCGGGTCAGACCGACCGCCGCCAGCTTCTGTGCCGAGAAGCTGTTGCCCTCGCCGTCGTAGTCACCCGGCCCGGTGTCGGACTCGTCGGTGACGGCCACGTTGTTGTACGCCGCGGCCAGGTTCGCCAGCGGTGACCCGGAGCGTTCGGTGCGGGTGCCGGTTGCCGTGCCCCGGCCGTCCCCGCCCTTGTAGGTCGCGGTCGCCGTGAACGTACGGATGACGAAGCCGGGGCGCTTCTCCGGGACCTGGATCCGGAACGACGCGTCGGCCGAGGCGCCGCTCGCGAATGAGCCGTTCACACTGAGCACGGCAGGCTGGACGGCCCAGCCCGTCGGCCCGGCGAACGCGACCTGGAGTGAACGGAGCCGCTGGGGACCGGTGTTCTTGACGGTCACCTTCACGGTGGAGATGGCCGGCCCGTCGAGGTCCACGGGGGAGATGTTCACTTCGGTGGCGGCGGCCTCGGTGGCGGCGGCCTCGGTCGGGATCTCGGCGGAGGCGGCCGTCGCCTGGACGGGGAGAAGGGCGGTCGCCCCGGCCGCCGTGACCGCCACCGCCAGGGATCTGAGCCGGCCGATGCGTCGTACTGATCTCATTGCTTGCTCCTTCGGGTGACAAAGCGGCTGAGCGGCTGAGCGACCGGTGGTCCGGGCCGCCGGGTCAGGAGACCGGGGGCATGTCCGTGCTGCGGGAGTCGAGGCCGGAGCGGAGGTTGACCCAGCTGCCCCGGGTGAAGTCCGGGACGGCGACCGGACGGCCGTCCTTTTCCAGGGACATGACACTGAGGGGGACCGGTGCGCACCAGGAGGCAGAGTCGTACACGTCGATGTCGGGGACCAGCCCCGCGCGCATGAGCTGCACCGTCCGCCACTGCAGGATGTAGTCCATGCCGCCGTGGCCGCCGTTCTCGGCCTCGTCGCCGAGCTCCTTCCACAGCCAGTGGTCGAACTCCTTGCGGTACGCGTCGAAGTCACGCCAGGAGTGACCGCTGTGGTCGGGCTCGACGTAGATGCGTCCGCCGGTCGCCGACGTACCCGCGTAGTCCTCGAAGATGCCGCGGCTGCCGGCGAGCGAGTTGATGCGGCTGTAGGGGCGGGGCGAGCTGACGTCGTGCTCGGCCCTGATGGTCCTGCCCTTGGCCGTCTCTATCGCACAGCTGACCAGGTCGCCGTTGATGTAGGTCTCGCGCCACGAGGGGTGCGACTTGGGGACGAATCGCTCCCGGTAGTCGGCGAGCCCCTTCGGCGCGGTCGCGGTGGCCTTCAGTGTCGTCATGCGGTCGCCACGGTTGATGTCCATGGCGGCGGCGATCGGCGCGAGGCCGTGCATGGCGTAGAAGGAGGCGGTGCTGCGGGTGTGCCAGCGCCGGCGCCACGCGTCGGTGTAGTACGTGTCGGAGAAGAGCAGTTCACGCAGGTCGTGCAGGTAGCCGCCGTGACCGTTGGTGACGTCACCGAACAGGCCCTCGTGTGCCATCTTGAGCATGGCCAGCTCGTTACGGCCGTAGCTGCAGTTCTCCGACAGCATCAGGTTCCTGCGGGTGCGCTCCGAGGTGTCCACGAGATCCCACAGTTCGTTGACCTCGGTCGCGATGGGCAGCTCGACGACGACGTGCTTCCCGGCCAGGAGTGCGGCCTTGCCCTGTTCGTAGTGGAATTCCCAGGGCGTGGCGATGTAGACGAGGTCGATGTCGTCGCGTCGCAGCATCTTGGCGTACGCGTCCGCCGATCCGCCGTACTCCGCGGGGCGGGGCTTGCCGTCGGCCACCAGGCCGTCGGCCGTGCGCCCTGCGCGGTCGGCGCGGATGTCGCAGACGGCCGTGACGACACAGCCGGGGATGACGGACCACCCCGTGGTCATGCCGGAACCCCGGTTGCCGAGCCCGATCACACCGACCCGGACCGTTCTGTACGCCTCGAACGGCACGTTGATCATCGACTTCTGGCCGGGACGGCGGCCCGGGGCCGCGGCTTCCGCCCCCGCTGCCGACGGCGCGCCGCTCGTGGCCGCGGCCGCACCGGTGGCCGAGCCGAGGCCGGCCGCGACGGCTCCCGTGGCCAGTGTTCCTCCGAGCATCGAACGGCGTGAGAGGGCAGGAATTTCGGGCATGGCGAGACACTCCTCGATACGTGACCGGCAGCACTGGCGGGGACGACTCTGGCCGTGACGCCAGTTGCGTGTCAATAGATGCTCGAAAGAACGGTGTTACGAACAAAATCAAGCATTCGGCTGCGATGCGTCAGAGCTGTCCATCGCGGGGGTGGCGCCCGTGTATTACGCGGTGAATTGCGCGAGTTCGCGCCCTTCCGGTGCGCCCTCTCGGCGTGCTCGCACACACGTCGCGGAACAGCGCCGATGCCACGCCGGTGATGGTCGCGACCGGCGCCTCCGCGCTACTCGCACTGCACTCCTGCCGTGGACCCGACGCACGTCCCTCGTGGCACCGGGTGGCGCGAAGGCCCGAGCCGGCCACCGGCCGCGCGTGTTCTCGGCTTCGGCGCCGAGATATGTGCTGAAACGGCGTAGAGCGGTGCCGTGGTGTCAGATCCGCGCATCGAGGATCGCGGATCCCCTGGCGGCGGGGTCAGCCACTCCCACGGCAACCTGATGTCGGCCGCCACGGACGTCGAGGCGCCGGGCCCCGGCAGAAGCTGCGTCCGCCCCGGACGGGCAGCCCACCGAAGTCCCTGGGCGAGGCGTCCAGCCCGCGGGGGCAGGCTTACGCGCGCTGCGCGCAGATTCCCCCTCCGGCGTCGTCATCCACGACGCGGTACCTTCGGTGCGCTTTGGCATCGGGCGGAATTCCGCCGCACCGTCTGCTGCGGTCCGCCCCGCAGCTTCCCCCGACGTCGTCGACCGCGCCCGACCCACCCGAGGCCCCCACGCCCCCTCGGCCCCGGGGCGTCGGGGGACCGACCGGCAGTGCGTCCGGCCTCCTTCCTCCGCCACCGCGGACCGGTCGGCTCAGGCCGCTGTGTACCGGTGGGCCGCGGTGCCCTCCCAGGTGATGAGGGCCCGGCTGTCCAGGACCCGCTCGGGGTCCTCGAGTCCCGCGTCAGCGAGGAAGGCGATGAGTTCCTGGTCGCTGTGCGCGATCCCGAGGCGTTCTTCGCGACCGTTGATGTGCACCGTGACGAGCCGTCCCCCCGACGGGCTCGGTGAGTGGATGACTATCGGGGCGTTTGTCATGGCCCAATTTTTTCTCAGCTCGACGGGGCGCGCTCCGTGTTCTGCTCCATACGCGTTACGGCGCCCGATCCTCCGCGGCCGAATCCGCTGCCCGGAGGCCGGTGGGCTCCCGTGGTCGGTCATTTCGTGCCCGGAGGTCGTGACGAGGCGTGTGCCGTGGGGTGCCCGGCCTCGTTCGGAGGCTCTCCGCGGCGGACCGAGCCGGGGGCTCGGGCGATGGGCCGACGGGTGCCGGTCGCGGAGGAGAGCTGCCAGGGGACGCTGGTCACGGTGACACCGGGCGTGAAGAGCAGACGGCTCTTGAGCCAGAAGGCGGTCTGGTTGTGGAGGAGGTTCTCCCACCAGTGGCCGACGACGTACTCCGGGATGAAGACGGCGATCACGTCATGAGGTCCGTCGCGGCGGACCGAGCGCACGTACTCCACCGCCGGTCTGGTGATCTCCCGGTACGGCGAGCGAAGCACCCGGAGAGGCACCTGGATGTCGAACTCGTGCCACTGCCTGCGCAGAGTGGCCAGGGACTCCTGGTCGACCGCGACGGTGACCGCTTCGAGGTGGTCGGGCCGGAAGGCGCGGGCGTAGGCGAGGGCTCTGAGGGTCGGCCGGTGGAGTCTGGCGACGAGGACGATGGCCAGGACCCGCGTGGGCGGGACGCTGTCCTGCCGCGGATCGGTCACGGCGAGTTCCGCGGAGGTCCTGTCGTACTGCCGACGGATGCCCCGCATCATCAGCCACAGTACGGTCGCGGCGACGACGGCCAGCCACGCCCCCTCGGTGAACTTGGTGGCCAGCACGATGACCAGAACCAGCCCGGTGACGAGAGCACCGGTGCAGTTGACCGCCCGGGCCAGGTGATGCCGACGGCGCTGTACATGGTCGGTCTCGGCGCGCAGAGCGCGGTTCCAGTGCCGGACCATGCCGGTCTGGGAGAGGGTGAACGAGGTGAAGACGCCGAGGATGTAGAGGTGGATCAGGCTGGAGACGTCGGCCCGGAAGCCGTACAGCAGGAGCCCGGCGACGACTGCCAGGGCGATGATGCCGTTGGAGAAGACGAGCCGGTCGCCGCGGTTGTGCAGCTGACGCGGAAGGTAGCTGTCCTGGGCGAGGATCGAGGCGAGCAGGGGGAAGCCGTTGAAGGCGGTGTTCGCCGCCAGGATCAGGATCAGGGCCGTGACTGCCTGGATGTAGTAGAAGCCGAAGCTGGTCGAACCGCCGAAGACGGCCGCGGCGAGCTGTGCGATGACGGTGCGCTGGGTGTAGCCGGCGCAGTCGGTCAGTCCGGTCAGTCGGCACGCGTCGTCGGCGATGTGCACGTCGGTGATGATCGCGAGCGTGGTCACGCCCGCGAACAGGACCACGGCGATGACTCCCATGGCAGCGAGCGTGTTGGCGGCGTTGCGGGCCTTGGGCTTGCGGAATGCGGACACCCCGTTGGAGATCGCCTCCACGCCCGTCAGCGCCGTACAGCCGCTGGAGAAGGCGCGGAGCACCAGCATCACCAGCGCGAGCCCCGCCAGGCCCTGGTCGCCCGTCTGCGGGGTGATGCCGTACCGCGCGCTCTCGGCGACCGGGGCGTCCCCCAGCACGTAACGCAGCAGCCCGGTGCCGATCATGATCAGCACACCGCCGATGAAGAGATAGGTGGGCGCGGCGAACAAACGGCCCGACTCCCGGAGGCCCCGAAGGTTCAGCGCGGTGAGCAGGGCCACGAAGCCGAGCGCCATCAGCACGCGGTACCCGGCCAGGGAAGGCAGTGCGGAGATGATGTTGTCGACCCCGGAGGCAACGGAGACTGCCACGGTCATCACATAGTCGACCAGCAGCGACGCCCCGACGACCAGACCTGCGGAGGGGCCCAGGTTGGCCGAGGCGACCGCGTACGATCCGCCCCCGCTCGGGTAGGCGTGGACGACCTGCCGGTAGGAGAGCACCACCACCGTCATCAGCGCGACGACGGCGGCCCCGATCCACGGGGTGAAGTGAAGGTAGGCCAGTCCTCCCAGGGTGAGGACCAGCAGGATCTCCTGGGTGGCGTATGCCACGGAGGAAAGCGGGTCGGATGCGAAGATCGGCAGAGCGAGCCGCTTGGGCAGCAGCGTCTCACCCAGTTCCTCACTCCGCCGGGCACGCCCGATGACCAGACGCTTGACGATCTCGATAGCCGTCGGCACGCCGCGATCGTAAACCGGCTCCCCGCGGCAGCCCGGCTGGCGCGCAGCCGACGGGGGAGAACTCTCGGACCGGGGGCTCGGCCTGCCACCCGTCGGCGCCGTTCGCGCGGTGCCGCATGTCCTGCCACCGGACCCGGAGGGGGGTGAGGAGCGGGGCACGACGGGTGGGTGTCACGCATGCCTACGGCTCGGCGACCGCCGACGGCGGTGTCACGGACGGCTCGATGGTCGACCGGATGTATATGCGCGTGGTGCCGGGCTTGAACTCGTGCACGAACAGGTCGATGCAGCGCTGAAGCTGTGCGCCTTCAGGGGTATCGAGTCCCTCGGGGCAGAGGCCGGTCCTCCGCAGATCGTGGGAGAACGTTTCCGGCTCCCGCAGTCCGAGGTGGGCGAAGGCGGCCGCAGGACGGTAGTCCTTTTCCTTGACGAGCGCGTTCCCCAACATTTCGATACCGTCCGGGACGAGTTGATCCGTATAGGTCTGAGCTTCTGCGCTCGGCAGGACGAAGGAAAGCAGTCCCGTGTCGTAGCGCTGCCCGACCTTGTAGCCCGCGCGCCGGTCCGAGGCGTGTTCCGGGAAGCGGATACCCATCTGTCCGCTCATCCAGGCAGAGGTCGCTCCCTCCTCCCAGCAACAGTTCATCTCCTGGTCCGACAGATCCGACTCCGCGCGATCGGCCGCCCACCACAGCGCGCCGACCACAGCTGCGGCGGCCCCGCAGAACACCAGAGCGACTACGCCGAGTGCGACTGCCAACCGAACCGGCGGCTTGGGGTGTTCACCCTCAACTTCATCACCGAGACTGTTCATCCGACTCCTCACCGCCTGTCCCGCCACTCACGAGCCGAATCTGCGCGATCGCCGTCACGCACCGGCTCGTCCGGCTGCGGCGGAGGGGATGATGCTGGGCGGTCACGCAGATCGTAACGGGGACACCGTGCACGACGAGACGTCAGGTCGCGCCACTTCCAATTGAGCGATGCCGCGGCGCAGGTGGGCAAGGGTACGGTGCCGATTCTTTCCACAGTCGAAGAAGTGGAGGCGTGGCTGGCAGAAGCCGGGTGGTGCCCGGGCCGCGACGTCGGGGAAGGGGCGTCATCTGCGGTGACTGCGGCCGTTGTTGAGCGATACCGTTCATACGGTGTGGAAATCGAGCCTTCCGTTCCTGCCCTCGCCTTCATCCGGGAGCACGCGTTCCTCCGGGCCGTCGTCGACACCGCACCGGAGAACTTCGCGATCTTCACACCGCATCTCGTGTTCAAGGGGGATGCCGAGGAGATCTCCGCACTCGCCGGAGACCTCGGTGCGCGGATTTTTCCGGTGGGGTATGACACCTATGATGGATCCACCCTGCTCATGGACGAAAGGCGGCGCTTTTTCCTTTCGCACCACACGGGTGCGTATTACCTCGGGTGGGGAAAGTACGAGGCGTTGATGGCCCTGATGAGCAGTGAGATGCACGACGTCGAGGACTACTTCGTCTGAGTGCCGACCGGAATCTCTGCGTGGGAGCAGGTTCTCGTGCCTGCCGGCTTCGGCCTCGGTGCGGCGTCGGATCCGTTATCACTACCCTCCGTACCCGATGGTGTTCATGACGCGAACCCCTCGACCCGGGACCCACGGGTGCCGTTCGACGTCTCCACAATTCGGTAAGGCCTATGGCCGACGCCCGGTGGTGCGCGGGTTGAGCCTGACCGGACCTGGTGAGTGCCCTGCGCCAAACCGAGTACGTCACGCGCCACCGCACTGACAGTGAACATGTGCATCGACTACGGCGGGCACAGCCTAATCACCCAAGCCGCGCGTGCCCTCGCCCGCCAAGTGACCGCCGGAACCATTGGCCCCGACGACATCCCCCGCCACCTGACCTGCTCATCCGCACCGGAGGCGAACAGCGCACCTCCAACTTCCCTCCCTGGTAATCGACCTACGCGGAACTCGTCTTCCTCGACGCTCCCTGGCCCGACACCGATCGCCCCCGCACCCACCTGTGTGGCAGGCCATCGACACCTACACCCGCCGCGACCCCGCTTCGGAGCCGCCCAGTCACCACCCACCAACACCCGAGGACCGGCGTGTCCAAGTTGATCCGCGAGCGCGTACAGGACGAGTTCCGCACAGAGGTCCGCACGACCACATTCCGCTGACGAAGTGGTTCCCGGCAGAGAGGCCCGACGGCGGGTGCTTGAAGTTCTACCGACCGTCACCCGAGCCCGGCACAATCACCCGTATGACGATGACCACGGGCGCGCCGCCCACGCGCAACACCCCCGTCGCCCTCGCACGGGGGTTTCTGACGGGCGGTGTGGTCGGGGCGTCGCCGGCCGCTCTCGTTGTCGGCGGCGTCATCGAGAACGCGCCGCTGTTCGTCGCGGGGCTGGTCCTGCCCATGGTCTACGGCCTGCTCCTCTTCCTCGCCGGCGCACCGCGGCGGGCCCGGGAGGCGGCGGTCGCGCCCCGCACCGCGCTCGCGATGGTCGAGAGCCTGGAGGCGGTCGGGGGTGAGGCGACGAGCGACGTGGCGGTGCGGTTCGATCTGACGGTCGCGCCGGACGGCGTACCGGCTTACCGCGTCGCGTTCACGCAGAACATCAACCTCGTCGACCTGGCCGACTACCGGCCGGGCGGCGTCGTGGTGGTCCGGTACCCGCCCGACCGGCCGTGCCGGGTGAGGATCGTGAAGAGGCCGACACCGGAGTGGGAGGAGCGGGCGGTCGGGGCCCGCGTCGACTCCGCACCCGGCCCGGCCATGGTGAGCGAGACTCCCGAGGGCTCTGCCGTCGGCTTCGTCACGCTGCTCTCCCTGCTGCTCGCCGCCGCCGGCGTGATCCTGCTGTTCCGCGCCGACCTGTTCGACCGGAGCGCCTCCGCGCCGCCGCCCGCCGTCGCCGGGCCGTCGGTCTCCTCCTCGTCCTCGTCGACCACGGTGGTGTCGTCGGCGTCGGGCACGGTCACCCTCGGCCCGAACCAGTCGTTCCTCGAAAAGGGTGAACTACGCCGGGCCGTCAGCTCGCTCGTCAAGGGAACGGACATGGACTCGGCGCTCACCGTCGTCGTACAGGAGCGGCTGCTGTCGGTCGTGTACGCGCCCACCGGCGCACAGGCGCCGTCGTTCGACCCGGCTTCCCTGCCCTACGACCGCTTCCCCGCCCTGGTCGAGGAGGCGAGAAGCAGCCTGGGGGCCGGTTCCCCGCAGACCTGGCAGATCACCGTCGAGCGCCTCACCGGCTCTCTCACCGTCAGGGTCGGTGTGACGGGTGCCGAGGGAGCGGCATCGCTGGAGGCGGACGCGCAGGGCCAGGTGGTGCGGCGCACCCCGGCGCACTGACGAACGCCGCGTCGGACGCATCTCACGGAGAAAGAGGCAGACATATGGGGCTGGAGGGATATCTGGCGCTGTGGTGCGGGGCGTTCGGCACCTTGGCGCTGCTCGGGTATGCCCGGTCGTTGGCCGGGATGACCCGGGCGCAGCGGGCGGTTCGGGTCATGGGGCGGATCGATCGGGTGCGGGAGCCCCGGAACGGAAGCTCGCAGCGCGACGGGATACCCGTGGTCGTCTCCTTCCAGGACCCCTCCACCGGGCAGGAGTTCACCGTGACGAACGACGGTGACCACGGGGAGAGGATCACGGCGGCCTGGACGGGCCGGGAGATCGGCGTCCGCTATCCGAGCGGGAGACCGCACGCCCACCACTTCGTCGGCGACCTCTGGGCGGGCCGACGCGGGCTCGGACGGCCGAACTTCGCACTCTTCCTGATCTACGTCGGGCTGGTGGTCTTCGCGTCGGTCGACTGGGCCTGGCCATGGGCCCTGGTCGGCTTCGGAGGACCCTGGACCGTGTCCGGAGCCTGGTACCTGCCGCAGAGCGAACGCGCGGTGAGCCGCCGTATCGATGGGCTGGCCTCCCGTCCTCCTGTTCAGGGCCGGGTCGTCGCCGTGCTCACGGACACCAGCACCGACGCGGACGGCGACACCAGTACCGGCCACACGCCTGTCATCACCTTCACCACACACGAGGGCACCGCCGTCACCGCGTACTGCACCGACGGGCTGCCTGACCCGGCGAACTCCTACGGCCGCAACATCACAGTTCATTACACGCCCAACGACCCCGCTGTGTTCACCCTCAACCTCGCCGCAGAACACCGATCCCGCGCACTCGACACCGCCATCGGCGTCGTGGCGCTACTCCTCGGCGTGGCGGCAGTCGTCGTCGGAGTGGTGCTGCTGTGAGGCCGGACAAGCGCTGTGCGCGGAGGTATCTTCCATGTGCGCGTGGACGTTCTGATTTTCGGTGTCGTAAAAACTGACGGTTGCAAAACAACAGTGATCAGTTGAGGACTGTGAAGGTAGGTATCCGCAGGTCAGCCGCATGCTGAGGTGTCGTGCCCCTTGTTCCCAAAGGACACGACACCCCGCCGGTCAGATGTCGGGGCATGAGGTGCCCGTGGGGGTTGCAGATGGAACAGGCTCGTTCCCACTCAGCCCTGCGTACGAAGCGATTCGAAGAAATCATCGATCTCCAAAATTTCCGCATCGCTGAGATGGGGGACGCTCCACTGCATCCTCGCACCATGCTCCATGAATCCAGAAGGCAGTCCCGTCCTGTAGGTCTCCACATACTCGGCAGTGTCGCGACGCCAGTAGTAGGTGCCGTCACTGTGAATGGCGGACCCACCCATCACGCCGAACTTTTTGCCCACGACATCCTCCGTATATCCCATGAGGGCGATGATCACGGGAGCTCTTCTCAGGTATTCCGCTACGCGCGAGCAGTCGTGTACGGGAATCTGTCCGGAGAGTTTCTTGATGTCCTCCGCATTAACGCTGAAGCGGGACTGGTTGGAGATACTGCTGAAAAACCCGAGAGGGGTGACCTGGCGCATGTGACGGCTTCCTGAGCAGGACCGCCGGAGGCGGTGATAGGTGTGCTTACGCTGGTGCGTAAGGGTGCGCACGGCGTCTCGTTCCGGACGCACCCTTACGGATACTCCTGAGCTGTTTTCGGAGAATTTTACCTCGGGTCGCCCTGGCTTCCCTCAGGCCACTCGCGAACCTTTCCGGTCCGGGGGTGGAGATCTACCTGATGACCGCTCGCGTTTCTCACTTCCACGCCACCCAGAGCCTTGGAGAGTTCACCGGCCGCCTTGCAAGCGCCGTGACAGGTGACCAACTGAATGGGGCCTCCGTTGTAATGCGGATTTTCTCTGACCAGTTCGGCGATCTGCTGCGGGTGGGTTATCTTGCCGTCAACGATGAATTCTCCCTGTTCGTTGCCGTGCACAATGACGTCGTGCCCGTAGTCGCCCTTGGACCGCAGCAGATTCTGAATCGTGTTCGTATCGTCTCCGATTGCCGTGGCGGTCCTTGTGTAGCGGACGCTTCCGCCGGCCCAGGTGAACGACGAGGCAGGTGGAACCCCCATCACGGTGGCTCCAGCCGCACCACGAGGCGATGCCGCCGCCTTGCGCCACCCGGTCAGTCCTCCGAGTCCCGTGACGGCGAGCTGTTGGGTCAGCTCTTCGGCTGCTTCGGCGTAGAGGTCGGCGAGTGCGTCGCAGCCTTGTTGGCGGAGCATGTATTCGGCGCGGTAGAGGCGGTAGGCGGGGCGGACGGGGAGGTACTTGTCGAGGAAGGCGCCGGCGCCGCCGTTCTCACCGGTGAAGGCGTCCTGCGCGTCACCGAGGAATATAAACGGTGACTTGACGACGTCGACGAAGGCGTCACCGAAGATGCCCAGCACGTCGCCGATGCCGTCGACGCTGTCGTTCGGGTCTTCGGGGGTTCGGCCGCTGGGGTCGGTGAGCAGGGTGGGCTTGTTGTCGGCGTAGGCGTACGGCGACACGTAGGGAGTCGAGGCACTGCGCGCAGCCGGGTCGGTGCTGGTGAAGCGGCCGGTGGCCGGGGTGTATTGGCGGGCGTGGAGGTCGAGGTTGCCGGTGGTGGTCTCGTAGCGGGCGCCGGTGTAGGAGGGGGTGCTTGAGGGTGCGCCGCCGGTGACGGTGCCCAGGACGCGGGTGCCGTAGGGGTCGTAGGCCCAGCGCTGGTGGAGGGTGCCGGTGCTGCTGGTGACGTCGAGCGGGGAGCCTTGGGTGTCGTGGTGGTAGTAGAAGACCGCGCCTGTGCCGGTTTTGGTGGCGGCGGGCTGGCCGAGGGGGTCGTAGCGGTAGGACTGTTTGATGGTCCAGGCGCTGTCGTACTCGGTGGCGAGGATCGGCAGGGGGGCGTTGGGATCCCACTGGGTGCGGCTGGTGACCGTGGCGTCCTTGAGGGTGGCGACTTGGTTGCCGCTGGCGTCGTGGTCGTAGGTGTAGTCGGTGCCTGCGACGGTGGCGGCGGAGGTCCGTCCGGCGAGGTCGTAGGTGAAGGTGTTGGCGCCGGCCGTGGTCTGGTTGCCTTCTGCGTCGTAGTCGTAGGCGGTGGTGGTGGTCCCGGTGGTGGTGGAGGTGAGCTGGTCGGCGTCGTCGTAGGTGTAGCTGGTGGACGTGGCGCCGAGGGTGGAGGTCAGGCGGTTGCCGACCTTGTCGTAGGTGTAGGAGGTGGTGCGGGTGGCGGCGCAGCCGGTGATCCAGGGCTGGGGGTAGCAGCCGGAGGTGAGGCGGCCTGCGGTGTCGTAGGTCTGGTCGTAGCCGCCGGTGCCGACTCCGGCCCGGGTGACGTCGACGCGGGTGGGCAAGCCGGCCGCCGAGAGGGTCAGGGCGGTCTTGGTGACCGTCGTGCCCGCCTTGGCGGACGTGACGGCGGTGACGTGGCCCGCCCGGTCGTAGGTGCGCTCCTCGGTCTCCGTGTTGGGCAGCGCCGTTTTGGTGAGGTTGCCTGCCGCGTCGGAGGTGTAGGTGGTGGTGGCGCCGTCGGCCGTCATGGTGGCGGTGCGGCCGTCGTTGTCGTAGGTGTAGCCGATGGTGGTGCCGTCGGAGTACTTACGGGTGAGCATCTGTCCGGCGGCGTCGTAGGTGTAGGCGAAGCCGCGGGTCTTGGTGAGGTCGCCGACCGCGTTGTAGACGAAGTCCTCGGATACCTTCGCGTTGGCACGGGCGGTCATCTGTCCGGCGTCGTCGTAGCCGAGGGTGACGTCGGGCGTGGTGTCCGAGTAGTCGATCTTGGTGACCAGGCCGCGGACGTCATACGTCCGGGTGGTTGAGCCGCGGGGCGTCGTCACCTTGACCGGATTGCTGTCCGCGTCGTACGCGTACGTCGTCGCCCGGTCCAGCGGGTCGGTGACCGACGTCAGGCGGTGCGCCGCGTCGTAACCGTAAGTGGTGACGTGGTTGTTGGCGTCGGTCCGGCCGGTGACGTTGCCGACTGTGTCGTAGCCGTAGGTGGTGGCCGCGCCGCCGGGGGCGGTGACGGTGGTCAGCTGGTCGAGCTTGTTGTAGCTGTAGGTGGTGGCGCGCTGGTCGGCGTCGGTGCTCCGGGTGACTTTTCCGACGGCGTCGTACTCGGTTCTGGTCACGTTGCCGAGTGGGTCGGTGACGGCGGTCGGATTGCCCGCAGGGTCGTAGTCGTAGGTGGTGGTGTACTGGGCGGGGGAGGCGCCGGCCGCGTTGCCTCGCGGGTCGACGGCGGTTGCCTGGCGGCCGTCGTCGTCGTAGGTCCAGCTCTCCTTGTTACCCAGGGGTGAGGTGCTGCTGAGCAGGTTGCCGTCGGCGTCGTAGGTGTAGGTGCTGGTCTTGCTCAGCTGGTTGGTGCTGGTGGTGAGCTGGTTGTTCTTGTCGTAGACGGAGAGGGTCGTCTTGCCTGCGGCGTCGGTGACCTTGGTGACGTTGTCGTTGGCGTCGTACGTGTAGGCGGTGGTGTGGCCCAGCTGGTCGGTGTTCACCAGAGGCCGGTTGATCGCGTCGTAGGTCGTCGTGGTGAACGCGCCGGTGGGACCCGTGACCTTGGCGCTGTTCCCTGCGGCGTCGTAGGCGTAGCTCGTGGTGTAGGCGGCCGGGTCATTGCCTGTGACGTTGCCGCGCGGGGAGACACTGGTGAGCAGGCGGCCCACCTTGTCGTAGGTGTAGGTGGTCTTGTTGCCGGCTGCGTCCGTCTCGGAGGCGAGGTGCCCGGCGGCGCTGTAGGTGCGGGTGACGAACTCGCCAGCCGCGTCCGTCGTCCGGGTCAGGTGCCCGGCATCGTCGTAGGCGAATGCCGTGGTGTCGCCCTCAGGGTTCTTCGCGGTGAGGAGCTGTTCCGCACCGTTGTAGGTGTAGGACGTGGTGCGGCCCAGCGGGTCGGTGGCCGAGCTGAGCAGCCCTCGCCCGTCGTAGGCGTACGTCGTCGTGTAGGCGGCGGGGTCGGCGCCGGTGACGTTGCCGCGCGGGTCCCTCTTCGTCAGAATCCGCCCGGCCGCGTCGTAGGTGAACGTCGCCTTCTCACCCAGAGGTGTGGTCACCGACGTGCGGTTCCCGGCAGTGTCGTAGCCGTACGTGGTGACCTTGCCCCGCGGCGTCTTCACCGTCTGTATGGCGCCGAGTGCCGTGTACGTGTAGGCGGTGGTGCCGGCGAGCGGGTCGGTGGTCGTCATCAGCTGGTTGGACGTGTTGTAGGCGTACGTGGTCTTGTTGCCGCGGCCGTCGGTGTGGCTGGTGATGTTGCCCGACGTGTCGTAGGTCCAGGTCTCCTTGTAGCCGAGCCCCGAGGGCGAACTGCGCGTGAGCATCCGCCCGGCGCTGTCGTACGTCATCGACGTGGTGTTGCCGCGCTGGTCGGTGATGCCCACGGGCCGCAGCCTGCGGTCGTAGTCGTAGGTGATGCTCTTGCCGTACGGGTCGATGGTCGACAGGAGGACGTTGCCGGAGTACACGTCGGTCCACACGCCGCCGTCGGGCGCCGTGGTGTGCGACTCGCGACGGCCGTCCCAGGTGAACGTGGTCGTCTTGGTGTTCTGGTCGGTTTGGGAAGTGATCCGGCCCGCGGTGTCGTAGGTGTTGCTGACCTTGCCGCCCGCCGGGTCGGTGTAGGACGACAGCCGCTTGTTCGCGTCATACGCGTAGGAAGAGGTCTTTCCGGCGGGGTCGGTCACCGAGGTCAGCAGACCACCGGTGTAGCCGTAGGACACCGACGTCGTGTCCGGCAGGGCCACCTTGGTCAGCAGCCCGTCGGCGCCGACCGTGAACGTCGTCGTGCGTCCGGCGGCGTCCTTGACGGAGGCGAGCTTGCCGGACACATACGTCAGGTTCAGCCCCTTTCCGGCCTTGTCCACGACGGAAACGAGCTGACCACCGCTGGTGAAGGTCCGCTTGGTGTGATCGGGCGTGGTCAGGATGTAGTCACTGGTGCTTTTGACCAGCTTGGCCGCCGACCCGGCCGGGGCTTTGTACGTCCCGTCGCTGTTCTGTGTGAACACGAACGACGCCCCGTCGTCCGCCCGGTAGGTGACCTTCCCCGTCGCGACCGTGAGCTTCGAGTCGAACGGTGTCGCCCAGCCGCGGCCCAGCAGGCCCGCCGTGGCTGAGTCGGAACGGTAGGTGCGTTCCAGGGCGAGGGGCACACCTGGGCCGACCAGGGAGGCGTCGGTGAGCTGCTCGAAGAACATGCCGGTCGCCGTGTTGACCGGGTCCGCACGGTGGGCCTGTGCGTAGCAGGTGCAGATGCCCGCCTGCGCCCCAGGGATGTCGGGCGTGTAGAAGGCTTCCACCAGGGGAGAGGTGGTTCCACCCGGACTCGACGACCCGTCCGTGCCAGTGAGGAAGATCCAGGCGTAGTACTTCTTACCGTCCTCGAGATGCCCCCCGAGCGCGCTGCCGCTCCACCAGAAGCACTGGTCGGCGGGGTAGGCGTTGCCCGGCCACCATCCGTAGCACCAGGCACCGTTGTCGAGAAAGCGGCCCGAAGGGTCACCGGTGGAGCGCTTGATCTCCTGCTGGAGGACGAAGTTCCCCGCCTCGTCGCGGACGTAGAGCCACATCCCGGATACCGAGGAAGCCGTCGTGCCCGTCGGCAGCTGCAACTGCCCGCCGATCGACAACATCGCCGGGTAAGCAGTGGCGTACGCGCTGACCCACGTGGGATTCCCTGTTGCCTGTGCACCGAACGGAGTTGCCGATCTGTTGGCGGCCGGGCCCCGGTCGGCGGGTTCGGTGGGGCGGGGCTGCGGTGTGCCGGACGGCTTTTCTGCGCGCGGGGCGATGTAGTTGTGCATGGGCGACAGCTCGCCCCGGTCCCGCTTCACCTGCTGGCGTCTCTCGGCCAGCGTCATGGCCTTGGGCGGCTTCGGGAGACCCGAAGCGGTTCTCGCCGCGGCCGTCCGTATGGCAGCCGATGGAGGTATGGAGGTCTGTTGGCCTCCGGGGGATGCCCAGGAGGGGATGACCCCTGCGACGGCCAGGAGAGCCAGAGCCAGGAGTGTCGTGAGGAGTCTTCGCGCTTGTGTGCGCACAGTGCATCACCCGTGAGTAAGTCGTGAAAGGAGTCGGGGTGATGCTTGATCCAAAAGTGGATCGAACTAACGCACGGTGGTGGATGGGGCTGGATCCCGATGTGCCGCGCCGAACGGTTCCCGGTGTGTTCCCTGGTCGCGGGGTCAACCAGCCACCCTCCGATGGGCGATTGGCGTGAACACGCCGTCCTGTCCTGGAGGCGGTAATTGAACACCCGGAGAGCAGCCGGCCAAGCCTGGGTTTCTGTTCGGAGGCCGGCGTGGTTGTGGCGGCTGGCGGGGAGTGAAAGGTGCGCCTCGTTCGCGGGCCTTGCCTGCTGTCGACTGGAGCTTTGAGTGGCGCTGTGGCTTCGCGGGCCGTGGGCGGCCGGGTGTTGGCAACTGTCGTTGGTGACGCCGTCGACCGGGCGGGCGGTGCCTACCTCATGAGTCGGCGCGAGACGGCTGGGGACAGGGTCGGACGCGCCGAGCGATCACCGTCGACGGCAAGGTGCTGAAGGGAACGGCCCACAGCCGTGGCCCGTCGGGACGGGACCCACTGCGAGGGTGGTACCCCGTGCCTCGCTCCAACGCCGCTTACGGCTGTGTCGACATGCTCATGGAGGGGATCGACGGACTGGAATGCCTCGCCCCGCATGTGTGGAACCGCGGATCACGGAAACGCGATGCTGCGGAGACATGCGTCCACGCCGTTCGTGCACCGCGAGCGGTGGGCGTTCGCGCCGCCGTCAGGAGCGGCGCAAGCTGGAAACAGTGGACCCGAGGAAGGAACAGTACTGATGGGTGAGACCTCGCAGGACCCGACGACCAAGCACCCGCAGCCGGAGTTCGCTCAGCAGGACCAGGAGCCGCCGGGCTGGACCGGTCCGATGGATCCCCGTCCTGACCACGGCGAGGATTCCTACCGGGGGAGCGGGCTGCTGCAGAACCGCGCAGCGGTGGTGACCGGCGGTGACTCCGGTATCGGGCGGGCAGTCGCTCTGGCCTACGCACGCGAGGGCGCGGACGTGCTGTTCACGTATCTGCCCGAGGAGGCGGAGGACGCCAAGGAGACAGCCCGCCTCGTCGAGGAGGCGGGGCGCCGCGGTCTGGCCGTGCCGTGCGACATCCGGGAAGAGGAGCAGTGCCGTCGCCTCGTCGAGCGGGCCGTGGCGGAGTTCGGGCGCATCGATGTGCTGGTGAACAACGCGGCGTATCAGATGTCCCAGCCTGAGGGCATCGGGGACATCACCACGGAGCAGTTCGACCGGGTGGTGCGCACGAACCTCTACGGCATGTTCTGGCTGTGCAAGATGGCCGTGCCGCACATTCCTTCGGGCGGGTCGATCATCAACACCACGTCGGTGCAGGCATACAAGCCGAGCCCTCACCTGCTCGACTACGCCATGACCAAGGGCGCCATCGTGACGTTCACCCAGGGCCTCGCGCAGATGCTGGTCGAGAACGGCATCCGGGTCAACGCCGTTGCTCCGGGGCCGGTGTGGACGCCGCTGATCCCGGCGACGCTGCCGGACACCAAGGAGTTCGGCAAGCAGGCGCCGATGGGCCGGCCGGCTCAGCCCGCGGAGATGGCGCCCGCGTATGTGTTCCTGGCTTCGGGGCACGCGAGCTTCATCACCGCGGAGATCATGAACGCCACCGGAGGCACGCCGCTCCCTTGATCGGGTCGGGGCGCAGGGCGCCGGTGCGAAGGAGGAGGCGGTGGCGTGGGCCAGACGTCGAGCTACGGTCCGGGCGACGCACCCGGGGCGGCGAGCAGTCCATGAGCAGAAGCGCGGTCATCGTCATCGACATGATCAATACGTACGAGCACCCCGACGCAGACCTGCTTCTTCCCGGGGTCCGGAAGGCCGTGCCCGCCATCGTCCGGTTGTTGGAGTGGGCCAGGGCCGCGGGCGTTCCGGTGATCTACGCCAACGACAACTTCGGCGAATGGCGCTCCCACCACGGAGAGATCGTCGAAACCGCACTCGCCGGTCAGCATGCCGAGCTGGTGGAGCCGCTTCGACCCGATGAGGAATCACTCTTCGTCATCAAGGCCCGGCACTCGATCTTCTACGAGACGCCCCTGTCGTATCTCCTTTCCCAACTGGGCGTGCAAGAGGTAATCCTCTCGGGTCAGGTCACCGAGCAGTGCGTGCTGTACTCCGCACTCGATGCCCACATCAGGCATCTGGACGTGATCGTCGTCCAGGATGCTGTCGCGGCTATCCACGACGACTTGGCGAACGCCGCGCTCCAGATGATGGAGCGCAACATGGGCGCGGATCTCATGAGCGTGGATCAGGTCAAGCTGTGAATGCTTTCGTACTACGGAAGGGCGACACGTCGGGGTGGGTGCCTCCTATGCCTTCACACGTCAGGGGAGCTGCGCCGGTGAATTCCGCCGCATGTTCAGTGGACGATGACCTGTACCGGGGGCCCAACCGGGAGCACGTCTCCCGTCTCGGCAGGGCGGACCTACTGGCCGGGGCCGGCACTGCGGGAAGCGATGCTGGCGTACGGCGCGCAGCGGGTTGTGACGACGAATGGAGCGGTGAGCGACGCGCTCCGTGCTGTCGGCGCCCGGCGACTCGCGGTGGTTCACCCTTACCAGGAGCCGGTCGATCGGCTGCTGGCCGCTTACCTCGGCGCCTCCGGCGTCGGCGTCGTGGCCCTCACGGGGCTGGGGCTCGATGCGGTCGAGGACGTCTACGCCGTGGAGGAACGACACGTGGTGGACACCGTCATCAGGGGAGATCACCCGCGGGCCGGCGCCGTGTTCATCAGCTGCACCACGCTTCCCACCTACGAGGCGCTTCCCCGCCTCGAAGAACGCCTTGGCGAGCCCGTCGGTAGCGCGAACCAAATCACCGCCTGGGCGTTGCTCGGAGCGGTGGGCGAACGGGAGCACGGTCCTCGCCAGCGGCTCCTCGATCGAGCTACCTGATGTGAGTACCACCCGGGTATGGCCGTGACTGGGAGCCGGAAAGCCTCCATGTGCGGCGGTGCGGACAGCACGAGGATCGCGCGGGTGCGGTTCCGCCAGGCTGTGCCTAGGGTGGATGTGCGGGCGAGCCAGGGCGTGTGGCTTGCCTTTTGCGCTTGTGGATCGACCGCTGGTACAGGCCGTGCGTAGGCATAGCGTCGCCCTCACGGGAGACCCGCAGGAGACCAAGCGTCACTGCTACCGGAGGAGACCCTGATGCGTGCACTCACCTGGCACGGCAAGCGTGATGTCCGTGTGGAGACAGTCCCCGACCCTGTGCTCAAGGATCCGACCGACGTCATCGTGCGGGTGACGTCCACGGGTGTCTGCGGATCCGATCTGCATCTGTATGAGGTCCTGGGGCCCTACCTCGATCCCGGCGACATCCTGGGGCACGAACCGATGGGAATCATCGAGGAGGTCGGCCGAGAGGTCACCGAGCTGTCGGCCGGCGACCGTGTGGTGGTGCCGTTCAACGTCTCCTGCGGGCAGTGCTTCATGTGTGACCGTGGACTGCATTCGCAGTGCGAGACCACCCAGGTCAAGGAGCGCGGCACCGGTGCGGCGCTCTTCGGTTTCAGCAAGCTCTACGGCCAAGTGCCCGGGGGACAAGCTGAGTTCTTGCGGGTGCCGTTCGGTAACACCTTGCCCATCAAGGTGCCGGAAGGCCCTGCGGACGATCGTTTCGTTTTCCTCTCCGACGTCCTGCCGACCGCCTGGCAGGCCGTGGAGTACGCCGACATTCCGCCCGGCGGGACGGTAACCGTCCTGGGGCTCGGACCCATCGGCGCCATGGCCGCCCGGATGGCGCTGCACCGGGGAGCGAGCCTCGTCGTGGGGGTGGACCTAGTACCCGAGCGGCTGAGCCGCGCACACGCGGACGGCGTCAAGGCCCTCGACCTGCGCCGGTACGGCAAGGATCTGGGCGACAAAATCCGCGACCTCACCGACGGGCGTGGCACGGACGCCGTCATCGACGCCGTGGGAATGGAGGCCCACGGGGCGCCTCTGGCCAAGGCGGTGCAATGGGGCGTGGGCCTGCTGCCCGATGTCATGGCCGAGAAGCTCATGGACCGCGCCGGCATCGACCGGCTCAACGCCCTCTACGCGGCGATCGACATCGTCCGGCGCGGGGGCACCGTCTCGGTGGTCGGCGTCTATGGCGGCGCGGTCGACCCCATGCCGCTGCTGACCATGTTCGACAAGCAGATCCAGCTCCGCATGGGGCAGGCCAATGTGAAGCACTGGGTGGATGACCTCCTGCCGCTACTCACCGACGAGGACCCGCTCGGCGTCGACGCCTTCGCCACCCACCACATGACGCTGGAAGACGGCCCCAAGGCGTACCAGATGTTCCAGGACAAGGAAGACGGAATGATCAAGACGCTGCTCAAGCCCTGAGCCTGGGGCGGCCCATCGGTTGGCCGCGGACACGCGGTCACCAGGGCGGTTCCGGCGGATCCCGCGGGCGGCCGGCCAGCGTGACGTCCTCCCCCAAGCAGCGGTGGTTGGTGGCGGGGCCGCCTCCACCTTGGGGCACCAGTTCGTCGCGGTCGGGCTCGCGACCCACGAAACGGCCGGGGTCGAAGGTGTACGGCTTCGGCCAGATCCGGGTCGTGGTTGTGCCCGTACAGGTCGAGCAGGACCATGCTGCCGGCGGGAATGTCCTGCCCGTCCCAGAGCAGGTCGTCTGCGGCGAGACCGCCGACGAAGGGCGCGAACGGGTAGAACCGCCGGACCTCGTGGGCGAAGGCGCGGGCGGAGGCCGCGTCACCGGCGGCGAGGAGCTTGCGGTGTTCGGGCCAGCGGTGCAGGACATGCGCGGCGAAGCTCAGGAATCAGGTGACGGCGACCGTCGGGCGCAGCACGTTCAGGAGGCGTTCTTGCCCATGAGGCGACAGTGCACCGGCTTGCTACCGCTGCGTCGACGACGATCGGGCAACCACGCGTATCCCTGGGCCATCCCCCGCGCCATCCTTGCTGCCCGGCCTCCGTCGTCCGCCACGCTCGTCTCGGCCTCTTCCGCCTCGTGCAGAACCTCCTCGCCGGCCGCGGTGGGAGGCTCCTCGTCCTGTGAGAGCTCGTGCTTGGCATGGCGAGTGCTCACGGGTCTTCCTGATCACGTGGCGCCCACCGACCGGGGCGGCGGGCTCGCCTCTCGGCCCCTGAGCACGCTGCATTTGTCGGTCAACGGCCGAGGGCCTTGGCCAGTTGCTGTTTGTTCATGGATGACCGGCCGTCGATGTTGCGCTTCTTGGCCTCCGCGTACAGCTGATCCTTTGTCGGCCCCTGAGCGCTGGTGTGGGAGCGCTCGCCGCCGCGCTGCGAGGCGGATTTCTTGTCCCGAGTGGAAGTCTTGCTGGCCGTTTGCGACTCGCCGGAACGGGCCCGCTCCTTGTTCACGGTGCGCGCGGCGATCTCCTTCGCACGGCCCTCGGAGGTGCCGCGCTTCTCCGCGCCTTCCTTGATGTGCTCGTACTGACGCTCACGCTTCTTGCTGGAACCCTGCGGCATGACGTACTCCTTCCAGACCCGGATGAGGTCCACCGGGCGGACTGCCCGACGACCTTCGGCGTACCCTCCGGTGGGCCTCTCATTCAGGATCCGGAGTGGTCCCATCTGACGCGGAGTCCTGGTAGGTGTGCGAGCAGACAGCGACCGAACGGATGAGGAGGCCACCGGTCGGACACGGAGTCCGCTGCGGGCGCGCAGTGCAGCGAGGGCGGCCATTGGCCCCTGCCGCGCAACACTCCGTGGGGCCCCAGCTCCACTGCAAGTGGACGCCGCGCAGCCCACTCGCATAGGCGATGCCCATCGGCGGCCGGAGCAGGGCGCTGTTACTCCGTCGGGTTGCGAGGCGCGAGCGGTTGGGTGGCGGGGCCCTGGAGGACCGATCCGTCCGTGGCGAACCGGGAGCCGTGACACGGGCACTCCCAGGCTGTCTCGGCCGCGTTGAAGGCGACCAGGCAGCCGAGGTGGGTGCAGCGGGCCGAGACGGCGTGCGCGGCACCGGACTCGTCGCGGTAGACGGCGCACCGGCTGCCGTCGATCCGTACCACCGCTCCCGTACCAGGGGCGATCTGGGCGACCGAGTCGACGTGGGTGGTGGCGAGGCGGTCACCCACGAAATGACGCGCCACGTCGGCCTGTTGCTTCAGCAGAGCGGGGGCCTCGCGCACCGCGCTCCAGAGCCTTCGCGGGTCATAAAGACCCGCCCACACCGGCTCCTCATCGTGGATGAGCCGGGTGAGGAGCTGTCCGGCCAGCACCCCGCCGCTCATGCCCCATCCACCGAAGCCCGTGGCGACGTAGGTGTGCCGGGCGCCCGGGTGGTAGCGGCCGATCATCGGCACGGTATCGCTGACGTCATTGTCCTGGGCCGCCCAGCGGTAGGCGGTGTCGCCCACGGGGAAGTGAGCGTGCATCCACGCGTCGAGGCGCGCGAAGCCGGCGGCAGGGTCGCCCTCACCCGGGGTGAAGCTCTCACCGGTCACGATCAGCAGCCGTTGTCCGTCCTCGCCGTAGGGGGCGGTGCGTACGGACCGTTTGCCGTCGTCCTGCGTGAGGTACATGCCGGCCGGATCCTGGTCAGCGGCAAGGGGCGCGGCGACGACGAGCTCCCGGCGCGGTGAGAGGCGGGCGAACAACAGGGCCCGGTCGAAGACGGGATAGTGGGTGGCGACGACGACGTCCCGCGCGGTCACCGTGTGCCCGGCCTCGGTAGTGACCCGGCAGGGGGTCCCCTCGTGCAGGCCCGTCACCCGGCTCCGCTCGTGGATCACCCCGCCGTGCGCCCGGAAGTCATCGGCCAAGGCGAGGAGATAGGCCCGGGGGTGGAACTGGGCCTGTCCCTCGACCTGCACCGCTCCCGCCACGTCGAAGGGCAGCCCGGTCTGTTCGACGTACCGGGCGTCCAGCCCCGCATCCTGGGCTGCGGATGCCTCTGCCTGCAATGCAGAACGGTTCTCGGGCTGAGTGGTGTAGGTGAAGGCCGGGCGTCGCTCCCACGCGCAGTCGATGTCCAGCTCGTCGCGGACAGCGGAGATCCGCTCGACGGCACCTTGCTGTGAACGGGCGTACATACGGGCGGCATCGAGGCCGCGGGTACGCAGGAGCCGGCCGTAGACCAGGCCGTGCAGGGCGGAGACCTTGGCGGTGGTGTGGCCGGTGACGCCGGCGGCGATGCGGTCGGCCTCCAGAACGACCACACGAAGCCCGGTGCGGACGAGTTCCCACGCGGTGCTGAGCCCGGCGATACCGCCTCCCACGACCACCACGTCCGTCTCCGTGTCCGCAGGAAGAGGCGGGAATGATGTCGGCGGGCTCGTGGCCATCCAGTACGACTCATCCTGGCCCGGAAGCGGTTGCGAGACGGAGGTGCGGTGTGCGTTCATGCAGTGCGTGTTCCTCATTCCGTGGGGAAGATGCGGACAGCGACGGGCCCGGGGGCCACATGGGTGTGCATGTACGCCCGTGGGAGTATCGGCGTACCCCCGTATTCCTCGCTGCAGCCGCCGATGGCGTGCCAGGTGGCGGCGGTCACGGCGATGGACAGGGGCCAGCACAGCTTGTGGTCCGTGTCCTGGCGGGTCTTGCAGGGCGCGAGGGCGGGACGGCCGGGGTGGAGCCCGGCGAGTGTCGCAGGTCGGTCAGGCGGTAGACGGCCGAGGGCGGCAGGTAGGCGACGGCACCGCGGAGCAGGGAGGCCCGGTGGGTGGAATCGCGGGCCACTGGTGCGTAGCGGTCGAGGAGCCATTCATCGGGCACACAGTCGACATCGAGGAAGACCAGCAGGTCGGCGCCGTGCTCCAAGGAGTGGGCGGCGCCGAGGGTCCGGGCCGGGGCCAGGTTCCCGTCGTGCACCGGGCAGTCGACGATCGTCGCGGCGGGCCGCCGGTCCGCGAGGATGACATTCAGGACCGGGTCGTCCACGGCGACGATCCGTGAAGACCGTGGCGCTGACGCCGAGGACGTCCCTGCGGGGTCGGGCGACCTCGGCCTGCTGCTCCGGCGTGTAGCCCGGACTCTAAGGCTTCTCGGGTCGGTACTCGCTGTGCAACTGGCTGCCCGCTTTCCGGCCGGGCTTTGGCTCTACCCGACCGGGGCAGGGGCCGACGGCGTAACGCTCCAGGGCGGTACGGGTCTGAAAGCGATCTGAGCATCTGTTAATCCTGGGGAGAGGTACACGTCGGCCTGTGCCGGAGCGCCTTGCCCGCCGACGGGGCACTCGGAAGCCCTTGTCGGCCGAGGGGGCAGACCAGCGAGACGGTGGTGGCGATCCCTCAAGGCTTCGTCGGGATGCTTTTTCTCGGTGGGCGTTGCGTCAGCGTTTCGGGGCCGCCGATTTGTTCTTCTTTCGGGCCTTGCTCTCGTCCGTATCTGCCTTCTTTGCCTGCCCGGGTGGCTGGGGAAGGTGTTGGGTTGCCGTGTCACTTGCCGTTGGCGGCCTTGGAGTGTTCTTGTTCCTTGGTGCGGGTTGTGTTGCCCTGTCTGAGTTGCCTGCGGATGCGTCGGGGCGCTTGTCGGCAGAGGCACTGGGGTCCAGGGACGATGTCGTCGGCGAGGCGGCGGGCGCTCTTTTCTGTCCCGTGTTGCCGGGAGTGTCCGTCGTGCCGCTGGGGGTACCCGTGGCCCTGGTTGCGGTGCGACCGTCGTCTTGCGGTGCGGAGGTGCCGGTGACGCCGAGTGCGGTCGCCACGACAGCGGTGAGTGCGACGGCCGTGCCGGCTGCGACGGTGCGCCTCCGTGAGGGCGGGCGTGGGCTGGTGTTGTGCCCTTTGCGTAGCCCGGTGTTGGGATGCGTATGGCCGCCCGTTCGTGATGACGGTCGTGTAGCGACGAGGCTCGTGGTGGGGGGCAATGGAACGAGGGGACGGGGGGCGGCTGCTGTGTCGGCCACTGCGAGCAGTTCGCGGGCGCAGTCGCGGGCCGGTGGTCGGTCCTGCTCGTCCAGGGCCGTCATTCTGCGCAGCAGGCGGCTCAGTTGTTCGGGGAGCTCAGGAGGCAGGACGGGGGGACGGTGCAGTCGTGCGATCGCGGCCTCCAGGGGGACGCCCTCGTACTCGAGCGTTCCCGTGAGGCATTCGAGGAGTACCAGGCCGAGGGCGTAGATGTCGACGGGCCGGCCGATGGGCTGGCCGAGGACCTGCTCGGGAGAAAGGTAAGCGGGCGTGCCGGTGAGTGTGTCGGTTGCCGTGTGGCTGGTGGTGTTCAGAAGCTGTGAGATGCCGAAGTCAGCCAGGTGGGGGTGGTCGGCGTGGTCCAGGAGGATGTTGGAGGGTTTCACGTCGCGGTGGACGATCCCGGCTTCGTGTGCGTGACCCAGAGCCAGAGCGACAGCGGCCCCGAGTGAGGCAGCGACCTTGGGTGTGAGCGGGCCCTGGGCGATGCGCTCCCTCAGCGTGATGCCTTCGATCAGTTGCATGACCAGGTAGTCACGCCCGTCGTGCTGCCCGGCGTCGAAGGCGGTAACGAGTCCGGGGTGGTGGAGCCGGGCCAAGATCAGCGCTTCGCTGTCCAGGCCCTCCTTCCCGCCGAGGTACGCATCGGGCCGGAAAATCTTGACTGCGACCGGTCGTCTCAGCCGCAGATCGAAGCCGCGGTGCACGTCCGCGGCGCCGCCCGAGCCGAGGCGGTCGTCCAAACGGTACCGGCCGCTCAGCACCTCTGCTGAACACCGGGAAGCCGTGGCCTGAGCGAAGTCGCGCAGCCTCATTCCCACTCCCTCTGCATCGGAGGGCTCGCACCCTTGGTGAGTCCGTGACAACGTGCCTCCGCGACGCGGGTACCCGCCAGAAGCTGGAGTAGCCTCGCGCATTCACAGGCGCAGCCGCTCTCAGCAGCGACTGAACAGTCATCCGCACGTCCCTGTGATGCGGCTTGAAGCAGGTGAAACGGCCGATGCCGGCTTCTTGCCCGGCACAACAAGCTCGCGCGCTGTCCGCCCTCCCGCTGCGCCTGCCCTCGAGCCGGAGGGCCCAGCTATGCGCTCAAGGACGTTTGGCCTCTGCCTTTCGTGTCTGAGGCGGGAATTCCCAGAAATGAGGCAGGTGTGTTTATTGAATGCGCAATTGGTTTGGTGGCAAGCGCAAAGGCGCTGCCAGTGGCGCATCCTGGATTGCTCGTCATGATGGAACGTGATGGCGGAAAACCTGAGAGATTGCTGTCAGGTGCATGCTATTCAAGGAGGAGCGTTGAGTGACGTCAGCGGTACGAATGGTGCGGACAATGACACTGCCGCAGTGAGGCAGACGGCCCAGAAGAAGGCAAGTGAAGGCGTCGGGCTCGTGAGCGACAAGGCCACCGATGTTGCCGGCGTGGCCCAGGAGCGAGCGCATGAGGTGGCGGGCGAAACTTCGTCGCAGGTCCGGAATGTGGCGGGCGAGCTGCGTGACCAACTGCAAGATCAGGCGGAGACCCAGACGAGGCGCCTGGCAGGGAGCGTCCGCCAGCTGTCGGATGAGCTGCGCACAATGGGGGAGAGCGGTGAGCCAAGTTCACCCGCTACGAAAGCAGTACGGCAGATAGCGGGTCGTGGCCAGGACATGGCGGCAAGGCTGGAGGATCAGGGTCCGCAAGGGCTCATCAGTGACCTCCAGGATTTCGCGCGCCGGCGTCCCGGCGTGTTCCTTGCGGGGGCCGCTCTTGCGGGTTTCGCGGCGGCTCGACTTGGCAAAGGTATGAAGTCCGCGAGTAACGGCGCAGATGCGAACCGGAGTGACCGATCCGCGGAGACAGCTGGCGACAATGGCCGGTCCGCTGCTGTCGCGGATGGGTATACAAGCGGGGCGAGCACGTCGGACGACTCCTTCGAGCAGGCGCAGCCCACGCCGTCCTATGGCGGGTCTATTTCGCCGCCAGGACCGCTTCCGGTGACGGACCCGTATCCGAACCCCGATCCGCGACAGCCGTAAGGGGGCGATCTCGTGGCCATCTTCCCTTCGAACAACGCAACAACCCAGCATGGCGGCTTTCGGTCCGGGTCCCACCGGGCCCCGTCAACGGACCCCTCGATCGGGGAACTGGTGGGCGATATCAGCGACGACCTGACTCAGCTGGTCCGTGGGGAGATCGAACTGGCGAAGGCCGAGCTCAAGCAGGAGGCGACCCGCGCGGGCAAGGCCGGCGGCATGCTCGCCGGCTCCGGATACGTCGGGCACCTGGCGCTGCTGATGGGCAGCCTGGCCGCGATCTTCGGCCTGGCGCACGTGGTCGACCTCGCCTGGGCCGCACTCATCGTGACCGGGATCTGGGCACTGGTGGCCGGCGCCCTGTTCGTGATGGGCCGCAAACGGTTGCGCGCGGTGCAGATGAAGCCGGAGAGGACCGCGGAAACGCTGAAGGAGGATGCCCGATGGGCACGGACCCGGACGAACTGAAGACCGACGTGGACGATACCCGGGCGCGCCTGGCGCATGACGTGGACCGCCTTGCGGACAGGGTGGCGCCGAAGAAGGTAGCCCGACGCAAGGCGCATGCTGCGCAACACCGGCTGACTGGAGTGAAGGAGCGTGTGATGGGCTCGGCCGACCACTCGACGGGCGCACAGCCCGGGCAGAAGGCGCAGGATCTCGCCCAGAGCGCCGGTGATGCCCAAGAAACGGTCCGTCACACCGCGGATGAGGTCAGCCGGTCCGTGAAGGAAGCTCCAGGTCAGGTAACCAAGCAGACACAAGGCAGCCCTCTGGCCGCTGGGATCATCGCGTTCGGGGCCGGCATGCTTGCCGCAGCCCTGCTCCCGGTGTCGGAGGAAGAAAAGCGGATCGGCTCTCAGCTGTGCGAGCACTCCGACGAACTGCTCGAGCCCGCCAAGGAGACAGCGCAGGAAGTTGCCCAAGATTTGAAGGAAGGGATGCGCCAGCCGGCAACGGACGCCGTGGAATCGGTGAAGAGCACGGCGCAAGACGCCACCGAAGCCACCAAGGAGCAGGCTCAGACGTCCGGCCAGGAGGCTGCCACAGGATTGCGCGAGGCCGGCCACGACGCCGTCCGGGAGGCGCGCGACCAAACGAGCCAGGGGTGATTCCGCGGGCAGCGGGTCCCCCAGACGTCTGGGGATCAGGCCGGCTCGAGCCCGACGGGGCGGGTCCCGTAAGTAGCGCTTCGGACAGGGGTACACAGTCATGCATCAGTCCGGCAAACCTCCCGAGTCACCGACGCAGGTCAGTAAGAGCTCTTGGGTGCAGGTACTCAAACGCACGGTCAAGGAGTTCAAGCGGGACGAGCTCACCGACAGGGCGGCCGGGCTGACGTACTACGGCATCCTGGCTCTGTTTCCCGCCCTGCTGGTGCTGGTGGCCTTGCTTGGTATCGCAGGCGACTCCGCCACGAAAGCGGTGCTGGAGAACATTCAGAAGCTTGCGCCGGGCTCGGCACGCGATGTGATCACCAACGCGGTCACGCAGCTGCAGGCCAGCGGGGGGACCAGCACGGTGCTGGCCATCGTCGGTTTGCTCGGCGCCCTGTGGTCAGCCTCTGGATACATTGCCGCGTTCATCCGCGCGTCCAACGTCGTCTACGACGTGCCAGAGGGCCGCCCCGCCTGGAAGATCCTCCCCGTGCGCGTGGGCCTGACTCTTGTACTGATGATCCTGGCCTGTGTCAGCGCGCTGATCGTCGTGCTCTCGGGGGGCCTGGCTCGCCAGATCGGCACGGCGTTGGGAGTGGGGGATACGGCCATGACCGTCTGGTCCATCGCGAAGTGGCCCGTCCTCGTGGTGCTGGTGGCCATCATGCTGGCCATCCTGTACTGGGCCGCACCGAACGCAAAGGGCCGCGGATTCAAGTTCATCTCCCTGGGCAGCCTGTTGGCCTTGCTTATCTGGATGGTCGCCTCGGCCGGCTTCGCGATCTACGTCGCGAACTTCGGCTCCTACAACAAGACGTACGGTGCCCTCGCCGGCGTCATCATCTTCCTCGTCTGGCTGTGGATCACGAACCTGGCAGCCCTGCTGGGTCTCGAGTTCGACGCCGAGATGGCACGCGAACGAGCCATCGTCAGCGGTCACCCAAGCGACAAGGAACCCTACGCCGAACCGCGGGACACAAAGAAGTGGACCGACGAGGACCATCGCTCCGCAGAGCACACCCACCCCGCCACAGAAAGCGGTGAGCCGGACGAACGGCCGCAGCGTGAGTGAGCGGGGCCACGCGAGAGCGGCGCTGCGCTGCGAAGCGGGGTCGGCTCAGGCTGTCGCGGGAATGCCAAGGATCGGCCCAGCGCCGGTGAGGGGCGAAGACACGGGCAACGGCAGGTGCGGACACCCCGGCCACCGTCATCGCGATGCCTTGGTCGGCGGCACGCTGTCGGGCGAGAAGCAGCGCGTTCAGCCCGGAGCAGTCACAGAAGCCGACCTGCGAAAGGTCCACTGTGAGACAGTGAGCCTCTTCCAACTTGACGAGGGGTTGGACTGGCAGCCCCGGTGGCGGGCATGAAGAAAGCTCCTGGTAGACGGGTTCACGACCAAGATCACCAGTCCGCCAGGAGCTTTCGCGTGCTTGTCTACCCGTCCGGCATCGATCTGTCCAGTCGCACCCTGCAGCACCTCTCCGGCCTTCTCGCAGGTCACCGCCGCCGGATCGGCTCCCGGTGGCGGCGCCTGACCTGCGGCCGACAGGCCCTGCTCGTCCTGGCCCACCTGCGCTGCGGCGACACCTACGCCTGCCTCTGAGCTTGTTCCGCTTTGACGGACACCTTTGGTGTGGTGGTCAGGCTGCGAGTGCGTTCTCGTAGTCGGCGGGGCTGAGGTAGCCGAGGCTGCTGTGCAGTCGGTGCAAGTTGTACCAGCCCTCGATGAAATCGAAGATCGCGGTGCGGGCGGCGGCCCGTCTGGGCCAGGCGGAGGTGCCGAGCAGTTCGCGTTTGATGGTCGAGAAGAACGACTCAGCGAGGCGTTGTCCCAGCATTGACCGGTGCGGCAGTGCAGCAGCTCGTCGTCGACGTCGTGGTAGATCGGGTGGTAGCGGCGCATGAGGGCGGGGACCTTCGCCGGGTTCAGCGGCTGGAAGGGCAGACGGCGAAAGACCCGCGAGCGGAGCATCGGTTCGCGCGAGAGGACTTCCCAGCAGCCGTCACCGCCGACGTAGAGCAGGGCGAAGCAGGTCTTGGGGTGGTCGTGCAGGTGGCGCAGCAGCTCGATGCAGTGGCCGTTCAGCCGCTGGGCCTCGTCCACGACGACCAGGCGCATCGGGGCCGCGAGCAGGCTGGTCAGCTTGGTGGTGAGGTCGAAACGGTTGCGGGACATGGGTGTCTCGGTGCCGGTGAGCTGGCTGAGGAGTTGGTCGGCGATCAGGCGCATGGTCGGGCGGGAGGGGAAGGTCAGCAGGCATACCTTCGGCCGCTGCGCGGGCGGCAGGTTCTCCAGGCCCTCCAGGGCGGATTCGACGGCGAAGGTCTTTCCGGTGCCGGCCTGGCCGTGGATGACGCCGGTCGCCGCGTGCTTGATGAGGTCGGCCACGATGCGGGCGGTCATCTGGAAGTGGCCGGTGGGCAGGGCGGTGGCCCCGTCCAGGTCGACGAAGTGGCGCGGCATCAGCTCTCCGGGTCGGCGGTGGGGTCGGTCAGTCCGAGCAGGGTGGTGCTCGCCCTGGCCGCGAGCGCCTGGTCGCGGTCGCGCTGGGTGCGGGCCCGGCCGTCGGTCGCCGTCACCGGCCGGGACTCCGCCGGGGCGGCGCCGTCGCCGTTCATCACCGCGAGCTCACGGCGGGCCCGCTTCGCCGCCTTGCTGCGTTCCGCCCCCAGCCGCTTGGCCTCGGCGGACGCGTGCGCGCGGAACTCATCGGTCTGCGCGGGGGTGAGCTGACCAGTCGGGTACGCCGTGCACAGGTGCTTGGCCCCGTCGTAGACCTCGATGGTCCGGTCGTCGTGCGGCATGTACCGGATCTGAACCCGTTGGCCTCCGCGCCCGTACAGCTCGGGCGCCACGTACGCGAGGGAGCGGAAGTTGATGCCGTCCTTGGCGATGACGCGCTCGGTGCCGGCGAGCATGAGGTGACGCAGCTGCTCGGCACCGATGCGCCGCAGCGGCGCCTGATCGTCCGTCCACGCCTGGAGCGGGGTACGGCCCCCGAGCATCCGGTGCGGGCGCTCGGTGTTGTACCAGCGGGCCCAGGCAACAAAGCGGGCGACGAACCGCTCGATACGCATCGGCCCGTCGTCCTGGCCCTCGGCCGCCTCCTTGGCGGCCACCGAGTCCTTCACTGGCCCGTACAGCTTCCCGCCGGTGTCGCGCGGCCCGCCGGTGAAGCCGGGGAGCTGGGAGATCAGCATCTGTTCGATGGTGAGGTTCAGCCGCTCCACCTTGCCCTTGCGGTGGGGGGTGAAGGCGGGCAGGCGGTGCACGACAACGGCCAGGGTGCCGAGTGACGCCTTGACCGCGTCGGCGGCGAACTCCAGGCCGCGGTCGATCCGTACGCGCTCGGGCACCGCGCCGAACGGTGAGAGGTCCGGCTCGTGCAGCATCGCCATGCGCATCGCGGTGAACACCGTCGCCGACGTCGGGGTGACGGCGACGGCCCAGCCGAGCAGGGCCCGGGTGCCGTCGTCGACGACGGTCGTTATCCACGGGCAGATCGCCTTGCCCTTCGGCGGCAGCACGACCAGCGGAATCTGCTTGTGGTCCATCTCCCAGCACCGGCCGCGCAGCGCGTCGGGGCGGCGCAGGTACACCGAGGCAGCGCGCCGGCCGGACTCCCCGGTCCTCCACGCTGCCCGCTCGGCCGGAGGCAGCTCGGTGGCGAATGCCCGGTACAAGGTCCGCTCGGGAACGGTCCTCGCCCTCGCCCACCCGGCGGCGAGGAACTCGGGCACTGGCGCCCCGGCCGTCGTGCCGTCGCCCGCCGTCACCGCGCGGCGGGCGCGGACCACCGCGGCGACGTTGCCCCGGTAGAACGCGAACGCCTCCCGGTCGGTCTCGCTCAGCATGTACCGGGGCCGCTCGGCGGGCCCGGCCGTCCCCGGCGGGGAGAGCCAGCGCCACACGGTGCGCTCCGAGACATCCAGGCTCGCGGCGACAGTGCGCACGTGCGCGGCCGTCAGGTGCCTCGTCCGCGCGCAGCTGCTGGAGCCGCTCGATCGCCACCCGGCGTGTCTCCGCCGTTACCCGTCCCATGCCGGAAGTGTCAGTGATGGCAGAACCCTTCATGCCCGAACACCTGGACGCATCACACGACCTGGTGAACCGCTCCCAAACCGGTCCCGTATGGGCCGTCGGTGCGCTAGCAGTGGGGCGGTTTTCCTCATCAAAGGGTGGTCGGGAGTTTCTGACGGGCCGGGGTTTCTGAGGGAGTTGTTGAAGGCTCTGGAGCCCCTTCGGGGGATCGTCCGGCGTTCCTCAGAAAACGATGGTTACTTGAGGGCACACTGCCGTGCGTGACTACTCTGACCGATGTGTTCGACATGGACGACGACCTCTTGGCCGCCTTCCCCGCGCGGCCGAGTGAGATCCGCATCGGCTACGCGCGGGTGTCGACCGGCGGGCAGAACCTGGACCGGTAGGTCGACGCGCTCACCCTCGCGCGGTGCCGGCGGATCTTCAAGGAGAAGAAGTCGGGCAAGAACGACGCCCGGCCGGAGCTGAAGGCGTGCCACGCCTTCCTGGAGGCCGGGGAGACTCTCGTCGTGCCGTTGCTGGACCGGTACGGGCGCTCGCTTCAGGACCTGGTGAACATGGTCGCCGAGTTGCGCACGCGCGGGATCGGGTTCACCTCGCTGCACGAGAAGCTCGACACCCTCACCCCCGGCGGCCGGCTCATCTTCCACGTCTTCGCAGCGCTCGCGGAGTTCATCCGGGAGCTGATCGTGCAGGGCACCAACGAGGGCCTGGCCGCAGCCCGGGCCCGCGGCCGCGTCGGCGGCCGGCCTTCGGTCGTCACCGAAAAGCTGCTGCGCGCCGCCCGCGACATGCTGCCCAACCCGGAGAACAGCATCGAGACCATCGCCGCCCTGCTCGGCGTCTCCGTCGGCACCCTCTGCAACCACATCCCCGGCCTCAAGGAACTGCGGACCTCCCGCGTTCCCGCGCAGCTCACCGGTGGCGGCCGATGACGACCTCGCCACCCACGCTGCCCGCCCAGTACAGGAGGCTCCTGCCGCCACCGGGGGCGCCCGCCCGTGCCTCCTTCCTGCGTCTCCAGGCAGAAGCGCGCTCGCTCCTGCTGGCCGGCGCCCCGGCACCGCTGCCCCCGCCCGTCGTACGCCTGCAACGCCGGCTCCGCAGCCGGATCGGTGACGAGCTCCTCGCCACGCGGTCGGGCACCGGCTGTACGTGCTGGAGATCGCCGGGCCCAACCCGCGCGTCAAGATCGGCCGCACCGAGAACCTCTGGACGCGGATCGATCAGCACCCGCGGGAGATGAACCGCTACCAGTACGGCCTCATCGACGCCCACCTCACCGCACGCCTCCCCGACGACCGGGCGCTGGGGCGGGCCGAAACCCAGGCACACGCCTGGATGGCCCGGCACTACGAGCCGATCACCAGGGAGGAGTACGCGGACGCCGACTACGGCGGCGCCGTCACCTGCGCCGACGCCGCCGCCGGACTCCACCTCCCCCGCACCACCGCGGCGAGCCGACGGCCGCCGGTACCCGCGTCCGTCCACTAGGCCATCGGAGGTGACTCGTGATCCCGCACCCGCACCGCATGAAGGGCGGCGCGCTCGTCCTGGGCTCCCGCGACACCGAGGACATCGGACCGTTCGGGCCGTACGGCGGCGACGACGCCGAGGAGCAGGACCAGGCGCACGCCACGCCGGCCGACGACCGTACGGGTCGATGACCATGCTGTGGTGAACCGTGCTGTCCGCGCTCCAAGACCCCGCCGCTCCCGGCCGCGAGGAGACCGGGAGCGAGTAGTTGGGGTACAGGAAATCCCGGCGAGATTGATCTTGGTCGGCTAGCACACTGTGCGCGCAACCCGTTCATCCACCAGCCAACCTGAGAGAGGACCACGATGGCGGCCTGCTTCTTTTGTGGCAATCCGGCCAACAGTAGGGAGGATGCCATCCCCCAATGGCTCACCCGCGCCGCCCTGGAGGGCGAGATTGCCGGCTTAGATCTGGAGCCCGGCGCGGACGGTATCCACGTCGCCCTGGGCGACGACGGCGAGCCCACGCACGAGGTGCGCGGCAGGATCGGCACCGTCTACTTGAAGATCTGTTCAGGCTGCAACAGCGGCTGGATGGCCAGTCTTGAAGGCCGCGTACGTCCCTTTCTCCCCCAACTGATCGGCGCATATCCGAGCGGCTACCCGGTCGGCCCGGTGCTTAGCCTCGAAGTTTCATGACGGTCCGCCGACGGCGTCGGTGGACCGTTTTCGTGCCGTGGGCTGAAGCTGTGCAGGCCGAGGGCCCGAGTGTCGTCTCGGGGTAGCGCCGGGTTCCACTGCTCCGGGTGTTGAGTGGCTGTCGAAGGGGCGGGGAATCTGCTGGTCAGCCAGGGGCGGGCAGTTGGGTGAGCCGGTCCAGGGCGGCGGTGATGTGGCCGGTCCAGGGCCAGTGCCGGGCCAGACGGAGGATCCGCCGGCGGCCAGTGGTGACGAGCTGTCCGGCTGCGGTGAACAGGCGGAGCCGTAGTCGGCGGGGTTCCCAGAGGCGGGCCTGGCCGGTCAGGGCGAGCATCGGCATCCA
>NZ_JBEXYB010000020.1:0-146883 GCF_040630715.1 Streptomyces sp. NPDC005752 | reverse complement strand
GTCGCAATCCACACCGAACCCGGAAGGCCCTCACCCGTTCAAGATCCCTCAGCCGAGACCTGCATCACCCGTCCACAACCTCCCCGGACAGAACAGCTAGCGCCTTCTCCAGGGCGGGCCGAACCGTGACTGCGCCTGGGGCAGCGAGGCGGTCAAGACCGGACGAGACCCCTGTCAGAGGCCGGCGGACCACGGTGGCCCGCTCTGGTGGTTGCCGCAGTACGTGGCCTCGGGGCCAGTGCCGCGCGGAGCGCCGGGGCGAGGGTGAGGCGGGCCTCGGCCGGGGTGAGGGCGGCCGGGGTGGGGAGCGGGTTGAGGTAGCGGGTGTAGATGAGGCCGCCGAGGATCGTCACCACGGCCGTGGCTCGGGCGGTCGCGTCCTGGCCGCCGAGAAATTCAACAAGCCGGGCCAGCAGCTCCTGTTCCAGGTATTCGCGGATGACCTCGGCCGCCTCGTCACCCTGGACGGTGAGCCGACGGAAGTCGGCGTCCTCCCACAGGTCCGTCACTGCATCGATCAGGCGGTCGGGGAGGGTGGCCCGGTCGCCGTCGAGGACGTCGTCCACGGTCAGCGCCTGGGCGCACTGGAACTGCATCACGTCCGCGAACAGGCCCTTCTTCGAGCCGAAGTGGTACGCGATCAGCGCCGGGTCGACCCCTGCTGCCCCGGCTACCGCACGCACGGTGGTGCGCCGGTAGCCGCGTTCCAGGAACAGCGACCGGGCCGCCGAGACGATCGATTCACGGGTCGGCGGGTTACCGCGGGGCCGGCCTCGGGTGCGGACAGGGGCAGGGGCGGCGTTATTCATCAGCGTTGAGCCTGCGGTTCATGATCGCCACAGTCAAGGGCGTTCCGCAATCCACACGAAGGGATGCCCCGACACCATGCGCATCGCAGTCTTCGGCGCCAACGGACCGACCGGCTGCCACCTCACTGACCAGGACCTCGCTGTCGGGCACGAGGTCGTCGCCGTGACCCGCCGCCCCGGCTCCCTGCCCGCACGGCCCGGCCTGACCGTGGCGGTCGCCGATGCCACCGACCCGGCGGCCGTCGATACCGCGGTCAGCGGGACGGACGCCGTTCTCTCCGCGCTGGGTGCGCGCTTCAGCAAGGAGACCATCACCACTTACTCGGCGAGCGCCGCGGCCATCACCGCGGCCATGACCCGCCACGGCATCAGGCGCCTGCTCGCCGTCAGCTCCAGCATCGCGGACCCGAAGTGGCGGCCGACCGGCGCGCACTTCTTCAACCATGTGCTCGACCCGCTGATGAACCGGCGCCTGGGCCGCACCCTCCACCAGGACATGCGTCGTATGGAGGCCGTAATACGGCAGACGCCCCTCGACTGGACCCTCGTCCGGCCCTCGGGCCTCTTCGATCACCCGGCCGTCACGGACTACCGCATCGCTGGGACCAGCGCCGACGGCGTCTTCACCGCCCGCGCGGACCTCGCCGCGAGCATGCTGCGCGAACTGGAGGAACAGCGGTACGTCCGCACGGCCATGGGCGTCATCACCACGGCCGTGAAGCCGAACATCGCCAAGCTGATCTGGAACGAGGGCGTGAAGAAGAGGTGAGCCGAGCGACCGCCGAACTGCCAACCGCTGCGCGGACGTTCCTCACCCGCCCTCACGCAGCCACCCTCACCACCATCCGTCCCGACGGCACCCCGCACGTCGCCCCTGTCCGCTTCACCTTCGACGCTGCCGCCGGCCTGGCCCGCGTGACCACCCGCGCGGGGACCCGTAAGGCCCGGAACGTGGCAGCGGGCGGACCGGCAGCGCATGGCGCGCTCTGCCAGGCGGACGGCTTCCGCTGGATCACCCTCGAAGGCCAGGCCGCGGTCAGCGACGACGACACGCGCGTCGCCGATGCGGTGCGCCGCTACACCGACCGCTATGGCACGGCTCCTCCCGCCCCGCCGGATCTGGTCGTCATCGAGATCTCTGTCGAACGCGTCCTGAGCCTCAACCTCTGAATCCCCGCACAGAAAGCGAAGTGACACCGCGATGCCCACCCTTCCTGTCCTCGACTCCACCCTCCACTACCGTGAGAGCGGCGATCCCGACGGGCTGCCGTTCGTCTTCCTGCATGGCAATCCCACCTCCTCCCACCTGTGGCGAAACGTCCTGCCTGGAGTGGCCGCGCCCGGCCGTCGCCTACTCGCGCCCGATCTCATCGGGATGGGCGACTCCGGCAAGCCCGACCTCGCCTATGCCTTCGATGACCATGCCCGCTACCTCGACGCCTGGTTCGACGTACTCGGCCTCACCGAGGCCGTTCTCGTCGGCCACGACTGGGGCGGCGCGCTGGCCTTCGACCGTGCCGCCCGCCTCCCGGGCCGCGTCCGCGGCATCGCCTTCACCGAGACCATCATCAAGCCGCTGATCGGCGATGAATTCCCGGCGGCCGGACGCGAGTTGTTCAGGCTCCTGCGCACCCCCGGGGTGGGCGAGGAGATGATCCTGGAGAAGTCACTGTTCATCGAGGGGCTGCCTGACACGCTCGCCACCCCGCTCGCCCCTGCCGACCTCGAGGTCTACCGCCGCCCCTTCCCGACCCCGCAGAGCCGCCGCCCGGTGCTGGCGTGGACGCGCATGATGCCGTTGGACGCCGAACCCGCCGACGTCGTGGCCCGCATCGAGCACTACGACGCCTGGCTGGCCGCCAGTCGCGAAGTCCCCAAGCTGCTGGCCGCGTTCGAGCCGGGCCCGGGAGCAATGACCGACCGAAGAGCAGTGGCCTGGTGCGAGAAGCACATCGCAGGTCTGGAGGTCTCCCGGCACGGCCTCGCCGGCCACCACTCCCCTGAAGACCGCCCCGAGGAACTGGCCGCCGCGATCAGCGCATGGGCAGACCGCCACGGATTGGCACACCCGTAGCTGCGCCCTCGATCACGGTGGCCGGTGGCCGCTCGCCCGGGGTCATACATTTTCGGGCGGCGCTTCACAACAGGGCGAACGTTGCTTGATACGGCACCAGGCGTGCAGGGGCGGGCGCAGAGCGTATCTCTTTGATGGGTTGGTCAGTTGATCGGATGTGTCTGTCCGATTGGTGACCACTGATTCGATGTGGGACCGGATCGAGCCGTTGATGCCGACCGATCGGGTCCGTGGGCGACGGTGGGCCGACCACCGTCGAACCCTTGATGCCATCGCGTGGAAGTACCGACCTGTTCGCCCTGGCGGGACCTGCCTGCCGACACGGCTGTCCTGAGTGCTGCGGGCGCTGGTGACGAGTTGGGCTGGACGGTGTCCGTGGACTCAACACTCCACCGGAGTCAACAGCACGCCGCCGGAGCCAGGAAGCGATGCATCAACCAGCGGCAGCAGGGGCGCGGCCCGGCGATGCGAACGGACAAGCTCGCCATCGCATATCAGGCCGCACTCCACTTGCCGCCATCCTCATCTGGATTCGGCAATAGCCGGCTCGGTCACCGGTCGACCGCCCAACGCGCGTCCGCGGGCCAAGATCCCAAGCTGACGATGTGGTCTACGATCCTGAACGCCTCGTCAAGAGGAACGGTGTCCACGTCCGGGTATTCGTCGTACTGCCCGTCGGACAGGACGAAACCGCCGCTCGATCCCTCAGCTCCGGGGTCGGCGGCATGCTCGCCAGCATCATCCTCACCGTTCATCAACACCACCATCGCGCGCTCGGCGTCGGTCACAAAGGCCAACTTGTGCCCGGACGAGCTGGCCAGCCATGTCCAAGCTGACCTTCGCTGGTTTTCGTCCGGAGGGTCTCCGGTACCACCTGCACAGCGCTGCCGTCATCGACAACCCAGGACTCGATCATGAGCACGGCGATCCCACAGACGGATCTGAGAGACATTCCCCAGCTGTGCCATCTCACGACAGGAGTTCTCGCTGTCAGTCTTGACGGGCGTAGGACGAGAGGCGATCGGCGAACGCGGTGACGAGGTCGCGCAGTTCGTCGGGGCGCTCGATGACGAACGGCCGGTCGAGTGAGGCGAGTATCGGAGGCAACCAGTCGAGCCGCTCCGCCCGCAGCTCGACGCGCAGCCAGCGCTCGGTTGCCCGGTCCTCGTCTGCCGCGGGCTCGTGCTCCTCCAGGCTCGCGACGCCGGCGGGAAGGCGGGCGCGGATCTGCCCGACCGTGCCGTGGATACGCAAGGTCACCTCATGCCGGTACTCGGCGGTCGCGAACGCTGACAACACGCGCTGTGCCGGACCAGGGCCCACGGGCGCTTCGAATGAGCCGGGCAGCGCCCTCGCGTCTGCGATGCGATCGAGCCGGAAGGTTCGGTCTTCGCCGATCCGGGCGTCCTTGCCCGTGACGTACCACCGGCCCGCATGGGCGACGATCCCGTACGCGTGCAGCGTGCGTTCGCTGCGCCGTCCGTCGCGGTCGGTGTAGCGAATCGAGACCGGTCGGCAGTGGTGCACCGCATCGGCGATGGTGAGCAGGACCTCGGCGTTCGGAGTGTTGAACTCGCCGGGCTGATCCGTGAAGGCGAGAGCTTCCAGGAGCGTTTCGAGCCGATGGGCGAGGTGCTTGGGCAGCACCCGCCGGATCTTGGCCGATGCCGTCTCGCTTGCCGTGTGCTCCGTCGTCGTGAGCCCGGTTCGGCGGCCTGCGACCAGGCCGAGCAGCACGGCCAGCGCCTCGTCGTCGCTGAGCATGAGGGGAGGCAGGCGGTACCCGTGGGCGAGCCGGTACCCGCCGTAGCGGCCGCGCACTGATTCCACTGGTATGTCCAGGTCGATCAGCTGATCCACGTACCGCCGCACGGTGCGCCCTTCGACGCCGAGTCGGTCGGCAAGTTCGGCCACGGTCCGGGTGCCGCCCGACTGCAGCAACTCCAGGAGGGTCAGCACGCAGGCCGTCGGGCGAGACATATTCGGAGCCTAACGCAAAATACAGGACCGATTCTGTCCACTATTCCCCCTAGCCTGCGACGTGCACGCCTCCAGCACAGCCAAGGAGATTCCGATGGACTTCGTCTCGATCCGCATCATCACCGGCGACGTAGCGCGCCTCGTCGAGTTCTACGAGCGAGCCACAGGGGCGCGGGCGACGTGGGCCACCGAGGACTTCGCCGAACTCAAGACCGCGGGAGCCACCCTCGCGATCGCCGGCACCCGCACCGTCCCGCTGTTCGCCCCGGGCTCCGCCCGCCCGGCGGACAACCACAGTGTGATCACCGAGTTCCTCGTCGACGACGTGGACCGCGTTCACCAGAACCTGACCGGCTTCGTCACCGACTTCGTCACCGAGCCCACCACGATGCCCTGGGGCAACCGGTCACTGCTGTTCCGCGACCCCGACGGCAACCTCGTCAACTTCTTCACCCCCGTCACCCCGGCGGCCATCGAAAAGTTCGCACGCTGACACCACACACAGCCGCTCACACGGGAGCCCTGCGATCCCAGGGCTCCCGGTGAACGCGGCCGCCGAGTCCGGGAGCACCGCCGGCAGGGGACTTCGGAACGCACCAAGGACCCCCCGGAGGACGTCTGCGCTTGTCTCTATGGATCGACGCCGGACGTCCGATCGCGCACGTCGCTGCGGAAGCCGGCATCTCCCGCCACCGCCTCGCCGAGTGGTACGCCCTGTGGCTCGCACACGGCGAAAACGGGCTGCGGCACACCGCCAACTACTCCCCCGCTCCCAGCCGCTCGACGGCAGCCACGGCGTTCCCACAGTCCCGGCCCAACGCAAGGCCCGCCGCGAGTACGAGAACCGCGTCAGCAGACCGTGCCGGGTCAGAATTCGGTGCACCGTCGAAGCGGGCAGTCCAAGGATCGAGCCGAACCGGCCCGAGTTTGCGGTCCTACAGGCCGTGTATCGAAAGTCCTGCCAGATGGTGCGAGTCGATCTCGACGAACCTGGCTGTCAGTGCCCTCAAGTAGATTCTGTCCGTTCGGCCCGACGGGTGGGTCGTCGAGCTGAGGGATTCATCGTCGTGAGCATCTACCTGCACTTTCGTGCCGTGGCGGAGTCCGAGATCCGGGACGACCACACCTGGCTCGCTGCGTTCATGTCTGTGGCTTGGGAAAATGACGAAGCCGAACACCACTCACCCCAGGACCCGGACGACGCTCAACGTCCCCACAGCCGACATCGAGCCGGCCTGGTGACGGGGGATGCCGTGTTCCCCGGTGACGTTCCGGCCTTCGGCGGGTTGGACGACCGCGGCCCGGCCTCAGGAGTCCTGGGCGGCGCGCCGAGGAGATGAGGGCCGACGTGGCGCCTCGCCCCCGGCCTGATCCGGGCATCGGGCCCGGCCCGTGGCGCCGGACCCGCCCACGGTTCCGGGGACAGGTCGGAACTCGGTGACGTGCGGAGATGAGAACCGCCGGCTCGCACGACATGTCCGGCTTGTTGGACGCGCGGAAACACGCCCAGCAGAGAACGGTCATGAGCTCGCCCCGCACCGTGCACGCCCGGGTCAGTGATCAGCGGGCCGGGTTCCGAGTGACGACGGAAGGAGTGGTCCGTCCGTGGCTCGGGACCAGCGGCAGGTCGGGCCCGGCTGCCGCACTGTCCTGCGGGGTCAGGAGTGCCGTCGGCTTCCGTCAGGCCCCGGCCACTGAATTACCGAGCGTCTGACGGGTGGCTGAGTCCGTTCCCGCGTCCGTTACATCCCGGGAGTACAGTCGCCGTGCCCCGTCGCTTTCAGTACACAAGGTGAGAGATGTCCAGCCACATAGACCAGCGGTCCACGCACCCCAGACCTGACGACGCCCTCTACACGGAGCGCGCGCACCGGTTGCGCCGGCGGCTGGAGCGCCTGATCGGCATCGCCGCCACCGAAGGCAACAAACTCGTCCCCCTCCGCAACGGGGACCAGATCTTCGCCTCGATGCTGGAGTCCATCCGCGGAGCGCAGCACACCGTGGACATGATGACGTTCGTGTACTGGCGTGGCGACATCGCCCGCGACTTCGCCGAGGCACTGGCCGAGCGAGCTCGCGCCGGAGTTCGGGTGCGGCTGCTGCTGGACGGATTCGGCTCCCGGCTCATCGAGAAGGGCCAGCTTGCGCTGATGGACGAGGCCGGGGTGGAGGTGGCGTGGTTCCGCAAGCCGCTCTACCTCTCGCCGCTCAAGCAGAACCACCGCTGCCACCGCAAGGTCCTCATCACGGATGAGGAGACGGCGTTCACCGGCGGAGTCGGGATCGCCGAGGAGTGGTGTGGTGACGCCCGCAACGAGAACGAGTGGCGGGACACCCATGTGAGGGTCCACGGCCCCGCGGTGGACGGTCTGGCCGCAGCGTTCGCGCAGAACTGGGCGGAGTGCCACGACGAGCTGTTCACCGAACGTGACCGGTTCGTCGCCGCGACTCAGCCTGGCGACGCGGTCGTACAGGTGGTCCGCGGATCGGCCGGCTTCGGCTGGCAGGACATGCAGACCCTGTTGCGCGTCGTGCTGGAGTCCGCCGAGGAGCGGGTCCGGCTCACCACGGCGTACTTCGCGCCTGACCCGTACTTCATCGGGTTGCTGTGCGCAGCCGCCCGCCGGGGGGTCTCCGTGGAGATCCTGCTCCCCGGGCCGCACACGGACAAGCGGGTGTGCCAGCTTGCAGGTCAGCATCACTACGAGGAGCTCACGGCGTGCGGGGTGAAGATCTACCAGTACCAGCCGACCATGCTGCACGCCAAGGTCCTGACGGTGGACGGCATCGCCTCGCTGATCGGTTCGACCAACTTCAACCGCCGTTCGCTCGAGCATGACGAAGAGGTGATGCTCGCGGTCCTGGACCAGGAGTTCACCGCCACGCTGGACGGTCACTTCCTGGAGGACGTGGAGCGGAGCACGCTGATCGACGGACGACGGTGGAGGCGCCGTTCACCGGTGCAGAGGGTGCGGGAGGCGGCGGTCCTGCCGATCCGCCGCTGGCTCTGACACACACGAACGGGTGCGCCACCACGCAAAGTGGTGGCGCACCCGTGTCTCACGCGCGGCCGGTCAGCCGCCCACGTACCAGCTGAAGCCGCCTGACGAGGCGGCCACGACCATCAGGACGACGAAGAGGATCACGTCGATGACGCCGAGCACCAGCCCGGCCTTCGCCATCCCGGCGCCGCCCTTCGCCGAGACCTGACGCAGGCCGAAGACGCCGAGGACGATGGCGACGGGGCCGAGGATCACGCTGAAGAAGACCAGGCCCACGATTCCGCACACCAGACTCGCGACGGCGAGACCGTTGGTTCCCGACCTGGAAGTGGACATGGACGAACTGTCGTGATGCGACATCACTCTCTCCCCACGTTCGACGGACTGTGCGCGTGCAGTGACGTACGGGTGCCCCTGAGCCGGTGCGGCAATCACCCGGTTTCCGGTGGTGTGACGGCTCAGGACGGGGGCATACGCGCTGTCACCTGCCATGTGTCAGGTGAAGGGAGTGGTCCATGAGCGAGTTTGTCGAGACACGGCCGCAGACAGCTGCGGTGGTGACGGAGCCGGTGCCCGATCTGCAGCTGCAACTGCTGATCCAGCTGCTGGACAGAGAACTGCGCTCCAGTCTGCCGATCACCCTCACGCTGGCCGGTGGCGTACTCCACGGAGACGTGATCGGCCACGAGGCGTGGAAGGCCGACTGGGCACGGAGCCTCCGCCAGGTGGAGGGTGAGGGCGCGAACCTGATCGCGGAGTTCCCCGAGACGGTGGACCAGGGCATCAGGGAGCTGGGGGCCGGAGAAGCCGCCTCGCAGCTGCCGCGCTGGATTCATCTGAGGGACGCCACGATGGTCTTCGGCGGTACGGGTTCCCTGCGGCTGCCCCTGTGGCGCGGGCGTCTGGCCGATGTGTCGGGCTGGGCGCTGGGACGGCCGCAGTAACAGAGAACGTGCGGGACTGCCGGCGGGCACACGGGCGAACCGGACCGCCGGCAGTCGGCTGTCCGAGACCGACCGCTCACCGACGCCCGTGGCCGCGTCCGTACGGGCCGCGGACCCGAGCCGGAGCAGCTTCCGGCCGGCTCCCCGGCGGGGCGTCCTGCGGCGCGGCGCATCCTGATCGCGGGTGAACGGAGCGCCGGACAGGGCACACGAGTCACCCGAAGAGGCGGTCTCCGTGGCGGCTGCTCGCTTCGGAGCCCGGAACGTGATCGGGTTGACGCACCGTCAGCCGTACGGGACCGAACCGAGGGACGTGGATGACGAACCGACAGCACCCGCCGCCGCCGGACGCCGTCGTCGTGGGCGCAGGCCTGGCGGGACTGGCCTGCGCACTCGACCTCAGCGGCGCGGGGTTCCGTGTCGAACTGCTGGAGGCCTCCGACGGAGTGGGTGGCCGGATGCGTACGGACCGCAGGGACGGCTTCCTGCTGGACCGTGGCTTCCAGGTCTTCAACACCTCCTACCCGCAGGTGAAGAAGCGCGTCGACCTGCGCGCACTGCGCCTGCGGCCCTTCACGCCCGGTCTCATCGCACGGACACCCTCGGGGCGGGTGCGCGTCACCGACCCCACCCGACGGCCGGGGGACGCGGCCCAGCTGCTGCCCGGCAGGGTTCTCCCGGCCCGGGACCTCGCCGCCCTCGGTGCACTCACCGCCCGTGACGTGCTGCTCCCCGCCAGGCGTCTGGGGCGTACGACCGACCGCACCGCGTCGGAGGCGCTCGTCCGCGCCGGGCTGTCACCGCGCGCGATCGAGGACCTGTTGCGGCCGTTCCTGTCCGGGGTGTTCCTGGAGGAAGGCCTGGAGACCTCGGCGCGCTTCCTGCACCTGGTCTGGCGGAGCATGGCACGGGGCACGCTCTGCCTTCCCGCCCGGGGCATCGGCGCCGTGCCTGCCCAGCTCGCCGCCCGGCTGCCGGACGGCACCCTCCGGCTCGGTTCGGCCGTCGCGGAGGTCACGGATTCCGGGGTGCTCCTGGCCGACGGCGGCGAACGGCCGGCCGCCTCCGTCGTCGTGGCCACCGACTCGGTCACGGCCGCGCGCCTGCTGCCGGGCCTGCCGGTACCTGACAGCCGTACGGTGACGACGTACTACCACGCGGCGGACCGGTCACCACTGACGGAACCGACCCTTGTCGTCGACAGCGGTCTCGCCGTCCTGAACAGCTGCGTGCTCACCGAGGTCGCACCCACCTACGCACCCCCGGGCACCACGCTGGTGTCGACCTCCGTCCTGGGCGCCGGCCCTCCGGGCGGCGACAGGACGGTCCGCGCCCGGCTGGCCGAGCTGTACGACACGGACACGAGTACCTGGGACACGGTCGCCGCCTACACCGTGGAGGGCGCCCTGCCGGCCATGCGGCCTCCCTGGCCGCTGAGCCGCACGACGCGTTTCGCGCCCGGGCGGTACGTGAGCGGGGACTACCGGGCCACCGGGTCCGTGCAGGGCGCGCTGGCCTCCGGCAGCAGGGCGGCCCGCGAGGTACTCGCCGACCGGGCGGCGGCACGGACTCCCACGAGGTGACCGGAGGCGTTCACGGGCGGGTGGACGACGCCGTCGTCGTGGGTGGCGGCGCCGCCGGGCTCTGCCTGGCCCACTGGCTCACCAGGACCGGCACGGGAGTGACGCTGGTCGAAGCACCCGACGGGCCCCTGCGCCCGGCCGAGCGCACCTGGTGCTACTGGGAGGCCGGCACCGGCGAGTTCGAGGAGGCCGTCGTCGCGTCGTGGCAGCGGCTGCGGGTGCGGGGGCCGGACGGCAGCACCGTCGGGTCGGACCCGTCTCCGCTGCGGTACCGCATGGTGCGGTCGGGCCCTTTCGAACGACTGATCCATTCCCGCCTGGCGGCGGCTCCGGCAGGCCGTGTCCTTCGCGCGACGGCCCACGAGGTACGCGACGCACCGTACGGCGCCGAGGTGCGCTGCACCACGGCCGGCGGACAACCGCTCACGCTCCGCGGCCGGTACGTCTTCGACTCCCGGCCCGTGCGGGACACACCGCCGCACCGCACGATGCTGCTGCAGCACTTCCGTGGCTGGTTCGTGCGCACCGCCGTCCCCCGCTTCGAACCCGGAGTGGCGGACCTCATGGACTTCCGGGTCCCGCAGCCCCGCCACGGTCTCGCCTTCGGCTACGTACTGCCGCTGGCACCGGACCGGGCGCTGGTGGAGTACACCGAGTTCTCCCGTGCCCCGCTCTCGACGGCGGCGTACGAGGCCGCTCTGCGGCAGTACAGCGCGGGCGTCCTGCGGCTCGGCAGGTTCACCGTGGAATCGGCCGAGCAGGGTGTCATTCCCATGACCGACGCGCGCTTCCCCCGCCGGACCGGCCGCGCCGTCTTCCGCGTCGGAGCCGCAGGGGGCGCGACCCGCCCGGCCACCGGCTACACGTTCGCCGCCGTCCAGCGCCAGAGCCGGGCCATCGCCACCGCACTGCGCGACGGGCGCCCGGTCGTGCCGCCGCCGCACGGCCGCAGGGCTCTCGCCATGGACGCCGTGCTGCTCAGGGCCCTGGACACCGGGCGTGTGGACGGGCCGCGCTTCTTCACGGACCTGTTCCGCCGCGTCCCCATGGAGCGGCTGCTGCGTTTCCTCGACGGCGGGAGCACGCCGTGGGAGGAGTTCGGGATCGGTCTGCGTACGCCCGTGGGCCCGATGCTCCGCACCGCGGCCGAAGTCCCCTTCCTCGCCCGCCGGACCACCGGCCGATCCGAAGAGAGCTCTTGATGACCCTCCTGCGGGACCACGACCTGGCACGCGCCTTCGATCACGCGTCACACTCGTACGACCGGCTCACGGCGATGAATCCGGGCTACCGCTCGGGGCTCCTCCGCTCGGCGCACCGTCTGCGGCTGCCTCGTGGCGGCAGGGGGCTGCGGGTCCTCGATCTCGGCTGCGGGACGGGTGCGTCCACGCGGGCTCTTCTGCGGGCGGCCCCGTACGCCCGGATCACGGCGGTCGACGCCTCCGCGGGCATGCTGGAGCAGGCGCGCGCGAAACGCTGGCCCCCGAACGTCCGTTTCCTGCACCGTTGCGCGGAGGACCTCCGCACCACCGACGACGAAGGCTCGTACGACGCCGTGTTCGCGGCCTACCTGTTCCGCAATGTCGCCGCCCCCGGTGACGTGCTCGAAGCCGTGCGCGCCGTTCTGCGCCCCGGAGGCCGTCTGCTGGTCCACGAATACAGCCTCAGCGGTTCGGCCGTGCACCGTGCTGTGTGGAACACGGTCTGCCGGGGCGTCATCGTCCCGGCGGGCACGCTGACCGGAGACCGCGAGCTGTACCACCATCTGTACCGCAGCGTCCTCGCGTTCGATACGGCACCCGTGTTCGCGCGACGGATCTCCCGAGCCGGGTTCCCCTTCGTACGGACCGTGCCCGTCGGCGGGTGGCAGACCGGCATCGTCCATGTGTTCCTCGCCGGGGGCGGCGTGGCTTCCGCCGGGCCCGTGGCGTCATGAGTGCCCGCAGGCGCCGCGTCGACGCCACGCGGCACGGACGCGACGGCCGGGCAGAGGTGCTGATGCCCGGCCCCGGACGCGAGCGCTTCACCGGCGACGCCCCGTCGGCCGCGGTGATCGGCGGCGGGATCGCCGGTCTCGCGGCGGCGACCGCGCTCGCCGAACGCGGTGTCCGCGTGACCCTGTACGAGCAGGGACAGAGCCTCGGCGGACGTCTCGCGGGGTGGCCCGTGCACCTTGCCGACGGGTCGGACACGACGATGAGCCGCGGGTTCCACGCCTTCTTCCGCCAGTACTACAACCTGCGCGGGCTGCTGCGCCGGGCTGACCCCGGACTGTCGGCGCTGAGCCCGATGGCGGACTACCCGCTGCGGCACCGGAACGGGATGGCGGACAGTTTCGCCCGTGTGCCGCGGACCCCGCCGTGGAGCGCGCTCGGATTCGTCGCGCTCAGCCCGTCGTTCGGCTGGCGCGACCTCGCCGCGATGAACCCCCGTGAGGCCCTGCCCCTGCTCGACGTCCGGGTACCCGAGGTGTACGAGCGGTTCGACGGGATCAGCGCCGAGGACTTCCTGCACCGGATCAACTTCCCCGAGGCGGCCCACCACCTGGCCTTCGAGGTGTTCTCCCGCAGCTTCTTCTCCGACCCGCGCGAACTGTCCGCCGCCGAACTGCTGCTGATGTTCCACATCTACTTCCTCGGCTCGTCCGAAGGTCTCCTCTTCGACGTGCCGCGCGAACCGTTCCCGCAGGCGCTCTGGGAACCTCTGGGCGGCTGTCTGCGCCGGCTGGGAGCCGAGGTGCGCACCGGCACTCCGGTCCACCGCGTCCGCCCGGCCGCCGACGGGGATCTGACCGTGGAGACCGGCGGAGGGGCGGACCGCCACCAGGCCGTGGTCCTCGCCCTGGACCCACGCGGCCTGCGCCGTCTCGTCGGTGTTTCGGAGCAGTTGGGAGACGGGTCCTGGCGCGCGGACATCGCCGCCGTGCGTACGGCGCCCCCGTTCCTCGTGTCCCGCCTGTGGCTGGACCGCCCCGTGCGCGAGGAGCGCGCGGGCTTCCTCGGCACCAGTGGCTTCGACGGGCTCGACAACGTCAGTGTCCTTGACCGCTGGGAGGGCGAATCGGCCCGGTGGGCCGCGCGGACGGGCGGTTCCGTGGTCGAACTCCACGCCTACGCCGTCGACGGGAGGGCCGAACAGAAGGAGATCCAGCGCCGGATGCTCGACCGGCTGCACGAGGTGTATCCCGAGACGGCGGACGCGGCAGTCGTCGACTCCCGTCACGAATGGCGCGACGACTGCCCCCTCTTCCCCGTGGGCGGCTACCATCGCCGCCCCGCCGTGCGCACGCCTCATCCCCGTGTCACGGTCGCGGGCGACATGGTCCGGACCGGCCTCCCCGTCGCCCTGATGGAACGCGCGGCGACCTCAGGTTTCCTGGCCGCCAACGCGCTCCTCGCCGGCTGGGGCATCCGGGGGCAGGTGCTCTGGACCGTTCCGCGCGCCGGGCGGTCACCGGTCCTGCGGGCTCTCGCGGGCCTGGCCGCGCGACGCTGAGACTCAGCCGGGGAAGCGCCCGGCGCTCCGCAGCGTCCAGCGGCGCTCGGCGTACGCCAGGTCGTCGCGCCAGAGGCGGCCGGCCGTCCGGCGCATCAGAGGCCGAAGAGCGGGCGCGACGGCGCGCGCCAGGGCGAAGCCCCGCCGCTCCGAGGCCGCCACGACGGCCTCGACCACCGCCGTGCGGGGGTGGGTGGAGCCGGGTGCGGTGAGCGGCGTGGCGTGGGTCTCCACGACCGACCCGGCACCCTCGCCGTCGGTGATGTGCATGACCACCGTGCGGGGTCCGGGCGCGGTGAACACGGCCCGGACCGGCACCACAAGGCGGCCGGCGACCTTGAACGAGACATCGACGGCGAACGCGTCGTCCCCGCCGTCCTCGGGGGTGCCTGCCACCTTCAGGCCGACGAACGCGTACGGGTGGAACCAGGATCCGTGCCAGGGGTCGAGCCGGTTCGCGACCACGTCCTCGGGTTCGCACCGCCCCACCGCCGTGAACACGGCGTCCACCGCGCCCCCCGGCACAGGCCGCACCGGCACCGCCGGGCGCTCCAGCGGGGTTTCGCCCCCGGCGGCGTCGAGCCTCACCCAGACCAGCACGCCGTCGTCGTACACCGGATACGGCTCCCACCCGGCGAACGGCCCGCCGTCCAGGGCAAGACCGTGCCAGTGGCACAGGAGCGTCCCGCACACCACCCTGCTGTCGCGCAGCGGGGCCCCGAGATGCGGGCACTCCCCCGGGCCGCAGCGCAGCGCACCGTCCTCGGACCGCCACAGGACGACCTCCGTCCCGGCGATCGTCCGGCCGTACGGGCGGTCCCGCGCGCCGATCTCGCGCGAGGCGCCGGCGACGTACCAGTTGCCCGACGGGCGGGCGGCGGCTCGCTTCAGCGCTGCGGCGATCACCGTGGGCTTCGCCTCGCGCCAGGTCGGGGTCTGCCGCTCCCAGCCGGGTGCGCGCCGCACGCGCAGCGGTGACGTCCACGGAGTCCTTCGGCGCGGTTCGCTCATCGCCGTGACCCCTCCGCCCGCGCGACCGCGCCCGGCGACGCCACCGGCGTCCGGGCCCGCATCCGCGCGCCCACGATCCGTACGAGCCCGCCGGCGGCGGTGAGGGCACGGCGCCGGCGCGGCACCACGGCACGACGGTGCAGCACCCGGTAGTCGTCGGCGGCGATGGCGTCCAGGATCCCCCGGTACAGCACGAACGCGGTGCGGATGCAGGGCTGGACCCGCGGCTCCAGCATGTCGACGCCCGGCGCCGCCTCCCTGTACACGGTCCGGATCAGCGCGTCGGCTTCGACGAACGCGGCCCTGATACGCGGGTCGTGGCGTCCGGTGCGGCGACTCCAGTCGAGCAGGGGCCTCTCCACGCCGTGGGCGGCGAGCAGGTCCGCCGGCAGGTAGACGCGGCCGCGGTCCAGGTCCTCGCCCACGTCCCGCAGGAAGTTGGTCAGCTGGAAGGCCACGCCGAGAGCGGCCGCGTGCGGGGCCGCTTCCTCCCGTGGCACGACCGTCCCGAGTACGGGCAGCATCTGGAGGCCGATCACCGCCGCCGAACCGTGCATGTAGGCACGCAGATCGGCGTACGTCGGGTAATCGGTGACGGTCAGGTCGCTGCGCATGGACGCCAGGAAGTCGGCGAACAGGCCGTGGTCGATGGCGTACCGCTCGGCGGTGTGGGCGACGGCCCTGACCACTGGTTCCTCCCCGCCCCCCGAGCGCAGGCCGTGGGCGAGGTCGCTCTCCAGGCGACGCAGCAGGCGGTCGCGTTCCCCGGGAGGCTGCCGTCGGTCCAGGTCGTCCACGATGTCGTCCGCCCACCGGGCGAAGCCGTACAGCGCGTGGACGGCGCAGCGGCGTTCGACCGGAAGCAGCCGGGTGGCCAGGAAGTACGTCCGGCCGTGCCGCGCGTTGAGCCGCCGGCATCTGGTGTAGGCGGCACGCAGAGCGGGCCCGGTGATTCCTGCGGCGTCCAGCTCACGGCCGTTCATGTGCTCTGCCCTTCGAGGAGGGGGGAACGACGGCGCGCACCCGTCGCGTGGGGAAGGCCCGTGATGCGGGCGGCGGCGAGCTTCCCGCTGACGAGCACGGTCGGCACGCCGACCCCGGGTGTGGTTCCACATCCGGCGAGGACGACGTTGTCGTAGCCGCGTACGAGGTTGCGTGGCCGGAAGGGGCCTGTCTGCGCGAACGTGTGCGCCACGGAGAACGGGGTGCCCGCCGCGTGGCCCTGGGCGGCCCAGTCCACCGGGGTGACGAGCAGTTCCTGGTCCATGGATTCCTCGAAGCCGTCCAGTCCCCGGCGTTCCAGTTCGGCCAGGAGACTGTCGCGGTAACGCGGTCCCAGCTCGTGCCAGGTGGCCGCTGACGGGCCTGTCGTGGTGTTGGGGCACGGGGCCAGGACGTAGTGCAGGTGTCGGCCGGGCGGGGCGAGCGACGGGTCGTGCGTCGTCGGCCGGGTGATGAGCAGCGACGGATCGCTCATCAGACGGCCGGTCCGGGTGAGTTCGTCGAAGGTGCGCTCCCAGGCGGCACCGAAGGAGAGCGTGTGGTGCGCCAGGCCGGGCCAGGTGCGGTGGGTACCGGCGTGCAGGATCACGGCCGACGGCGCGTGGCGCAAGGGCACGGGGCGTCGGGGCGCCCGCCCCAGAAGACCGTGGACGACAGGCAGATCAGGTGTCAGGACGACGGCGTCACAGGCGATCCGCTCGCCTGACTCCAGCCGTACGGCCCGGACCCGTCCGGCGGCTCGCTCCAGTCCGGCCACCTCGGCCGACCAGCGGAAGTCCCCTCCCGCGTCGGCGGCGGCGTCGGCCATGGCCCGGGGCAGTGCGTACATGCCGCCCTTGGGGAACCAGACGCCCGCGACCGTGTCCATGTAGGCGATGACCGCATAGGCGGCGAGCGCGCGGGCCGGCGCGACTCCCGCGTACAGCGCCTGGAAGGAGAACACCCTGCGCAGCCGCGGGTCGGTGAGGAATCTGCCGATCTGCGGGTCGAGCCGGCCGAAGCCGCCCAGGGCTGCCAGCCGGGCGAGGTCCGGGTGGAGCAACTGGAGGGGCGAGTCGAAGTTGGTGTCGATGAAGCGGCGCATCTGCGCCTGGTAGAGCCTTTCGAGCCATTGACGCAGACGGCGGTATCCCGCGGCCTGCGACGGCCCGGCGAACCTCAGGATCTCGGCCTCCATGGCGTCGCCGTCCGTGTGGACGTCCAGCCGGCTGCCGTCGGCGAAGTGAGCCCGGTAGGCGGGGTCCAGCGGGATGAGCTCCACCCGGCGGTGGAGGCTGTCCCCGACGGCGGCGAAGGCCTCGTCCGCCAGGTGCGGCATGGTCAGCACCGTGGGCCCCGTATCGACCCGGTAGCCGCCGAGTTCGAGCCGTCCCGCCCGGCCTCCGGGACCGGAGGCGCGCTCGACGACGGTGACCCTGCGGCCCGCGCCCAGCAGGTGAAGGGCGGCGGCGAGGCCGGAAAGGCCGGCGCCGACCACCACCACGTGGTCCGTGGGGCCCGCCACGGTCCTCATACGCCCTCCCCCTTTGCGTCGGGCACGGTGCCCACGGCCCTGGCCACCAGCACCGCGAACTCCCGCCGCGCTCGGGCATCGTCTCCGACGGCGGCGAAGTGACGCAGGCTCGACGCCGAAAGACCCGCGATCTCCTCCTCGACGACCGCCCGTGCGCCCGTACGTTCCAGAGCGGCGCGCATCCGGTCGACCGCGCCTGCGTCCGGCCCTGCGTCCCCGGCACCGAGTACGGAAAGAGCCTCGGTGTCGCCGGATTCGGCGGCGAGGCGGAGAGCGACCGCGCGGAGACAGGTGAGCTTGCGTGCCCTCAGGTCCTCATCCGCCGGCTTCCCCGTGACAGCCGGATCCCCGAACGCGCCCAGCACGTCGTCACGCAGCTGGAAGGCGAGTCCGGCGCATCGTCCGGCGGCCCGTAGCCCGTCCATGGTGCGGGCATCGGCACCGGCCAGCGAGGCACCCAGGGCGAGCGGCCGCTCGACGGTGTAGAGCGCGCTCTTGAGTGTCGCGATGTTCCTGGCCTGGGCGTGGTCGCAGGAGCCGGTCGCCTGCGCCCGCATGTCCAGGTACTGTCCGGCGACCATCTCGGCGCGCATCGCCTGCCATTCCCGGTGCAGCTGCTCGCCGTACGGGGAGGTGAGTGCGGTCTCGGTGAGCAGATCGTCGGCCCATGCGAGCGCCAGGTCGCCCGCGAGCAGTGCGGCGTTGGCCGCGTAGGAGGCGGCGGAACCGCGCATGCGGCCCGCCCGGTGAGCCCGCGCGAAGTCCGCGTGCACGGCGGGCGCGCCCCGGCGCACCGGCGATCCGTCCATGACGTCGTCGTGCACCAGCGCACAGGTCTGCAGGAGTTCGAGGGCGGCACCGATGCGCAGTGGGGTCCGGGAATCGCCGACACCTCCGGCTGCCAGCCATCCGCACCAGACGAAGGCGGTGCGCAGCCGTTTACCGCCGTGCAGGACGAACGCGGCGACGCGCGATGCCACTTCCTCGGCGAAGACCGCGTCGACCTGTCGGGCCTCCCGCAGCCTGGTGCGCAGGTGCTCCTCGAGGACGGCCCCGACGGCTGATGCCGCCTCACCGGCGGTGCGCGGGGCCCGGCCCGTGCGGATGCCGGCGTCTGCGTCCGGCACGGGGTCCGCGCGGGAGTCCGTGCATCCGCCGGTGCTCGTCGGCGGGCCGGCGCCTCCGCCGGCCCTTGCGCGCGCCGCCCGTGGACCGAGCATGGAGAGCCCCTTTCGCTGGGTTGTCCGCCTCATGCGTCCACCGGTGCTTCCCGGCCACGTAAGGCGCGGATGCCCCATGCCTGCCCGCGGCGCGGCGCGGTCGGGGCGGATTCCACCCGGATGGCGGACAGAAAGATGGAAGGGACGGGCGCGGCCGCTCGATCCGCGCCCCTTGCGCGTCAGTCGCCTGCACACAGACCAGCGATGCGCCGGAACCGCCTAGGCTCGCCTCATGCTGAGAATCGGAATCCCTGTCATCGGCGTCACGGACATTCCCCGCGCAGTTGCCTTCTGGACCGCGGCGTTGAACCTGGTCGTCGCGCAGGAATGGAAGAGCGAGACGTGGCGAACGCTCGATCACGCCGACGGATCCGGCAGAGCTCTCGGGCTGCTGCGCAGCACGTCCCCGGTCGAGCCGCACCCCCGTCTGCACCTGGACCTCTTCACGGATTCGGCCGAGGAACAGCGGACAGAGGTACGGCGGCTGGTCGGCCTCGGCGCACGAGAGGTCGACTGGGACCTTTATCCACCGGCCCCGGACTTCGTCGTTCTCGCCGACCCCGACGACAACGTCTTCTGCGTTGTGGACCTGAGCCATGCGCCCAGCGGCGGTGACGATTCGACGCCCTGACAGCGCGCGCCCTCCCTGGGACGCACAGCAACGGGGCAGGCCGTGTGCGAGATGATGCGGCGGTGATCAACGTCCCGACGACCTCTGGCTCCACGGGACGCACCGACTCGAACTCGCCCGAAAGGCAGCACCCGATGAGCCAAGCCACCACCCCGATCGTCCGGAACGTGGACGCGAGGCACCGCTACGAGATCCAGACCGACGAGGTGAGCGCGGGGTTCACCGCCTACCGCGACCGCGACGGGCAGCGCGTGTTCTTCCACACCGAGATCGATGACGCCTTCGCGGGCCGGGGGCTGGCCTCCGTTCTCGTGCAGGAGGCGCTGAGCCACGTGCGGGGCGAGGGCAAGCGGATCGTGCCCGTCTGTCCGTACGTGGCGAAGTTCCTCGAGAGGCACGACGAGTTCGCCGACATCACGGACCCGGTCACGCCCGAGGTACTGCAGTGGCTGGAGGCCACCCTGGCACGCTGATCACCCGCGGCCTCGTCCCGTACGTCGTCCGGGGCGGGGCCGCGGAACCAGGTCAGGCCGGCCGCAGCTCGAACCAGTCGAAGGCCGGGGTGCCGCGGGTCGCGTACATGCCGACGACCCGGCCGGTGAAACCGCCCGCGACCTCGGTGGTGAGGTAGCGGCCGTCGAGTTCGGCGAGGACCTCGAAGTGTCCGTCCTCGGTCTCGTATCCCAGGCGGAGGGTGTCGGGTCCGCCGACGCGGAGCCCGGACAGCGTGTCTGCCTCGGCGTCCGCGGGCCGTGCCGTGACGGTGGGCGGCAGGACGTCCGTGGTGGTCACGTCGATCCGCAGCGTCAGGGGACCGGAGGCAACCGCCCGTTCGGCGACCGTCTGACACAGCGGACCGATGCGGGCGACCGCGCGCACCATGCCGTCCTCGGTCTCCACCTGGTAGTGGTGCGCCTCGTCGAGCCGTACGGCCAGGCCTCCCCTGCCGCCTTCACCCGCGTCGGCACGGGCCCGTGCACTGCAGTCCGCGTCGCGCTGACGCCGTCCCACGAACACCGCACCGGGCTCGTCCAAGCTGTTCGCCCGGGCATGCAGCACCAGTTGCCCGGGCCGCTCGTCGAGGCGTACGGCGTCCGGTTCGTGCCGTCTCGTCGACACCCAGCAGGGTGCGAGGGCCGGTGCGTCGAAGTCGTCGCGGTGCGGCTCGGCGGGCCAGGGGTGCGGAGTCAGTTCCGGCGCCGGGGCGCGGAGTTCCAACGGTCCCGGCAACGGCCACTCGTCCTCCCAGCGCACGGGCACGAGGAAGGTCTCCCGGCCCATCCCGTGGTATTGCGGCGTGTCACCGCGGGGCCGGGTGCCCAGCAGCACCATCCACCACGTCCCGTCGTGCGCCTCGACGAGATCACCGTGTCCGGTGTTCTGCACCGGGTGACCGGTACTGCGGTGGGACAGCACCGGGTTGTCCGGATGCGGTTCGAACGGCCCCGGCAGGGAGCGTGCCCTGGCGATCGACATCGCGTGCCCGCGTTCCGTGCCGCCTTCGGAGAGCAGCAGGTACCACCAGTCACCGACCCGGTAGAGGTGCGGGCCCTCGGGGTACTGCAGCCCGGTTCCCGACCACATCCGCACCGGTTCGCCGAGCAGTCGACCCGTCTGCGGCTCGATGCGCACCGCGCGGATGCCGTCGTGGGAGAACACGCACCAGCAGTCCCCCTCGTCGTCCCAGACCAGATCGGGGTCGATGCCGGGTATGCCTACCGGCACGGGATCCGACCACGGGCCGGCCGGATCCTCGGCGGTCACGAGGACGTTGCCCGCGCCGGCCACCACCGTCGTGATCATCCAGAAACGGCCGTCGTGATGCCGGAGCGTGGGTGCGTACACCCCGCACGAGGACGGGGCCGTGTCCGGCAGCCGCAACTGCGACGGGCGGTCCAGCGCGTGCCCGATCAGCCGCCAGTGCACGAGGTCCCTGCTGTGCCACAGGGGCACCCCGGGTACGTACTCGAAGCTGGACGTCGCCACGTAGTAGTCCTCGCCCACGCGGCAGATGCTCGGATCCGGGCTGAAGCCAGGGATCACGGGATTGTCGAAGTACGCCATCGTCCGCCCTCGGGGCTCAGGCCGGGACCGGAATCCCAGGCCAAGATCGTTGAAGCGCTTCGAAGATGGCAGTCGTGAGGAAGGGTGTCAATAGGCCCGTCGGGAAGTTCAGGTCGGGAAGTCGAGCAGACAACCGCAGTGAAACCTGCGTCCATGGACGGCCTGCGGTGGTGAGCCGGACGACCGTTGCCTACGTGAAGCAGTCGAAGCGCTTCAACAGCCGGTGCGACCCGGTCTCCGTCAAGCGGCCGCAGCCGGGCAACTGAGCGTGGAACTGTGCGCGAGAAGCCGGTTCCTCCGCTCCGGCCCTCACGTAAAGTGCGGTCGTCGGCGCGGTCACATGCACCGTTCCACACGCCTCCCGGACCTCTTCACTCCCCTCGGGAGGCCGAACCCGCAGGACCGCCCGTCCAGCGTGGTCGTCGGCGGTGCCCCGCGCCGGTAACAAGACAAGGGCCGGTGTTGCGGCCGCGATGGAGGCGCAGTGGAAGGTCCCGATATGTCGCACCGTGCGCGTCTCGGCACTCATAGCACCGTCTCCACGTCCTTGGCCCTGCGCAGTGATCGCGCCCTGGGCGAGCTCGTGGACGCCGCCGTGCCGATCGGATCCGGCATCGGCGGGAAGTCGGCACTGATGGAGGTCGCCGGCACGCCGGTCTTCGTGAAGCGGGTGCCCCTCACCGATCTGGAGCGGCAACCTGAGCACGTCCGGTCCACGGCGAACCTGTTCGAACTGCCCGTGTTCTGCCAGTACGGCATCGGCAGCATCGGAGGACCGGGCTTCGGGGCATGGAGGGAGCTCGCCGCGCACACCATGACGACGAACTGGGTGCTCGCGGCGGAGTACGAGGGCTTCCCCCTGATGTACCACTGGAGGGTACTGCCGGACTCGACGCCCCTGCCCGGGGAACTGGCCGACGTCGAACGGGCTGTGGCGTACTGGGGCGGAGGATCGCAGGTACGCCACAGGATCAGGGCCCTCGAACGGTCCTCGGCGAGTGTCGCGCTGTTCCTGGAGTACATCCCGCGGAACGTGCACCAATGGCTGGGCACCCAGGTCGAAGGCGGCGCCCGCGCCGCAGGCCCGGCCTGCGACATGGTGGAGAGGAACCTGGCAGCCGGCACCTCGTTCATGAACAGCCGCGGGCTCCTGCACTTCGACGCCCACTTCGAGAACATCCTGACCGATGGCCGGCGCCTCTACTTCACGGACTACGGACTCGCCGTCTCCTCCGGGTTCGAGTTGTCGCGGGTCGAGTCCGACTTCTTCGAACGGCATCAGACCTACGACCGCTGTTACACCTCCACGTATTTCGTGAATTGGCTGGTCACCGCTCTTTTCGGATACCGGAGAGAGGACGGGGACGGCCGCTACGCCCTGGTGCGTGCCTTCGCGGAGGGCAGGCGCCCCACAGGAATCCCGGAGGAGGCCGCGGCGATCATCGCCCGGCACGCGCCGATCGCAGCGGTGATGTCCAACTTCACTCGCACGTTCGGGCGCCGGAGCAGGCAGACCCCGTATCCCCTGGAAGAGATCCGACGGATCGGTCGCCTGTAGAACCGGCGCCCCGCAGGGCTTCGGTCACCAGGAGGCCGGCCACCACGCATCCCGGCTCCTCCCGGCAGCAGGTTTCGGTCCGGCCCACGACGGACACGCGCAGGAGGGTGCAACAGCTCGGGCACGGCTGCAGCCTCGTTCGACGTGCGGGGCGCAGCGGCCCGGACACAGCCCGAACAGGGATTCCTCATTCAGCCGTATCAACCTGTTTGCCCCGATTGAGGTCGGGTACGCCGCAGTGAGGGCGGAATGCAGTGTTCCGCTATATGCCTCAACCGCTGCCGGGGAGATTTCGTGTCGGATCAGCGCGTACGGCTTGGCGTGGCCGAGTGCCGGAGGCGGGGCTGCGTGATCGCCCGCTGAACCGCCGCCGCCGTGCACCGGTGCAACCCGCCGGGCAGTGCGGCGGCGTCCGCACCGCCCGTACAGAACGGCCCGGGACGCCCGTGGCAGCGGTAACAACCCTGAACACCAACGACAAGGAGTCACCCGTGCCCGCAGTACCCGCCATCACCCTCAACAACGGCGTGGAGATCCCCCAGCTCGGTTTCGGCACCTTCCAGATTCCCCCGGAGGACACCCGCGAGACCACTCTGGCGGCTCTGGAGGCCGGTTACCGCCACATCGACACGGCACAGATGTACGGCAACGAGAAGGAGGTCGGCCAGGCGGTCCTGGACTCCGGCCTCGACCGGGCCGACGTCTTCGTCACCAGCAAGCTGGACAACGACGCCCACGCCTACGACGACGCCCTCCAGGCGTTCGAACGCACCATGGAGAAGGTGCGGCTGGACTACCTGGACCTCTTCCTCATCCACTGGCCTCTCCCCGACAGGGGTGATTTCGTCGAAACCTGGAAGGCCCTGGAGGAGATCTACCGTTCGGGACGCGTCAAGGCCATCGGGGTTTCGAACTTCCAGCCCAACCACGTGCGCCGCCTGCTCGACAACAGTGTGGTGGTGCCCGCCGTCAACCAGATCGAGGTGCATCCCTACCTCACCCAGGACGCGGTCCGGTCCTTCGGGGCCGAACACGGTATCGCCACGGAGGCCTGGTCCCCGATCGCACAGGGCAAGGTGCTCGACGATCCGGCCCTCGTTCGTATCGCGGAGCGGGTCGGCAAGTCGACGGCCCAGGTGACCCTGCGCTGGCACCTGCAGCGTGGGGACATCGTGTTCCCCAAGTCGGTGACCCTGCGGCGCATCGAGGAGAACTTCGACCTCTTCGACTTCGAACTCACCGAGGGGGACATCGGCGAGATCAGTGCCCTGAACCGCGACGAGCGGACCGGGTTCGATCCGGACCGCTTCAACGGCTGAGCGCCGCGCGGCGGAACGGGAGGACCCGCCCCTCGGCGAGGGGCGGGTCCCGTGCGTGTCCCGGTTGTTCAGCGCGTCACTTCAGGGCGGGCGGTGCCGCGTCCGCCGATGTGCCCCACCGCGAGGGCTGTGTACCGACCTCGAAGGACAACTCGCGCGTGTCACGGATGTCTTCGGTGGTCAGGTAGGTCTTCTCGTACGCGGCCCCGTCGGTCCGCGCCGACTGGATGTAGCGGGACGAGTCGGAGGTGCCCGGAGCCTTCACGGTCAGGCTGCCCCTGGGGTAGTAGCGCCGGTCCAGGGTCAGGTCGACCCGCTCGAAGACGGGGGTCGACAGGCTCCACGTGTCGGTGCCCGGCTGGACCGGGAAGATCCCGATCGAGGAGAGGACGTTCCAGGCGGACATCGTCCCCAGGTCGTCGTTACCGGTCATACCGGTCGGGGTGTCCGTGAAGAGCGTCAGCGCGGCGTGCACCACGTCGGTCGTCTTCCAGGGCTGGCCGGTGGACAGGTAGGTGTAGGGGGCGATCAGGTCGGGCTCGTTCTGCGGGTTGTACTTGTCCGCGTTGTAGTAGTCGTACGGCCCGTTCACCCACACCTCGCGGGCGGTCTTCGCAGGGTCCTGCAGCAGCTGTTCGTACGCGAAGAACGAGTCGAGACGCTCGTTGGCCGCCTGGGTGCCACCGATCAGGGAGACCATGCCCGGCAGATCCTGCGGGACGAGCCACTGGTACTGCCAGGAGGTGCCCTCGTGGAAGCCCTCGCTCTGTGCCGGGTCGACGGGGCCCGTGAAGTCCCCCTTCGCGTCCCGTGCGCGGAAGAAGCCCGTCGAGCTGTCGAAGATCTTCCGGTAGTTCTGCGCCCGCTCCGCATACCGCGCGGCGTCGGCCTCGTGCCCCAGCTCCTTCGCCATCTGCCCGAGCATCGCGTCGGACAGGGCGTACTCCAGGGTCGCGGAGGCACCGTGGTCGTAGTCCGAGTCACCGGGCTTCACATGGGCCCTGCCCTTGATGTAGGGCGCGAAGCCGTCGGCGAGGTACTCCTTGTTGGCTTCGCGGCCCACGGGGGCGGAGTCGGCCGGGGGCACGCCGTCGGCGTTCTTCCTGAGCGCGCGGTAGGCCTGTTCCTCGTACCCCTTGAGCAGGCCCTGCTGGTAGGCGTTGGTGAGGAACGGTGTGACCGGGTCGCCGGTCATGATGTTCGTCTCGACCGTGCCGTAGCCCCACTTGGGCAGCCAGCCGCTGTCCTCGTCGATCTTGAGGACGGAGATCGCCATGTCGCGCGACTCGTGGGGGGCGAGCAGCGACAGGAGCTGGGCCTGGGTGCGGTAGGTGTCCCAGAGCGACCAGTTCTGGTAGTAGGTGAATCCCTTGGCGCGGTGGATCTTCTGGTCCCAGCCGGTGTAGCGGCCGTCGACGTCGCTACCGATGTTCGGTGCGAGGAACGAGCGGTAGAGGGACGAGTAGAAGGTGCGCCGCAGCGTCTCGTTGCCGCCCTTCGCGCGGACGTCGTCGAGGCGGTCCTCCCACGCGGCCTGCGCGGCGCGCGCGACGCGGTCGTACGAACGGCCGCCTTCGGCACGGAGGTTGAGGGCCGCGCCCTTGGCGTCCACGTACGAGATGGCGGTGGTCGCCTCGACGGTGCGGTCCTTGGTCGTGTCGAAGCGCAGGAAGGCTCCGTTGCGCTCGGCGGCCGCCGACGAGGACTTCGAGCCCTCGGTGACCGTGTCACCCTTCCAGGTACCGGAGGTCGTGAAGGGACGGTCGAAACGGGTCAGTGTGTACACCGTGTACGGCTTGGTGTCCTGGCAGAAGCCACTCCCGGTGATGGCCGTACGCACGGTGCGGCTGTCGAGGATCTCCACCTCGGTGTTCACCGTCCTGTGCAGCGACTGGCCGGCGTTGATGAGGACGTTGGCCTTGTCGGTGGCGGGGAAGGTGTAGCGCTGTACACCCGTCCGCTCGGTGGCGCTCAGCTCGGCCTCGATGCCCGTCTTGAGGCCCACCTTGTAGGTGCCGGGGCTCGCCTTCTCGTCGTCGTGGCTGAACTCGGCAGCGTATGTGGCGTTGTCCGTCGAGGTGATGTCACCGGTCGTGGGAAGGACCGGGAGGTCACCGCCCAGGCCGCAGCCCACGCCGGAGATGTGGACGGTGGAGAAGCCCCTGATGTGGGTCTCCGAGTAGTCGTAACCCGTGTTGTGCCCGGTGTCGGGCGAGAACTGCACCATGCCGAAGGGCACCGCGGCACCCGGATAGGTGTTGCCCTCGTTCTCCGTACCGATGAACGGGTTGACGAGATCGGTGAGCCGACCGCGCTCGGCATGCCCCCCTCCGTCCGCCGCGGCAGGTGCGGCGACAGCGCCGCCGAGGAGAGCGGCCGTGGCGGCCGCCGCCCCCGCACCGCGAATCCAGTGGGTCCATCTCATGGAATGAGCGCCTCTCGAAACGTAGACAACGTTGTCATGCGCACTGCGCGATCATTCTTGGCCTGCATGCGTGTACTCGTCAAGAGTCCGGGCGGACCCGTCACCCGGCGTCCGCATGCCGGACGCGCCCTTGGGCCGTCTGTCGGCGCACCGGCCCTTGCCGTCGGCCGGTATCGGATCCCGCCGGATCCGAGCGGCGTGCACGGACTTGGGACCGGGCGACGTTCGCCACGCCGACAGCGGCACGTGGGCGCCAGCCGTCGGAGTGCTCGTTCCGCCGGACGATGCCGGCGGCGGAACAAGCTGCCCTGTGCCTCGTGGCCGGGATGGTCGATGCCGTCGAGGGCGAAGTGGAGGACCGCCGTTGACCGGGCCCCGCCGCGGACGCGTGCCCGGCCCGGGGTCGTTTCAGCGCAGCGTCGCGTACACGATCAGGTTGTCCACGGGGTGACCGGCGGCGTCGAAGGCTCCGTCGCAGGTGATCAGCCGGAGCACGCTCTCATCGGTGGCGCCGTAGACCTTCTGGGTGGGAAAGGTCTTCTTGCTGACGGTCTCCGTTCCGCTGACCGTGAAGTGGACCTTCTCCCCTCCCCCGCCGGACACGGCGATGTCCGCACCCTTGGCGATCGTGTGCAGGTCGTGGAAGACGGCCTTGCCGAACCGTGTGTCGTTGTGCCCGATGAGCACGGCTGCGCCGGGCTCGCCGGGCACGGCCCCGCCCGCGTACCAGCCGGCCGTCATGCCCTTCTCGGCCGGCGGCACCTCGACCGTCCCGTCCTCGTTGAGTCCCAGCCGCAGCAGCGTGCTGTCTATCCCCAGCGACGGGACCGTCAGCCGCGTCGGCGCCGGCGCCCCGGGGGATTCCGAGGGCCCGGGAGTGGCTGTGCCCGTCCTGACGGGAGGCGGGGGCGCATCGTCCGTCGCGCAACCGGTGACAGGGGCGAGCAGCAGGCCGGCTGTTACCACGGACACGGCCGTCCGCATGGACGATTTCGATGTGAGGGACATGAGTTGCTCCGGTGCAGTGGGCGAGCTGAGTCGGGAGGAGAACGGCGGGTGGCGCCCCTCCCCACGCGGGGAGGGGCGCCACCGTCGGGGATCAGCCGTTGCGCTGTGCGGACCGGCGGCGCAGTACGAACGCGCCGCCGCCCGCGAGCAGCACCGCACCGGCCGCGGATCCGTACAGCGCGGTGCCGCCGGCATCTGCGGCCGGGCTCTCCCCGGCGTCGACACCGCCCCGCGGCATCGGGCCGGCCGGCACGGAAACGGCCGGGGCCGAGGTCGGAGCCTCGGAGCGTTCGGCGCCTTCGGGCGCGGGGGCAGGGGTCGCCGTGCGCTGGGCGGGTACCGGCGTGGGCGTGTCGTCGGCGACGGCCACGCCTGACGGGAGCAGGACCGCGCCGAGGCCGACAGCGGCGAGGACTGCGGTGCGCAGGGTCGGGCGAAGGGACATGAAGAACTCCGATTCCAGCTCGGCGTTGGTGGTGCCCACGCACGGATGCGCGTCGGGCGCCGGGCATGCCCACAGACTGGAGTGAAGTTGTGAGGAAGCTGTCAGACCACCGTGTTCATCGGATCAGGGCCGGCCGTCGGCAGCCGCAGTGTGAACACCGATCCCTGGCCCACCGTGCTGGCCACGGAGGTCGTCCCGCCGTGCGCCTCGACGAGCTTGCGGACGATCGCCAGCCCCAGGCCGCTGCCCCCTGTGCGACGGCTTCGTGACTTCTCCGCGCGCCAGAACCGGTCGAAGACGTACGGCAGGTCCTCCGCCGCCATACCGCTGCCGGTGTCGGCGACCTCCACCACCACCTCTTCGCCCGTTCCCTCTCCGCCGGCCGTGTACGCGCGCAGCGTCACCCGTCCCTCCTCCGGGGTGTGGCGTACGGCGTTGGACACCAGGTTGCCGATCGCCTGCCGCAGCCGGACCGGGTCGGCGGTGAGTGTGGGGGCCGGTGTGCCGCCCCGCGGACCGGTCACGGTGAGGCGCACCCCGGCGGCGTCGGCCTGTGCCTGGTGCGCCGCCGCGGCGTGGGCGAGCAGGTCCTCGATCCGTACGGGTTCGGGGTGCAGGCGCAGGGCGCCCGCATCGGCCGCCGACAGGTCCTGGAGGTCGTCGATGATGTGCTGCAGCTGCACGGCCTCCTCCAGCAGCGAGGACACGAACTGCGCGTCCGCGTCGGCGATGCCGTCCTGGGCACCCTCCAGCCACCCCCGGATGTTGCTCAGCGGGGTGCGCAGTTCGTGCGCCACGTCGCTGACCATCACCTTGCGCTGCTCCTCCAGGCGGGCGCGGTGGGCCGACATGTCGTTGAAGGCGGCGGCGAGCCGGCCGATCTCGTTGTCGGCGGCCACTTCGACGTGTGACGGCTCCTCACCGTCCCGCATGCGCTGGGCCGCTCCCGTGAGCGCGTGCAGCGGCCGTACGAGACGGACTCCGGCGAGGATCGAGGCGCCGACGGTGAGTGCGAGGACGAGCGCCGCGACCCCGGTGATCCTCGCCGTGTTCCCGGGGGACAGTTCGAAGCCGGGGACGGCACCGCCGCCAGGGTCGGTGATGAACAGCAAGGCGGGTGAGGCGACATACGAACTGAGCTGCTCCTGGCGGGCGATGCCGACGCACGAGGCGATGTCGCGGTCGACGTCGCTGTCCACGGGCGAGGCGGTGGGCAGCTCCGTCGGCACGGCCTCACGCGGGGCGCTGATGCTGGGCACGGGCCTCGGCTCGGAGACGGCCGACGCGGACGGAGGCCGGTACGTGTCCCACGAGAGGTCGAGGTCGAGCCGTACGGCTTCGCGCTCCTGCCGGCCCAGGCAGGCGTTGACGAGCTCGTTGAGCGCGGTGAGCGCCTTCGTCTCCGTCGCGGTGGGGCTGTCCAGGGCTTCCGTCGCGCACCGGCTGCCGCGTATGCGGTCGGGATCGTTGCCCACGACCTGGATACGGGGCCGCCCGCTCGGTCCCTCGACGACGTCCGAGGCGATGCCGGACCGGCTGAGGCACCGCACCGTCTCGTCCGCGGTGCGCCTCAGCGACGTACGTTCGGTCGCGGAGAGCCTGAACGGTCCGACGGCCCGCGCGTCGACCCGGTCGGTCCCGGGGTGCTGCACTCCGTCCGTGCCGGGTGCCGCAACCGTCACGGACCCGGATTCCGATCCGGAGGGCACGGCGGCCACGGACAGCGGGTCCACGACCGCCGATGCCTGGGGAGGCAGAGCCGGTGGCGGCGGGGAGGAGTCCGCGGAGTCCGCGAGTGTCTCGCGGCTCTGCGTCGTCAGGGTGATGCGGCGGTCGGACGCGTCGGCCAGTTCGTCGACCGTGGCCTCCACGCCGTCCCAGGTGGGGTGTTCGGCCGCGTAGGCGAGCAGGGCGTCGAGGACGCGGGTGTCCGCGGCGAGGTTGCGGCCCTGCTCCTTCTCGATCGCGCCGGACGTCGTCTGCACGGCCAGCCACGCGGTCGCGGCGACCGAACAGGCCGCGACGAGCGCCGACACCGCCAGCAGCCTGCCGAGGAGGCTCTTGCGCAGGCGCAGACGTTGGGCGCCCCGCTCAGCGCGAAGCACGCGGGGTCCCCTTCAGCGGGTCGACGAGTTTGTAGCCCACTCCGAAGACGGTGAGCAGCCGGGCCGGGCGCCGGGGGGCACGCTCGATCTTCTTGCGGAGGTTCATGATGTGCACGTCGACCGTGCGGCTGCTGATGTACCGGTCGAACCCGTGGAGTTCGGCGAGCAGTTGCTCACGCGTGAAGACCCGCTCGGGCTCGGCGGCCATCGCCGAGAGGAGCCGGAACTCCCCCGGTGTGCAGTCGACCTCGGCTCCGTCGACCGCCACCTCGTGACGCGCGGGATCGACGGCGAGCGTTCCCACCCGCAGTACGTGACCGTCGTCGCGCCCCCCGTCCCGGCGGGTGCGCCGCAGCAGCGTGCGCACACGCGCCATGAGCTCCCGCGGACTGTAGGGCTTGGTCATGTAGTCGTCCGCGCCCAGGTCCAGTCCGAGCAGCAGGTCGTCCTCCGTCGCCCGCGCGGTCAGCATGAGCACCGCCAGCTCCCGCTCCTCCGCTCGCAGGATGCGGACCACGTCGAGTCCGTCCGCCCTCGGCATCATCACGTCGAGCACGAGCAGGTCCGGCGCCCCCTGCCGCGCCTGCTCCAGGGCGGAGAGGCCGTCCGCCACCACCGTGACCGCGTGGCCTTCGCGTTCGAGGTAACGGCGGACCAGCTCGGCCTGTTTGGCGTCGTCTTCAGCGACTATGACGTTTGCGCACACGCGGACGATCGTAGAGGAGGCCCCGAGGCGCGGGCCCTTGCGGCCCGGCCCGGGCGGCCGGGCCGGGGCAGGCCGGGCCGGGGCAGGCCGGGCCGGGCCGCCGGTCCGACGCGGTCAGCAGACGCCGTCGCCCGGCTTGGGGTTGCCGAGGCCGAACAGCGGGCGCAGCCTGAGTCCGATCCAGGTTCCGGCCAGTGCGACCGCGCCCCAGAGCCAGCCGCTCAGGCTGCCCGAGGCGATGCCCGCGAGGTAGGCACCGATGTTGCAGCCTCCGGCCAGTCGTGCCCCGATGCCCATCAGCACGCCGCCGAGCACCGACGCGACGGCTGTCCGCCACGGAATACCCCGGTGCAGCGCCCAGGTGCCGCCGGTCGCCGCGGCGACCGCCGCACCGATCATGATGCCGATGTCGGTGAGGCTGGTCTTGTCGGCCAGGACCGGGCCGGCCAGCATCTCCGCGTTCCCGGCCTGCCGCCACCAGGTCCAGTGCTCCGGGTGCCCGCCGAGCGCGCCCACCAGTTCCGATCCCCACAGACTGAACGCACTCGTGACACCCCAGGCGCCGCCGGACACCGTCAGCACGCCAGCGCCGAGCACGGCCAGCACGAGGGCGCCGGCGGCCAGGGGCCACGATCCGCGGATGGCCCGTACGGCTGCGGTGCGTGCCGAGGGCACGACACCGAGGGGCGGCGGGTTACGGCGGGCCTGGACGCGTCGCGTGACGACGACCACGAGCAGCAGCGCGGCGATGGTCGCCGCCCACGATCCGAACCAGCCGAGGTGTTCGGAGAGGACGACCGGCTCCCAGGCGGGCAGGTCCTTCCACAGGTCGAACTGCCAGGCGGCGAGTGTGGCACCGGCGACGAAGCCGCCGAGGGTCAGAAGCACCGAGGTCTGCCCCGAGCCGACGGCGAAGAGGGTGCCCGACGCACAGGCGCCGCCGAGCTGCATCCCGATGGCGAAGAGCAGCGAACCGACGACCAGGCCGACTCCGAGCGACCCGGCGGAGGGCGCCGGCTGCGAGCCGAACAGGCCGGTGCTCGTTCCGATGACCAGTGCGAACAGCGTGGCCGTGGTGCCGAGCAGCAGCGCGTGCGCCCGCAGACCGCTGCCGTTGCCGACGGCGATCAGCTGGCGCCAGGCGGAGGTGAAGCCGAACCGGGAATGGAACAGGGCGACGCCGAGACCGAGGCCCAGCACGAGCAGCACGCCGGGTTTGGCGCCGTGGGTGAACCACACGTACGCGGTGAGTGCCACGGCCAGCAGTCCGGACACGACGAGTGGGGCCCTGCGCACCGGGGGCAGGGGTGGCGGTTCGGGCTGCGGCACCGACGTGGGCGACGGGACGAGCAGGGCGGGCAGGGCGCGCGGCGGGGCGGACCCGGCGGGTGGCGCGGTGGTCACGAGAGGTCTCCGGATGATGCTCGACGGACGGCGGCAGTGCGGGCGGCGGCGCGGCACGCGCCGACGACCGGGTATTCAGCCGCGACAGAGTCCGTCGTCGACGCACCACGCCGAATGCGCGAACAGCGCGAGGCACAGCGACAGGGCCGTTACAGACATGCGTACGAATATACGGACGGGCTCGCTCCGGATGCCCGACCGTCTCGCCATACGGAAGGCGCCCTGAGACGGCGCACCGGGGCGCCCCGCTCCTGGGTGGTGCGGGACGGCCCCGTCGGCCGTGGGTGCGGGCATCCGTCAGGGCGCGATCCCCACGTCGGTGATCCGGCTCCACTTCCTCTCCTGGGCTGCTGTCATGGCGGGCCAGGAGAGGCCGCCCGGCCGGGGCCGGACCCTCGACGCGTACGACGGAGGGAGGAAACGGGGGTTGTAGAAGCACCCATCCGCATGAACGCGGTCGAAGGCGGCGCACGAGGCCGCGATCGAGCCCGGGGTCGGCTTGCGGCCGGTGCGCACCCAGGTGTCGAGGGCGGAGACGGAGTTGGCGTACTCGGAGTCGCTCAGCGCGCTGTGCTCCGTCTCGGTCGTGTAGGTCTGCACGAGGTGCCCGTCCGTGCCGGCTCCCTCGAGGGTGGCGCGGTAAGCGGATTCGTGCTCCACGAAAGCGGTCGGATCGTCGATTGCGTGCAGGGTGAGGACGGGGATGGAAACGTTGCCCGTGAGGTCGCTGTCGTAGGAGAGGTCGCGGCGTGCGGTGGGGTCGGCCGAGAACCGTTCGACACCTGCGTTGAGTGCCTTGTCGTCGTGTGAACCGGAGTACCGCACGCCCTGGTTGCTGAACGGGTTGCGGCCACCGAGCCGGCCCGACACGATGTCGCGGAAGGTGAAGGTCGAGAACCGCAGGTGCGACTCGAGTGCGCGCTCGGGAACGCGGGTGACGGCGAGGATGTCCTTCAGGTTGCGCTGCTGCAGTGCGGTCCGGTCCGCGGGCTCCGACGCGTAGCCGGTGCATTCCTCGAGACGGGCCCGGAGTCCGGTGCTCGTCATGAGGGAGCCCGCGCGCAGACCCTGCCACAACGGGTACTGGGTTTCGGTGGGGCGAGGGTGGTTACGGCAGTAGTACTGGAAGACGGCCCGCAGATCGACGCGGTAGTCGTAGCCGCGTGAACCGCCCCCGAGCACACCGCTGGTCAGCAGGGCACCGTCGTAGGCGCCGGAGCGGGCTCCGTAGGTCTCCGCGACCTTGGCGGCGACGTCGCCGCCCCATGACTGGCCGTGGACGTACGTCCGCTTCGGTTGGCCGAACCGGGAGACGAACAACCGCCGCACGTTCTCCGTGTCGGCCGCGGCCATTCGTGTCCCATAACCCCCGCGGCGGTAGGAGGAACCGGCCCAGGCGTATCCCTCGTCGACCATGACCGCCCAGCGCTCCAGGTCACCGGCACTGCGGGACGGATCCGAGGTGTCGCCCAGATCGGGCCCGCCGTGGGCGTGCACGACGAGGGAACCGTTCCAGCGCTTGGGCACTGCCATCGTGTAGTACGCCCCGTTGCCGTCCTGGCCGGTGTAGCACGTGGCCTTCCCCGCAAGACCGGCCGGGCACTCGGCGACGGAGGGAGCCCCGGTGCTCACCCGGGCGGCGGCGGAGGACTCGCCGAGTGCGCCGAGGAGCAGGGCCGCGAGAGCAGCGGCCACTACCGCCGAGCGCCGTCGCGGAGCATGCGTGGGCGCGTCGAATACGTTCAAGAGTGAGCTCCTTCAGGTGCTCTGCGCAGAGTTGCGCTGCGAGCCGGGATGCTAGGAAGGACGCGACCTGCGGGGCCACCCCTGCGGCCGTTGCGTTCATAGTGTTCGCCCGCCCGGTCGCCCGGCGACCCGGTCGGCCCAGCCGTACGAACGCCTTCGGACGCCCTGTTGACAGGGCATCGGTCCTGGCCACAGACTCGCCGACATCGAGTGAAGTAACTTTCACTATGCGGACACATGGCTCGGAGGCGCGGGCGTGCAGCCGGCCTCAGGGGTGCGAACTCCCTCATGACGAAGGAGAGCCATCGGTGCACACGACCGTAGGAATCATCGGCGGCGGCCCGGCAGGGCTGCTGCTGTCCCGCCTGCTCCACCGGGCGGGCGTCGACTGCGTCGTCCTGGAGCGTCGTGAGCGCACCTATGTCGAACAGCGTCAACGGGCGGGGATTCTCGAACAGTCCACGGTCGACGCCCTCCGGGAGGTCGAGGCGGCCGCGCGGCTGGACGCCGAAGGGCTGGTCCACGACGGCATCGAGTTGCGGTGGGAGGGCCGTTCGCACCGAATCGACTTCCCGTCGCTGACGGGCGGCCGCCGTGTGTGGGTGTACGCACAGACCGAGGTGGTCAAGGACCTCATAGCACTGCAGCTGGCCGACGGCGCGGCCCTCCACTTCCGGGCCGAGGTCAGCTCGGTCGAGGGCGCGGACACCGACCGGCCGACGGTCCGTTACTCGCACGACGGTCAGGACAGGACCCTGACGTGCGACTACGTCGTCGGCTGCGACGGCTTCCACGGGGTGACCCGGGCAGCCGTGCCCGAGGGGGCCCGCCGCACCTTTGAGCGGGTGTATCCCTACTCCTGGTTCGGCATCCTGGCCGATGTGGCCCCCTCCTGCGACGAGTTGGTCTACGCTCACTCCCCCCGCGGCTTCGCCCTGCACAGCATGCGGTCACCCGAGGTCAGCCGGATGTATCTGCAGGTACCCAACGGCACCGACCCCTCAGCATGGCCGGACGAGCGGATCTGGGAGGAACTGGACGCCCGGTTCGCGCTCGACGGCTGGAAGCTGAACCGCGGCCCCATCACCTCCAGAAGCGTTCTGCCGATGCGGAGTTCGGTCACCGAGCCGATGCGGTACGGCCGCGTCTTCCTGGCCGGCGACGCCGCGCACATCGTGCCGCCCACAGGCGCGAAGGGGCTCAACCTCGCCGCGGCGGACGTCGTGGTGCTGAGCCGCGCGCTGACACGACAGCACAGGACCGGTGCGACCGACCTGCTGGACGCCTATTCCGACACGTGCCTGCGGCGCGTGTGGCGCGCCGAACACTTCTCGTACTTCATGACCACGACGCTGCACACCGATCCGGACCACGACCCCTTCGACACCCGGCTCCAGATCGCGCAGCTCGACCGTATCGCCACGTCACCGCACGCGGCGTCCGAACTCGCCATGAACTACGCGGGTTTGCCGTTGCCGTAGACCGTCCCACGTTCCGCCGAAGTCCGGGGACGACAGTCGTGTGAGCCCGTGGGCACCTGCCTGCGGGCTTGCTCACGTCCGGGAGCCCGCGTCAGCAAGCCACCCTGCAGCCCCCATTGACACGGTCGGGGGCCGAAGGGAAACTCGCACCGCTTCATAGTGGAATTTACTTCACCTCGCGAACACTTGCCCCGCTGGTGGAGTCGCTCCCCCGGCAGCGGGACAGCCCACCCACCACACCGCCGTGGCAGAAAGCGAGTACCCCGTGGCTGCATCGACCACGTCCCCACCCGACCGCTCCTTCCGGGTCGTCGCTCCGGTCATCGCACTGTGCTGGCTCGCCGTGTTCTTCGACGGCATGGACGTCAACATCTACGGCGCGACCATGCCTCACCTGCTGGCGGACGAGAGCCTCGGTTTCACGCCCGCACTGGCCGGGACCATCGGCAGCTGGACCACTTTCGGCATGCTCATCGGCGCGTTGGCCGCGGGCACACTCACCGACTGGCTCGGCCGAAAGCCACTGGTCATGGGCAGCGTCGTGCTGTTCTCGGCCGGATCCGCGCTGTGCGCCCTGGCGCCCGGCGCCACGGTGTTCGGCACCGGGCGTTTCCTCTCCGGGCTCGGCCTGGGCGGGCTGATGCCGATCGGCCTCGCCATCGTCGCCGAGTTCGCACCACCGCGCCGCGTCGCGCTCGCCACGGGCCTGATGATGACCTCTTACCACGCCGGTGGCATGACGGCCACCGGCATCGGTCTCGCCGTGGCCCCCGAGCACGGCTGGCGCTGGGTGTTCTGGGCGGGCGTACTGCCGGCCTTGATCGCGGTTCCGCTGGTGCTGAAATGGCTTCCGGAGTCCCCCGGTGTGCTCTTCACCCGAGGCCGCGCGGAGCAGGCGTACGCCGTCGCCGACCGCTACCGGCTGGAGCGTCCGGGTGTGCAGCAGGCCCCCCAGGCCGGCCCGAAGGGCCGCATGGCGGCGATCACGGCACTGTTCGCCCCCGGCACCCGCTGGGCGACCCCACTGCTGTGGACGGCGTCGTTCGCAGGTCTCCTCCTCGTCTACGGCGTCTCCACCTGGCTGCCCGAACTGATGCGGGCCACCGGCTACTCCCTCTCCTCGTCCGTCACCTTCCTGATGGTCATCAACGCGGGCGGCATCGTCGGCATGCTGATAGCGGGCCGCACGGCGGACAGGTTCGGCCCGGTGAAGGTCTCCGCCCTGTGGTTCCTGCTGACCGCGGTCGGCACGTTCCTGCTGAGGGCGCAACTGCCGCTGGGAGCCGCGTACGTCGTCGTGTTCGTCACCGGCATCTGGCTGTTCAGCGCCCAGGTGATGGTGTACGCGGCCACCTCCCGCGTGTACGCGGCCCGCGAACGCGCCACCGGCCTGGGCTGGGTCACGGGCATAGGCCGTACGGGCGCGGTGGTCGGCCCGACGCTCGGCGGTGCGGTCCTCGCGGGTGGCAACGCGAGCCTCGGTTTCACGACGTTCGCCGTGACGGCCGTGCTCGGCGCGGTGGCGATCTCCCTGGTCCCGCTGTTCGGGCACAACCGCCCCGGGCTCAGCACGGACGGGGCGCCGTCCCTCTCTCCGGACGCCGCCCCGAGCGGCGTGGACCGCGCGTGACAGCGGGCGGGGCCCGTGCCTGAGGTGACCCACGCCCGTTCCCGGCCGGGGCACCGGGCGTCGGTCACCTCAGGCGCGCTTTCGGCAGGGCCGGTCAGGTGACGTCCGGTGTCAGGACGCGTGCATGCCGCGGCCCCGGTGGCAGATGAAGAGAGTTGGACCGTCCCCTCGTCCCAGGAGCATCATGCCGCCTCAGAGTTCCAACCCGCGCTACACCGTGCCCGGCCTGAGCACCAAGGAAGGCGGGCGTCTGATCGACTTGCTGAAGATGCGCCTGCACGCACTCAACGACTTGGCACTCACCCTGAAACACATCCACTGGAATGTGACCGGCCCGCACTTCATCGCCGTGCACGAGATGCTCGACCCGCAGACTCTGGCGGTGCGTGACATGGCGGACGCGACCGCCGAACGCATCTCGGCCCTGGGCGGTGTGCCGCACGGCACCGCGGGCGTACTGGTCGCCGAGCGGGCGTGGAAGGACTACAGCGTGGGCAGAGCCGACGCGATCGCCCACCTCGGCGCACTCGACCTCGTCTACACGGGGATCATCGAGGACCACAGGAAGGCCGCGGCGAAGGCCGCCGCCGTCGACCCGGTCACGGAGGACCTGCTCATCGAGCACCTCCGTTCACTGGAGCAGTTCCAGTGGTTCGTCCGCGCCCACCTGGAGAACAGTGCCGGGGCGCTCAGCACGGCGGACGCCGCCAGCGAGACGCAGGCCGCCGAGAAGGCCGGGCCGTCGCGCGCGATCCCGGCGAAGAAGACGGCCAACTCCGGTCGCACGGCGAAGAAGGCCGCCACCGGTAAGCGCGCTCGCTGACGCGTGCCCGGCGCGGGGCCCGGTCGGCAGGCGGCAGGACGCCGGGCGGCAAGGCCCACGGCATCGGTCTGCGGCTTCCCGCCACCTCCGGCCCCGTACGCCCTCACCGCGATGTGCACGGCGGGGGTGTAGGGGACGGGGCGTCGTCGGCGTGCTTGTCAGGCGGGTGGGCCGACCGCGGGCTCCGATTTCATCGCGTCACCGTCCACTTCTGGTTGGCGGCGCCGGTGCAGGTCCAGATCTGCAGTCGGGTGCTGTTGGCGCTGCCCCCTCCGCTGACGTCCAGACACTTGTCGGCCTGCGGGTTCACGATGTCCCTGGCGGCCGGCGTCGCCCACTGCTGCGCTGCCGAACCGTTGCAGTCCCACAGCTGCACCGCCGTGCCGTCCGCCGTGCCACCCGACGCCACGTCCAGACATTTGCCCAGTGCACGGATCGTGCCGTCGCCTCCCACGGTCCACCGCTGCGCCGCCGTACCGTTGCAGTCGTACAACTGCACCGCTGTACCGTTCGCCGCCGCACCGCCCGCGACATCCACGCACTTGCCCGCCAGACCGGTGATGGGACCGCCGCCACCCGGCTGGCCGCTGTCGGAGCTGACGCGGACGTAGTCGACGAGGAGTTGCTGCGGGAGGACCGTGCTTCCGTCGGGGTCGCCCGGCCAGTAGCCACCGACGGCCAGGTTGAGGATGATGAAGAACGGCTTGTCGAAGACCCACTGCTTCCCGCCGAGGTCGGCCGTGGTCCGCCGCTGGTAGACGGTGCCGTCGACGGACCAGGTGACGGCGTTCGGACTCCAGTCGACGGCGAAGGTGTGGAAGGCGTCGGCGAACGCCTGTCCGCCGGGCAAGGTGTAGCCCGCGCCTATGCCTCCGCTGCCCGAGTAACCGGGGCCGTGCAGGGTGCCGTGCACGGTGGACGGTTCGAATCCGACGTTCTCCATGATGTCGATCTCACCGGAGGCGGGCCAGCCGACCTGACCGATGTCATTCCCCAGCATCCAGAAGGCGGGCCAGATGCCCTGCCCGCGAGGGATCTTCATCCTCGCCTCGACCCGGCCGTACGTGGTGGTGAACTTGCCGGAGGTGTTCAGCCGGGCCGAGGTGTATTCGCACCGCCCGTACCAGCACTGGTAGTTGCCGGGGTTCTCCTTGCGCGCGGTGATGACGAGATTGCCCTGGCCGTCGAGCGCGGCGTTGTTCCTGCCCGCCGTGTAGTACTGCCGTTCGTGGTTGTTGACGTTGTCGCCGGTCTCGGTCTGCCACTTTCCGCCGTCGACGGCGGATCCGGCGGGCCCGTTGAACTCGTCCGAGAAGGTGACGGCGGCCGGTGCGGCCGCGACGGTGGTGTCCGCCGCCGGCGTGGGCTCGCTCTGCGCCAGGCCGGTGGACAGTGAGGCGAGGCCGAGTGCCATGACGAGGGACAGAACCAGGCGCCGGGGCAAGCGCGGAGAACTCATGCCTTCTCCCTTCGGGGAGCGTGGTGGACTGACGTGCACATGTCAGATCCAGGCGAATCGGGCAGGCACCGCATCGAACACTCCCCCGCGCACCCTCATCGAGCCGACGGGAAGCGAAGGAACAGAAGCACTTACTTCACTCCGTGATTTAAGGAATGAACGCCGAGCATGTCAAGGGTTTGGTATAGACCGGAGGTGCGTGCATGTCCTAGGTGCCGCGAGCAGCGTCCGAAACCACTTCCGCACCGGCCGTCGGCCCCGGCCGCAGCGGGTATGGCAGACATGTTCAGGGCAGGCCCCGCGATCAGGACGGCGACGCCTCTGTGGCACCCGCCCGTACACAGCCTGCTCGAACTAGGGTGGGACACCAGACCGAGGCCGACGAGGGGGACACCATCGACACCGCCGAAACGGGCCGGAACCCGCTGGACCCCGCCAGCGTGATGAACGCGAAGGAGACCCTCTTCGAGCTCCTGGGCCGTGCGGGAGTCTTCCGGGGCGAGGCCGACGAACTGATCGCCCTCGTGGAGGCCGGCGCGATCGCGGATGCTCACAGCGAGGTCGGGAAGGCGGCGGGAGGCCCGGCCGGCCGGGAACCGTACGCCGTCGGCTGGCACGACGGTGCCCGAGCGGTCGGCGACGAACTCGTCCGCGTCGCCGAGCAAGCCCTTGAGCGCGCCATCGGCCCCGCGATGGCAGGTCCGGTGGGGGTCGGGGCCGGGGGCCATCATCCCGTCGGGAGGGTGGACGTGGAGCGCGCCAAGGTCGCCGTGGCGCCGCTCTATCTCGCGTTCACGGACACCTCGGACCTCGACCCCGAGGTGTCGGACGAGGTCCTCACCGCCGTACTCGGCACGATGAGAGTCGTGGGGCGGGTCGGATACGCCGGGCAGTTGGAGCGGTTCACCGAGTCCCACGGACAGCGGCTGACCCAGCTGTACGCGCGGTACGGGCCACGCAGCAGCATCGCGGTCCACGGCCGCTACTCCCTCCTCCACTCCCCCACGAGCATCGCCGTACTCGAACGCCTCACCGGCGCACCGTCGGCGCTCCGGGCGGAATGGGAGCTCGCCGAACTGCCTCCGGCATGGCTGGAAGGAATCGCCACCGCCTGGAGTGCGTCGGACGCCCCGCCCGCTTGACGCCGCGCCCGGGGGGGCGTCCGCCCGGACGGCACCCCGCCGGCGCGCATGAGCGGAACGACGCGGGGCACCCAGGGTTCGCAGGCGCCCCGCGTCGGTACGGAGCCTGAGGCTCGCTCAGCTCAGCGGTTCGATCCGGATGTTGCGGAACCGCACCTTGTTCCCGTGGTCCTGGAGACGGATCGCTCCGGCCGACGGGCCCTCAGGCAGACCGGCGCCTGTCGGTCCGTCGATCGCGACGTCGTCGTGGACCGTCCGTCCGTTCCACACCACTGTGACGCGTGCGTCGGCGGTCTTGCTGCCGCTGTCGTCGAAGCGCGCCGCGCGGAACGTGATGTCGTACGTCTGCCACGTCTCCGGAGCCGTGGCCGCGTTGCTGTCCGGCGCCTTCTTCTGGTAGATGGCCCCCGCCTCGTTCGTGTCGGGGGTCGTGTCCCCGTAGGAGTCGAGGATCTGGAGCTCGTAGCGGTCCTGGAGATAGATCCCGCTGTTGCCGCGGTCCTGGCCGGTCACCTCGTCCGGCAGCAGCGGTACCCGGAACTCGGCGTGCAGTTCGAAGTCCTGGTAGGCGTCCTTGGTGCGGATGTCACCGCAGCACACCTCCATCGAGCGCTCGGCGGACAGCGGCCATTCGACGCGCCGGCCGTCCGTGTGCTGCCACTGCTCCTGGGAGGCGGCGGTGCCGTCGAAGAGGGGTACCGGGGCACCGTGCGGCAGCACGGTGATGAGGTCGAGGTTGACGTGCCCGGTGTCACCGGGATCGAAGCGGTACGAGAGGGTGTTGGGTCCCGCGTGCAGGCGGATCCGCTCGGTCCTCGTCGACCAGGTGTCCCAGGTGCCGGTCGAGGCGAGCTTCGTCTGTCTCAGCTTCTTCCCGTTGACGTGGAGGGAGAGGGACTTGGTGCCCCGGAAGGGGTCGGGTCCGTTGGAGTACCGCAGGTTCACGTCGTAGTCGCCGACCTTGGGGACCGTCACGTCGAAGGTCGTGGCGGCCTTGCCCTCCGTGTCGTAGCGGTCGACGAAACCGCTGCCCGAGTACCCGGTGTGGTCGGTGTCGAAGCCGGCCGTTCCGGTGAGCCGCCCCTCCTCCGCCTCGTACAGCGTGGCCGCCGCCGGTTGCTTGCCCGGCAGGGCGTTGAGCGTGTACCAGGCCTCCGTGCTCCACAGCGCCTCGCCGGACGCGGAGGCGAAGGGGCGCGGCGAACGGAGGTGTACGACCCGGCCGGGCTTGAGCCCGTCGAGTCGCAGCCGCACGGTGCTGCGGTCGTCGGCGAGGGTCGCCGAGCGCACGGCCAGCCGCTCCTCGGCGACCTTCGGCCCCCCGTAGTCGGACGTCGGGGTGTAGCGCCACTGCTCGGCCCGGTAGCGGGACGTCAGTTCCGCGGCGGTCTCCTCCGACAGCGGTTGGGTGTACTCCAGGTCGAAACCACCGGGAACCGCACGCATCTCCTTGATGTCGAAGGTGTTGCCGCCGTTCGGTGTGAGCTTCTGCAGACCGAACTTCAGCTTCCCTTCCTGGCCCCAGTTGCCGTCGGCGCCGAGACCTCCCGCGTACACCGCGCCGTCGGGCCCCATGGTGATGCGGTTGACGCCCGCTTCGAGTCCTTGCGTGTAGCGGAAGACGGCCCCCTGGTACTGCCCCTTCACCTTTTCCAGGTAGGCACGCTGGAGACCGCCGTAGGTGACGTCGCCGATCAGCATCTGGCCGGCGAACCGGCCCTCCTTCAGGTGCAGGGGGGTGCTGGGCGAGTTGGCGATCTCGTTCTGGGGCAGCCAGAGCACCGGCTGGGTGACTGGCTGGGCGTCGAACGGGCCCGAGGGTTCGGTGTAGTGGTTGAAGAAGCGGTTCTTCTTGATCTGGACGAGTTTCGAGGCGGGCAGCCAGCCGCCCTGGTTGTCGGTGGTGAAGATGTCACCGCCCGGACCCCAGCCGATCCCGTTCGGCGTCCGCAGGCCGCCTGCAACCGCCTCGATCCTGCCCGTCTTCTTGCTGACCTTGTACGTCGCGCCTCGGCCCGGCGCCGGCTGCGGAGTGGTGGTCGCACCGCCGTAGTTGATGGCGACGGACAGGTTCACGTAGAAGAAGCCGTCGCGGTAGAGCAGTCCGAAGGCGAACTCGTGGAAGTTTCCGCCGTACGGCCAGGTGGCGACCGTGCGGTACTCGTCGGTGACGAAGTCGTCGTCATCATCGATGAGTTGTGTCAGCTCGTGCTTCTGTGAGACGTACAGCGATCCGTCGACGTACTTGACGCCCATCGGCTCCCGAAGGCCCTCGGCGACCTTCTTCACCGTCACCTTGTCGCGGCTGGTGGCACCCGTGACGTGGTCAAGGAGGTACACCTCCCCGGTACGGCTCTCGGAGCCACCCCACGTGGAGAGTGCCAGACGTCCGTCGGGAAGCCAGTCCATGCCGGTGACCTGCGGTTCGAAGCCCTCAGGGCGCAGATCTGTGAGGTCCAGGTCGGGGCGCACACCGGCGAGCGGCAGACCGTCACCGGGGCTGTCCGTGCCGGATTCGCACTCCTTCCGGCCCGGAGCGGTGACCCGGACGACCCCGGCATCGGTGCTCAGGGCCTCGCGGGGCACGACTCCGAATCCCTCCGCGCCCGGCGGCCTCCACGCGAGCGTCAGTTGCTGCTCGCCGCCCCGCTCGAAGTAGTCGACCTTGAACGGATGTGACCCGGCGTCGAGTTCGACGGAACCGTCCTTGGGCTCGGCGCCGTGCAGACCGTCGTGGTCGATGACCTCCCGGTCGTCGACGGTGAGCCGTGAGCCGTCGTCGCTGGTGAGGCGGAAGGTGTACGTCCCGTCGGCGGGGACGACCAGATAGCCGGAGGCCTCTGCCACGAAGTTGTCGGCGAAACCGCCGAAGTCGTCGACCGTGGACCAGTCCACGCTGGACATCAGCTTGTCGTGGTTGGGTGTCTGGCCCGGCTTGAGCGTACACAGGGAGCTGAGTGGCACCTGGGTGTCGAAGACGCGCAGCGTGACGCCCGGTTCCTGGGGAGGGATGTCGTCGGGCGCGGCGGCGGCAGGAGGGCCGGCCCAGACACCTCCCGCGAGAAAGCCTCCGACGAGCAGGGCGGTGAGTCGTCTTCGGGCACGCAAGAGCAGCCGTGGATGCATCGGTCCTCCAGAAGGGGGTCGCACTCCGGTCGGGCTGTACTGAACCGCGAAACAGCAATACGCCTACGGTGGCGCCGCCACGCTAGGGGACTTCTGCTGGGGAAGTCCATACTTTGTCATCTGTGAGTTCAAAGTGCGGAGTTCACCTTCGCGGGCATGTGCGCGTCCGGGCCGGGGTGAGGCCGAGATCCACCGCGGGACGGGTGGCGGGCGGGTGCACGGAGGAGTTCGCCCCCGAACCGGGGCCGAACACGCGTACCCCGTACGGCCGTCGAGGCGGTGGGCTCCTGCGTGGCGGATGACCTGCGTCCCGGGATAGTTTCCTCACACACAACTGTTCACCGGGGGCGGACGACGTGAGGCCGAGGTTGACTTCCGGGACCCCTCTTGCCGCCCGGAACGACTGAAAGTCTTCATGATTTCCCATATAGCCGTGTACAGGCATCGTTCGTCCGTCTGGGTCCTCTCGCTGCTGTGGACCTTCGTCCTCGGCCTGTGGGGGTTGTCGCGACAGCACACGCTGTGGCGGGACGAGGCCGCGACCTGGCAGGTGGCACAACGGTCGAGCACCGAGATATGGCAGATGCTGGGACAGGTCGACTCGGTTCACGGGCTCTACTACCTGCTGATGCACGGCCTGTTCGAGTGCTTCGGGCCCAGCACGACGACCCTGCGTCTGCCCTCCGTGCTGGCCATGTCGGTGGCTGCGGCGTGTGTGGCGGCCATCGGCCGCCGGCTGGCCGGTCCAGGAGTGGGTCTGACAGCAGGACTTGCCTTCGGGCTGATTCCGGCCGTGCAGTTCTACCTCCAGGAAGGCCGCCCGTACGCGCTGGTCGTCATGGGCGCCGGCATCTCGACGCTGTTGCTGGTGACCGTGCTCGAGCGAGGTGGCCGACCGGTCCGTTGGGCGGCGTACGCAGGCACGGTACTGGTGTGCGCGCTGCTGAACTGGCTGTCTCTCCTGGTGCTTCCGGCGCACCTGTTGACTCTCGTCCGTGCCAGGGCCGGACGAGAGGTGTGGATGCGCTGGGCGGCTGCCTCGGCGGTCGCTGTCGCGGCCGCGTCACCGTTGATCCTGTTCAGCCGGAGACAGTCGGATCAGGTGTCCTGGATACCACCTCTGACGTGGCACATGCTGATCGGGCCCGCCGTCCTCCTGACGATCGGCGGGATCGGGGCCCTCGCGGATCGGACGCGGCAGGGCCGGCTGTCGGTCGCGGCTGTGGGCCTGCCCCTGCTCGCGGTGCCGCAGGTCGGCCTGATCGGCCTCTCCATGGTCCAACCTCTGTTCCTGGACCGCTACGTGCTGTTCAGCATGCTGGGTCTGGCCTTGCTGATCGGCGCGGCACTGGATGCGGCACACCGTGCTGTCGGCACAGGGTTACCGCAGGTTTCATCATGGTTTCTTCCGGGAGTGGCAGTCGTGACGGTGCTCGCGCTCCTGCCGCAGTCGGTGGCCAAGCGCTCTCCGGCGAGCCGGGTCGATGACGTACTGGCCGTGGCGGAGGACGTACGGGACCTGAAGAAGGCCGGGGACGCGGTGATCTTCATACCGGCAGCCCGGCGCGACACGGCGCTCGTCTCGCCCGACGCCTTCGACGGCCTTCGGGACGTCGCTCTGGTGAAGAGCCCCTCGACATCGGGAACGTTGAAGGGTCTGGAGGGCCGCCCGGACCGGATAAGGACCGATCTCCTGGCACAGCGGCGGGTGTTGCTGGTCACGGACGCGGTGGCGGTGGCCCGTCCGGTGTCGGCCGAACGTGACAAGGCAAAGATGTCCGTCCTGCGGGGCCACTTCGTCGTGGTGACGGACCGACAGGTCCGCGGGCGACGGGTGGCGGTGTACGAGCGGCGCACGTGAGGAGCTGCGCGGAGGCCGACGGGCCCGGGTGGTTCCCGCGGATGACGGCCCGAGGCCGGGCCCCTCGCGGGGCCGGCGGCCGAAGGGCCTCAGATCGTCGCGGTGTCGATCACGAACCGGTACCGGACGTCGCTGTTCAGCACTCGCTCGTACGCCTCGTTGATCTCGGAGGCGCCGATGAGTTCGATCTCCGCACCGAATCCGTGCTCGGCACAGAAGTCCAGCATCTCCTGCGTCTCCTGGATGCCGCCGATACCGGAGCCCGAGAGGGACTTGCGGCCGCCGATCAGGGAGAAGAGGTTGACGGAGATGGGCTCCTCCGGGGCTCCGACGTTCACCAGCGCACCGTCGGTCTTGAGCAGGGAGAGGTAGGCACCGAAGTCCAGCGGCGCGGACACCGTGGACAGGACGATGTCGAACGTGCCGCTCAGGTCCTCGAAGGTCTTCGGGTCGCTCGTCGCGTAGTAGTGGTCGGCGCCGAGCTTCAGTCCGTCGTCCCGCTTCCGCAGGGACTGCGAGAGAACGGTCACCTCCGCACCGAGCGCGTGCGCGATCTTGACACCCACGTGTCCGAGGCCGCCCATACCGACGACGGCCACCTTCTTGCCGGGGCCGGCGTTCCAGTGCTTCAGCGGGGAGTAGGTGGTGATCCCCGCGCACAGCAGCGGCGCGGCCTCGTCCAGGGACAGTCCGTCGGGGATGCGGACGGTGTAGTTCTCGTCGACGACGATGTGCGTGGAGTAGCCGCCGTAGGTGGGGTCGCCGTTCTTGTCCAGAGCGTTGTACGTGCCGGTGTTTCCCTTGGCGCAGTACTGCTCGAGGCCTGCCTTGCAGTTGTCGCACTCGCGGCAGGAGTCGACCATGCAGCCGACGCCCACGCGGTCGCCCACGGCGAATTTGGTGACGCCGGGGCCCGTCTCCGTGACGATGCCGGCGATCTCGTGGCCGGGCACCATCGGGAAGATGCCCTCACCCCAGCCGTCGCGGGCCTGGTGGATGTCCGAGTGGCAGATGCCGGCGAACTTGATGTCGATCAGGACGTCGAACTCGCCGACCGCGCGGCGCTCGATGGTGGTGCGCTCCAGCGGAGCCTTGGCGGAGGGGGCGGCGTACGCAGCGACAGAGGTCATGCCGGAATTCTCCTAGGGAGTGGTCCTGCGCCCGGCAGCTTTCGGTCCGGGCATGCCGTCCAGCCTGCCCCACCTCACAGGATTCACCCAGGCCACGGTTGTGCCTACGTCCGCCGGTCCTACTACTGGCGGGGTCAGGATGGTGCGCGTACGACCGTGGATACTGGACTCATGGAGGAGCAGCCTGAATCCCAGCGGCGTCCCGTGCGTGACCATGCTCACGGCGGCGATGCGGGGCACACCCTGGACCGGCGCGCGGAGCTCAGCGAGTTCCTGCGCAGCAGGCGTGCACGGCTGAAACCGGAGGACGTGGGTCTGCCCGACTTCGGGCGGCACCGTCGGGTCCCGGGGCTGCGCCGCGAGGAGCTGGCCCAGCTGGCCGGGGTGTCCGTGGCGTACTACACACGCCTCGAGCAGGGCAACGGGCAGAACGTCTCCGGTGAGGTGCTGGGCGCGATCGCCTCCGCACTCAGGCTGACGGATGCCGAGCAGGCGCATCTCACGCACCTCGCCAAGCCCAAGCAGCACCGCAAGAGAGGGGCGGCGCGCCAGCAGCGGGTGCGTGGGACCCTCTGTCAGCTGCTCGACACCATGGAAGGCATTCCCGCGTACGTCGTCGGTCGGCGTTCGGAGATCCTGGCCTGGAACCGGATGGCCGCGGCGGTGTTCGGTGACTGGTCGCAGCTGCCTCCGCAGGAGCGGAACTGGGCTCGCCTGGTGTTCCTGAACCCGGAGTACCGCGAGCTGTTCATGGAGTGGGACCAGAAGGCCGCGGACATCGTCAGCTACCTGCGGATGGACGCGGGTTGCCACCCCGACGATCCCCGCCTCTCCGCGCTCGTCGGCGAACTGTCCGTGAAGAGCGAGGAGTTCCGGCGGTTGTGGGCCAGGCACGACGTCAAGGAGAAGAGCCACGGCATCAAGCGGCTGCACCACCCGCTGGTGGGTGGGCTGGCGCTCTCCTTCGAGACGTTCGCTCTGCCCGACGACGCGGAACAGTCGGTGGTCGCCTATCACGCGGAGCCGGGCAGCGCGTCCGCCGAGGCACTCCGGCTGCTCGCGAGCTGGGGCACGGACGCCACCCGGGCCGGCGTGTCCGTCCCCAAGGGGCAGTAGGCGCAAACGTCGCTTCCGCCCGGTCCCGTCCGATCTCCCGCCGCCCTCGGCTCCGACTCGGCCGGCGCCGATGAGGTGATCGGCACAGGGTGGATTCCGGTAGGCCGAAGCCGGCGGACCGCACTGCGCTCCGGCGACGGTCCGATCGGCCGTGTACCGCCTCCGACCGGCCTGTACGCTGCGGGGATGCAGCCGTCCGCCTCTTCCTCCTCCGCTCGGTCCGGCCGGCCCGCGGCTCCCGCCCAGCGTGGGCTGCTGACGGAACGGATCGCACGGGAACTCGAGCACGACATCCGGTCCGGTGACATCTCCGTAGGGACGAAGCTCCCCTCGGAGCGCGAGCTCGCGTCGCAGTTCGGCGCCAGCAGGAACGTCGTGCGCGAGGTGCTGCGGCGACTCGAGGCCCAGCACCTGATCGAGGTCGCGCCGGGCCGCGGTTCCTTCGTGCGGGAGCAGACTCCGGGGCAGGCCAGGGGGTACGACGCGTTGTACCGCGCCGGCCGGCCCACCGTCAGACAGCTGATCGAAGCCCGGCTGCCGCTCGAGGTCGAAACGGTACGCCTGGCGACCGAGCACGCGACGGACGAGGACATCGAGGCGTTGAGGTCGGCGCGGGACACCCTCGAGTCGGCGAGCGATGTCGTCGTCAAGGCCCGTGCCGACATGGCGTTCCACGACGCCATCGCCGAGGCGAGCAGGAACCCGGTACTGAGGATCATGCTCTCGTCGATCAGCGGGATGATGTTCGAGATGATGCTGCGGTCCAACTCCGACCCCTCGATCGGCGAGCCCGGCGTCCCGCACCACCCCGAGATCTTCGAGGCGATCGAGGCGCGCGACGCGGACCTGGCCTGTGAACGCATGCGTGAGCACCTGATGCTCGGTCTGCGCACCTACGGACCGGATCTCGACGTCCAGGTCGACATCATGGCGCGCAACCACATCGAAGCGCTGCTCGACGACACCGGAAACCGGTACGGCACCGGCAGGGCGAGCGAGTAGAACCCGCGACCGCCACCCTGAGCAGGCTGTATCCCCGCTCCCTGTGCCGGCAGGTTCGCAGGCACCTTGCCGGATCCGGCCCGTGAAAGGGCTGTTCGGCGCGCGTCCCTCCTGCTAACGTCCCTCTGGTTCAACTGGTCCTACCAGTTGAACCAGAGAAGCGGAGCTCCCACGGAGGCACGGTGCCCCCGGCGAGCACGAGGCACCACAGCGCAGAGAGACGAGGACGACGATGTCCACGAGCAGCCAGCTCCTCAGCCGGCGCTCCTTCGGCAGGCTGGCGGCGGGAGTCGCGGGAGCTGCCGGGATGGGGGCGCTCGGCGCGTGTACGACCGGGGGCGGGCGGCCGTCATCCGGCACCCCGTTGCGGATCATGGCGATCAACCACGTGTGGTCCCAGGCGATCCGGCGCCGGACGGAGGAGTTCGAGGAGCGCATCGGGCGGCGGGTCTCCATGACTCTGCTCACCGCTGACCAGCTGGCGAGCAGCTACAACGTGAAGCTCAACGCGTCGGGTACCGACGTGGACGTCATGATGGTCCGCGCGCTCCAGGAGCAGCTGCTCTTCGCGCACAACGGCTGGCTGGCCGATCTGAGCGACCGCGTCACGCAGGACGAGGGCTTCGCCTGGGCGGACTTCCAGAAGGCCCCGCGCGAGGCTTCCTCCTCCGGGGGGAAGGTACTGAGCGTCCCGGTGGTGACCGAGCGCCCGGCGCTGTACTACCGCAAGGACCTCGTGGAGGACCTCGGCGGACCGCCGCCCACCCTGGCGCGGTTGATGTCGGCCGCCCAGGAACTCGCCGACAGGAAGCGGGGCTTCTACGGCTTCGTCGGCCGGGGCCAGCGCAGCGGCGCCGTATCCCAGTGGTCGAGTTTCCTGTACTCGCACGGCGGGGACTTCGTCGTGGACGGCAAGTCGGGGATCGGTACTCCGCAAGCCCTTGCCGCGTACGAGTACTACGGCAGGCTGCTCGCGAGCACGGGGCCGCCCGGCGCCACCAACATGAGCCTCGAACAGGCCATGCCGATCTTCGCTCAGGGCAAGGCGGCCTTCTACATCGACGCCGACGCGATCTACAGCAGCTTTCTCGACCCGAAGGTGTCGACCGTGCGTGAGACCGTCGGCTTCGCGCCCTTCCCGGCCGGACCGGCCGGAGCCCGGCCGCACAACATCCCGTCCTGGAGCCTCGGTATCAGCGAGTTCAGCCTGCTGCGCGACGACGCCTGGGAGTTCATCAGGTGGGCCGCCGGGAGCGAGATGACCGCGGCCCTCCAGAAGGACGGCATCCCCGGCGCCCGTACCTCGGTGTGGTCCGATCCCGCGTCCCTGGCCTCCTTCCCGCCGGACCTCGCGGAGGCGATGAGGCTCAACGCGGAGCGGGGCCTTGGCTACGACAGGCCCCGCGTGCTGCAGGTCGGGCGGGCCCGGGACATCGTCGGGCGCCCGCTGGTCGCGGGCATCCTCGGCAACGACGTACGGCCTGTGGCCCGGGACGCCCACGCGGAGTTCGCCGGTTTCCTCGTCCGCGACAACCGCCACAAGGAGTCCTGATGTCCACCACAGAGGTCTCCCCTGCCCGCCCGGCCGCCGCGTCCGGCACCGGGCCGGCCCCCGCGCGACGTCCCCGCACCTTCGAACAGGCCAACCGGCGGCTGAAGTGGGCGATGCTCTCCCCGGCTCTGCTGTTCGTCGGCCTGATGATCGTTTTCCCGCTCGTCTACACCGTCGGCCTCAGCCTGACCGATGCCTTCGGCGCGGTGAACGCGGGCAAGGCGTATGTCGGCCTGCAGAACTTCACCGACGCCCTCGGTGACACCCGCAGGTTCTGGCCCGCCGCGCAGCGCACCCTGGTCTTCACCGTCGGGGCGGTGGTCCTGGAGACGGCCCTCGGCCTCGCCCTGGCGATGCTCATGCGCAAGCCGTTCCGGGGCATGCGGTGGGTGCGTACGGTCCTGATCATCCCGCTGCTCACCACGCCGGTGGCGATCGGCATCCTCTGGCTGCTGATCCTCGACCCGACCAACGGCATAGCCAACCACCTGCTCGCCGGAATCGGTCTGCCCCGGCAGGAGTTCCTCGGCTCCGTCAGCCAGTCGCTGCCGACCCTCATGCTCATCGACGTCTGGCAGTGGACACCCATGATGACCCTGCTGCTGCTCGCCGGGCTGACCACGCTGCCCGAGGAGCCGGAGGAGGCGGCCCGCGTCGACGGGGCGAACGGCTGGCAACGGTTCCGGTACGTCGTGCTGCCCATGCTCGGGCCGACACTGGCCACCGCTCTGGTGCTGCGCGCCGTCGACGCCCTGAAGACCTTCGACATCCTCTACGCCACCAAAGGTGCCGGAGGCGGCTCGGACTTCGAGGTGGAGACCCTGAACGTCTACGCCTACGGGCTCACCTTCGACTACCAGGAGTACGGCCTGGCCGCCGCCGTCCTGGTGCTGTTCACGCTCTTCATCATCGGCGTCGTGGTGCTGCTGCGCCGCCGGAGCGGAAGGAAGACCGCATGAGTGCCACCGTCACCCCCGCACCCGTCACGGCACATCTGCGCCGGCGCACGGTACGGTCCTGGCTGCGCGGCATCGCCATCGCCGTCGTGACGCTCGTCTTCGCACTCCCCCTGGTGTGGATGTTCGCCGCCGCGTTCAAGACCAACGTCCAGGTGACCGATCCCTCCGTGGGCCTGTGGTTCAGCCCCACCCTCGAGAACTTCCGGAGCATCGTCGAGGCCGGACAGATCCTGCGGTCCATGGGCAACTCCCTGCTGGTCGGTGTGGTCTCCACCGTGCTGTCCGCGATCATCGCGGTGCCGGCCGCGTGGGCGGTCGGACGCTTCGGCATGCACCGCACCGGGTCGCTGATCCTGGTCGCGCGCATCGTGCCGGCCATCTCGCTGCTGGTCCCCTGGTACTACCTGTTCGCGCAGATGGGCCTCGTCGGCTCCTACACCGTGCTGATCCTCAGCCAGATGTTCGTCTCCGTCCCGCTCATCATGTGGATCATGATCAGCTTCTTCGCCGGCCTGCCGGTCGAACTGGAGGAGGCCGCGCGCACCGACGGGCTGAGCGCCTTCGGAGCGTTCTGGCGCATCGCACTGCCCCTCGCGGCCCCCGGGACGGCGACCGCCTCGCTGCTCGCCTTCGTCTTCAGCTGGAACAACTTCATGTTCGCGCTGATCTTCGCCGACGACCGCACCCAGACCGTGCCGGTGACCCTCTTCAACTTCATCTCGTACGCGAGCACCGACTGGGGCGGCCTGATGGCCGCCGCGACGCTCATCACCGTCCCGGTGGTCCTCGCCGCCGTACTCGGACAGAAATACCTGGTGGCCGGCCTGACCTCCGGCGCCACCAAGGGCTGAACGACCCTCACCACCGCATTCGGAAAGAAAGTACCCCCATGAAAATTGTCGACGCGAAGGTCCTCGTCACCAGCCCCGGCCGCAACTTCGTCACCCTCAAGCTGACGACCGACGAGGGACTCACCGGCCTCGGGGACGCCACCCTGAACGGCCGTGAACTGGCCGTGGTCAGCTACCTGGAGGACCACGTGGCGCCCCTCCTCGTGGGCCTCGACCCGCACCGCGTCGAGGACACCTGGCAGTCCCTGTACAGGGGTGCCTACTGGCGGCGCGGACCGGTGACGATGGCCGCGATCGCCGCCGTCGACGTCGCCCTGTGGGACATCAAGGCGAAGGCCGCGGGTCTCCCCCTCTACCAGCTTCTCGGCGGCGCGAGCCGGGACCGCGTGGGAACCTACGGCCATGCCAACGGCCGCGACATCCCCGAGCTCCTCGACTCGGTCCGGGCCCGTCTCGCCGAGGGCTACCCCGCCGTCCGCGTGCAGTCAGGCATTCCCGGGCTGAAGGCGGTCTACGGCGTGTCGAGCACGGACGACAGCGGCTCGCCCGTGCTGCACCAGCAGGCCCGGCCGCTGGTGGAGGACTGGGACACCGACGCCTATCTGCGCCACATGCCGAACGTGCTGGAGGCCGTACGCGCCGAGTTCGGCCCCGAGCTGCCCCTCCTGCACGACGCGCACCACCGGCTCACACCGGTCCAGGCCGCCCGTCTCGGCAAGGACCTGGAGCCTTACCACCTCTTCTGGCTCGAGGACTGCACGCCCGCGGAGAACCAGGAGGCGCTGCGCGTCGTGCGCCGCCACACCACCACGCCACTGGCCATCGGCGAGGTCTTCAACACGGTGTACGACTACCAGGCCCTCATCACCGAGCAGCTGATCGACTACGTACGTTCCGCCGTCACGCACTTCGGCGGGGTCACTCCGCTGCGCAAGCTCTTCGACTTCGCGGCGCAGTACCAGATCAAGAGCGCGATACACGGGCCGGAGGACATCTCCCCGGTCGGCATGGCCGCGGCCGTCCACCTCGACCTCGCGGTGCACAACTTCGGCATCCAGGAGTACTCGGGCCACACCCCGCTCACCGAGGAGGTGTTCCCCCACGCCTACACCTTCGAGGACGGCTACCTGCACCCCGGCGAGGCACCGGGCATCGGGGTGGATCTGGACGAGGGTCTGGCGGCCGCTCACCCCTACGAAGCGGCCTACCTCCCGGTCAACCGGCTGCACGACGGGTCGGTCCACGACTGGTGACCTGCCCACAGTTCGTGCGGAACACCGCGCGGCGCGGCCGGGGTGGCCCCTTCCCGGCCACGCCGCGCACCGCGTGGTTCGTCAGACACGAGGCGGAACGCGGTGCAGCTCCACGTCGACGATCCGGCCCTCCGCGACCTCAACGGTCATGTACGTGCAGTACGGCTGCCGGCGCCTGTCGGTCGGCGACCCCGGATTGAGCAGTCGCAGGCCCCCGGGGGCGGTGGTGTCCCACGGGATGTGGCTGTGTCCGAACACCAGGACGTCGAGATCGGGGAAGCGGTCCGCACACCGTTTCTCGCGCCCCTGTGACACCCCCGTCTCGTGCACGACGCCGAAGCGGAGCCCTTCGCACTCCACCCGTGCGATCTCGGTGAGCCTGGACCTCAGCTCCGGCCCGTCGTTGTTGCCGAAGACACCCACGAGGCGCCGCGCACGAGCTTCGAACAGGTCCAGAGTCGCCGCGTCCACCCAGTCACCGGCGTGGATCACGAGATCGGCCGCGTCCATCTCGGCGAGGAGCGGGGCGGGCAGCCGCCCTGCCCGCTTGGGCAGGTGCGTGTCGGAAGTGAGCAACAGGCGCACAGGCACTCTCCTGGTCCGTCGACGCGACGACCGACACCGTCGGCCGGTCCACGATTGTCCGTCAATGCGCTGATCACCTGCCACACGGAGGCAGGGAGAGGAAACGCTCCTCCGGGGATTCCCGTGCGCACCATGGACAACGCCTCACCCTGCCGATACGTTCTCCCCTTGCTTGACAACGATGTCACGAGGTCTCTCCCCAAGGAGTGGTGATCGTCCATGGTGTCCCGGAGAACTCTTCTGCAAGCAGGCGGAGCAGCCCTCGCGGGCGGTGGGCCGGGAATCTCCCTGCCCGGTCGCGCCGGCGCGACAGTGGCCGGTGACTCGGCCCCTCTCCTGCCGTCCTTCGGCCGCCCCACCCGGCTCGACGTCGCCGACATCAGCTCCCTCGGCGGGAACGACCAACTGCTGCTGACGACCCTTCAGGGTGTCGTCAACCGCCGCCGTCCACGCCTCTACTTCAACTTCGACGCCGACGGCGTCGACTTCCGCTGGCTGCCCGGTACCGGCGCCTCGGTCACACGTCACGACGAGGCGCTGGACCTCGTGGCCCGCTACCGAGGTGAGATACGCGGAGCGATCCTGCACGACCCCGGCGTCCCTGACTCGGTGAACGTGGCGACCACGCTGGCCGGCCTGGAGAACGCCGTCGTCGCAACCGCCGAGCAGGCCCGCGAGCACCGCCTGAGAACGGTCGGCGATCTGCGGGGCCGCTTCGAGGCGGACGACGCGCTCGCCACGTACCGCTGGCAGCTGGACCATCTGTTCCCACGCTGCACCCGCACCCTCCTGGTCGGGCTCCCGCCCACCCGGACGGTCCGGGCGGACGACGTGCGGTGGCGCGAGCTCGCACGGGAGACCGAGCGCGTCCGCGACGGGTCGAACCGGCGGGTCCGCACCTTCGACCTGAGCCCGGAACTCTCCGGCGGGGAGGGCGTCTACCTGCGTTTCCAGGACTCGCTCGGCGACGACGGCTGGGGCGCCTCGGTAGGCTCGGTCAAGGTGACCGCCGACGGCGACCTGGTGACGGCCTCCTTCGCGCCGGGCACCCCCGCCGAGGCGCCGTACCTCTTCGACGGCTCGAACTCCTCCCTCGGCGAGAACGCCAACCGGTTCTGCGACGGCGGCGGGTCCTTCGTCTACCACTTCACCCCGCCGGCCGGCACGCAGCGGCTCCTGGTCGAGGTCGACCTGTGGAACCAGTTCCTCGTCTCCGCCACCACCACCGCGCCGACCAGGGTCGAGCCGTTCCCGTACTTCCGGGACTACGCCGTCGCGAGCCGGGCCATGGTCGTCTGGCTGCCTCCGTCCGGCGAGACGGGGGCACTCCTCGACGAGGTCTTCAGCCGGGTCGAGCCCACCACCCCCTACGCAGGCTGGTTCTCCGACGATGTGGCGGGAGAGTGGGGTGGTGTCGACCGCGCCTCTCGGCACGGCATCGAAGTGGTGCCCGCCGACTACTACATGAACGGCACCGTGCACGCCGGCGTCCCCGTGAAGGTCTCGGACAAGGTCCCGCCGAGGCCGACAGCCGCGCTCCGCAACCGCGTCTACCTCACCCTCACGGTCGGCGAGGGCGACAACCTCCAGTACTGCCAACGTCGTATGCGGAACATCTGGGACGACCCGAAGAGGGGCCGCGTACCGGTCAACTGGACCGTCAGCCCGCTGCTCGCGGACATCGGCCCCGCGCTGCTGGCGCACTACCGGAGCACCGCGACCGAGAACGACCTGCTGATCGCGGGCCCGTCCGGGGCCGGCTACACCTATCCCGGCTCCTGGCCCGAGAGTGCCCTGGACGCGTACACCGAACTCACCGGACGCTATCTGCGCCGGACCGGCATGGACCTGGTGTACGCGTACAACCCGCGTGCCGCGGCGGGCGACGGATGGATCCCCTTCGACGAGCGCGTCGCCCGCTCCTACCGGAAGAACACCCCGTTGCGCGGCGTCATCCAGTCCTGGGAGACCGGCGACCTCCGAATCCGCCCTGCGGGACTGCACGTGATCGGCAACTTCTTTCCGCAGGGAAAGGCCGCGGAGTACAGGGACGGGCTGCTGCGGCACATCGAGGGCTGGGACGGCACTGCGCCGCTGTTCATCGCCGGCGCCGTCAACGCCTGGAGCTGGACGCCCAGCGACATCGCCGAACTCGCGGATCTGCTCGGCGCCCCCTTCGAAATCGTCCGCGGCGACACCTTCTTCGACCTGATGAGCCGGGCCGGCCGAGGTTCCTGATTTCGGACCCGAGGCCACGCCTGACACGACCGGGGCAGAGCGTGCCGAGTGGCTTGTCGACCGTCACGGGTCCACCTGCCGCGGCGCCTGTGCGCGTCAGTGGTACTCGTGAACGGCGGCGTGCCCCTTGCCGCGGCCGATCATCCACTTGTTGACCGGGGTAGTGATCACGAACGCCACGGCGAAGCCACCCAGCAGCGAATACCAGAACAGGCTGTCGGACAGGTCTGCGTCCACCGCCCCCGGCGTCAGGGCGATGATGGTGTTGTCGACCAGTTCCATCACCGCGATGGACACGGTGTCGGCGGCCAGCGCGACCTTGACCGCGGCCTTGACGGATACCCCTGCACGCAGCACCGCGAAGAGGGTGAACGAGTAGCCGAAGACGAAGGCCAGGGCGATCGCGAGGATCATGGTCGGTACGTTGCCCCACAGCAGGGCGGTGCCGATGACCATGCCGAGAATCTCGCCGACGGCGCACCCCGTCAGGCAGTGCAGCGTCGCCTTCGCCGCCGTCGGCCAGGATGCCCCGCGGCTCTTGCCCCCGCGGCCCTCGGGGACGGGGTGCTCCTGCCCGGTACCGGAGTGATGCGCGCTGTGGTCCATGCCGCTCGTCCCCATCCGAATTCCAGTGTCCACCCGCCCCACCCGTACTCGGAATGTATACCCCTGCGGGGCATGTGCCCAGCTGGCAACAGCCCCCGCGCGTCAGCCGCGCGGGGGCCGGCCGCCACACGAGCAGGGCTCTCATGCGCCCCAGCTGCCTGGTCACCTCGACTTCCGCCGCGAACACGCCATGGTCAGCTCGTCCGGGGTGACCGCCGACGGATCGGCGCCACCGAGCGCGACGCCGTCATGCGGTTCGAAGCGGTCAGGCGTCTGCGACGGGCGGATGCGCGGGCCGGGCCTTCAGCCGTCGGCCGGAGCTCCGGGCTGCCCATACGACCACCAGGAGGGCCAGAGCGAGCAGCGGGTAGCCCATCGCGATCTTCGCGAAGGCGAGCCAGCCGGTGGCGTTCTCCTCGTACAGCCACTGCTGCACGACGAACCTGGCGGCGAAGACACCGGTGAGGGCAAGCGTCGCGATGTCGTAGTAGCGCCGCGACGGCTTGTCCTTCAACCAGGTGGACGCCGTTCCGTTGAGCGCGCCCCAGATTATTCCGGCCAGCGGGCGGCGCACGAGGACCGAGAGGAGGAAGATCCCGCCCAGGAGGAGGTTCGACCAGATGCCCAACAGGAAGAACCCCTTGGCCGATCCGGTCTTCCAGGCGACGAACGAGGCGACCGCGACGCCGAACAGACCGGAGAGAGCCGGCTGGACCGGTTCCTTTCGCACGAGACGCAGTGCGGAGAGCCCCAGTGCGAAGGCGATGGCGGTGCCGATGGCGGGCATGAGGCCGAGGGAGGCGTTGGCGAGCACGAAGGCCACGATCGGCAACATCGTGTACACCAGTCCTGAGGCCCCGCCCATCTGCTGCAGCGGAGTCTGCACGGCCTTCGGGGCCGTGGCGGGGTCCTGCTCCGGAGGTTCGACGACCTGGTGGGTGGCCGAGTCGGCGGCCGGGCGGCGAGTGGGACGTACGGATTCAGTCATGATGCGCAATCAACTCACTGAGTGGTGGGGGAACTTCTCTGCACGTGCTGACCGGCACACACGGCTGCCGGCCGGACGTCCGGCGGCCTGTACCGGGGTGGGGCCCGGGTGGCCGAGGGTTACGCCGCGTCCGGCCGGCCCGCCAGATGGCGGGCGAGGAAGCGGTCGGCCATCCGGTACATGTCGATGTTGTTGTCCGCGTTCACGAAGCCGTGGCCCTCGTTGTCCTTGACCATGTACTCGACCTCGACGCCCCGGGCACGCAGCGCCTCCACGATCCGGTCGGACTCGGCCCTGACGACGCGGACGTCGTTACCGCCCTGCACCACCATCAGAGGTGTGCGGATCCGGTCCACCCGGCTGATGGGCGAACGGGCCAACAGGTCCGCCTCCTGCGCGGGGTCATCGGGGTTCCCCGCATAGAGGTACCAGTTGTTGAACAGCTGCGGTTTCACGAAGTCCGGCACCGTCCGCAGGAAGGTGACCAGGTTGGAGATGCCGCAGAAGTCGACGGCGGCGGCGAAGACGTCGGGGGTGAAACTGACGCCGACCAGTGTGGCGTAGCCCCCGTAGGAGCCACCGAGGATCGCGACTCGGTCCCGGTCCGCGTAGCCCTCGTCGACGGCCCATTCGACGCCGTCGATGAGGTCGTCGTGCATCTTCCCGGCCAGCTCCCCGATGCCCGCCCTGAGGAAGCTCTTGCCGAATCCGGTGGAGCCGCGGAAGTTGACCTGGAGCACCGCGTAGCCGCGGTTCGCCAGGAACTGGGCGGTGGGGTCGAACTTCCAGTTGTCGCGGTGCCATGGGCCACCGTGGACCAGGAGCACCATCGGCAGCCCCTTGGGCTCCACCCCCACGGGCAGCGTCAGGTAGGAGGGGAGTGCCAGCCCGTCGCGCGAGGTGATCGTGACCGGCTTCATCGGGGCCAGCACCGCGGGATCCAGGTGCGGAAACGGCCGGAAGAGCAGGCGGCTCGTCCCTGTGGAGTGCTCGTAGAGGTAGGTGACGCCGGGGTCGCGGTCATGGGTGAAACTCACGACCCAGCGCTGTCCGCTCCGGTCGGACGACACGGCAGCCAGGTCCCCGTCGGACAGCTTCTCCAGGTTCTTCAGCACCGTGGCGAAGTGCGGGTCGACAGCATGGATGACCTGTCGCTCGCCGAGATAGCGCACCCCGAGCAGCTCTCCGGTCCGCCGGTCCAGGATGAGGGGTGACGGCAGGGTGGGGAAGACGGAGGAACGCGTGTCGAGGTCGAGGTCCGGGTGGCTGTCGACCTCGGTCTCCTCACCGGTGGCGAGATCGAGCCGGACCAGGCGGGTCCTGTCGCTGTCCCGGTTGGATCCGGCCCACACTCCGGTGCCGTCCGGGGTGAGCTGGAAGGGAGCGATGCCCAGGGGGTAGTCGGAACCGTCGAACGTGGCGACCGGACGCCGCTCCCCCGTCACGGTGTCGCACTCCACCAGCTCGATGCCGCCGTCGGGCGTCCAGATCTGGGCGTACAGGCCGCCGTGGGGCGTGTACATCAACCCGGCGATCTGGCCCGGGTTCTGCGCCAGCATCGTCAGTTCACCCGTGGCGATGTCCGCCTCGTAGAGGTCGAACTCGACGGGATTCCTGTGGTTCAGGTGCAGGAGCGCCTTGCCCGGGCGGGAGGCCGTCATCTCGAACCCGACGGCGGTGGCTCCGGGGAAGGGGGTGAGGTCGACGGCCCGGGCCTCGGGGTCCTCCAGATCGACCCGGTAGATGTGCCAGTTCTCGTCGCCGTCGCCGTCCTGCTCGTAGAGCAGCCACCGCGGATCGTCCGTCCAGTGGTAGACGTGCACGCTTCGGTTGTCGTCGGCGGTGACGCACCGTGCCTCGTCGTCCGAACCGGTCTCCTGCACCCACACGTTGAGGCGGTCCCGCCACGGTGCCAGGAAGGCGATCCTGGCACCGTCGGGTGAGAGCGACGCACCGATGCGGACGGGCGGGGCGAAGAAGTCCTCGACGGAGAGGTGTGGAACCTCGTTCGGGACCGTGGACACCGTGGACATGGGGACACTCCATTTCGTGTAGGTGTACGTGTTCGCGTTCACGGTTCGGTCGGCGCCCTCGCAGGCTCGACGCCCTCAGGCGACGGGGTCGCCGACGACTCCGCTCGTGGCCGTGCGGATCGCGTGGCTGTAGCGCCGGGCGAGAGCGGGCACGTCGCCGAACTCCGTGAGATCGGCGCCGGCGAGGACGGCGGCACCGATGTGCTCGTCCAGGACCCGGATGACCGACGCCGCCGCCGATGCGTGCAGTCGTACCGTGAGGTCGTCCGCCGGGAGACCCAGACGGTCGCCGATGATCCCACGCATCTGGTGCTCGGCCTGATCACAGGCCATCAACCACGCCGTACGCAGGGCAGGTTCGGTGTCCGCGAGCCGGATCATCTTCATCGCGAGCATCTCGTCGGCGAGATCGACGGGCGGCGACCCGTCCCGGAGCCTGACCAGCTCCGCGCCCAGATGGTCTTCGAGGGAACTCTGCCGGGGCCAGCTGCGCAGCACCGACATCAGGGTGACGACCCCCTGCATGACGACCGGCTCGGCGCAGCTCTCCTTGCTGCGGAAGTGCCGCCAGATGGACCGCGTGGAGAGGCCCACGGCTTCGGCGATCTGGTCACCACTCGTGGCAGCCACACCCTGCTCCCAGAACAGGCGCGCCGCCTCCCGTGAGATCTCCAGCCGCAGCCGCGTGCGCCGCTGCTCACTCATCGCACCTGAACCGCGCTTCGTCGTCGCCATGGGGCTTCGCCACCCTCCTTCACTCGTCCTCAAACGACACTATGTCACTTAGTGACACTTTGCAATGTCACCCACGGCCGCACCCCACCTCCCGGCGGCCTCCAGGGGCGGGACAGAGCGCCACTGCGGGCGCAATGGGCCGGGTGGAACCGGGCGCGACCACAGGTCGGCGCATCGGCGTCACGCGCCGCCCGGGCGGCCCTGGACACGTTTCCGGTCACTCGCGCACGCAATTAAGTCAGTCGATTGATTTAGAACGGGGACGTGGTGTCTAGTGATCGGAAGCGCGAACTCAGGGAGGCAGCCATCAGCGAAGTCCAGGAGGCGCGGATGCGACCGCCGGCCGACCCGCCCCGCACCGGCCGCGGCGCCGGCACACGCGAGGCGATCATGGCGGCGGCCGAGCGCCTCTATGCCGAGCACGGTCTGTCGAGCGTCTCCAACCGCCAGATCAGCGAGGCGGCGGGCCAGGGCAACAACACCGCCGTCAGCTACCACTTCGGCAGCAGGACAACGCTCGTGCGGGCCATCATGAGCAAACACGGCACGCACGTCGACGTGATCCGCAGACGTTACGTGGAGGCCGCCGGCGACAGCACCGACGTGCGGGACTGGGTACGTTGTCTGCTGCGCCCGGTGACCGATCACCTCGCCGGCCTCGGGGCCCCCTCCTGGCAGGCACGGTTCGCCATGCAGGTGATGGCCGACCCGCTGATGCGGGCGCTGGTGGCGGACGAGGCCCTCACCCGTGACAGCCTGCGCCGCACCCTCCAGGGGCTGGGTCGTTGCCTGTACGACATCGTGCCCCCCGAGATCCGTCCCGCCCGCGCGGACATGGCACGCCACCTCATCACCCACACCTGCGCAGAGCGCGAACTCGCCCTGGCCGAGAACCCGGCGGATCCAGGCATGTCGTGGGAGCGCACCGCCGACGCCTTGGAGGACGCACTGGTGGGACTGCTCGCCGCACCCACCACCGGCCGCTGAGGACCACCCAGAACAGATCGATCCGGAACAGCGACAAGGGAGAGACCATGAAGATCACCGTCGACGAGGAGAAGTGCTGCGGTGCCGGCCAGTGCGTCATGATCGCCCCGGAGGTGTTCGACCAGCGGGACGAGGACGGCATCGTCGTCCTTCTGGACGCCGCGCCTCCGGCCGACCGGCACGAGGTGGTCCGGGAGTCCGCCGACATCTGCCCCGCCGCCGCCATCCAGCTCCATGAGGACGCGTGAACACCCCGTCGGACGTACTCGTGGTGGGGGCGGGGGCCGCAGGTCTCACCGTCGTGGAGAGCCTGCGCCGCAAGGGCTATCGCGGACGGATCACGTTACTCGGCGACGAGGACCGCGTACCGTACGACCGGCCGCCCCTGTCGAAGCAGATACTCGCGGGGACGTGGGACGCCGAGCGCACACACCTGCGCACCCGTGACGTACTGGACTCCCTGGAGACGGAGTTCGTCCTCGGTGATCGCGCGCTGTCCCTCGACGCCGCCGCACGAACCGTGCGCACCGAGAGCGGGGCGGAGCTGGCGGCGGAGGCCATCGTGCTGGCCACCGGACTGCGCGCCCGCCGACTGCCGGGTCTTTCGGGCACGGCAGGCGTTCACGTGCTGCGGACCCTCGACGACGCCGCCCGGCTCCGCGGAGAGCTGCTGGAGGCCGGGAAGGTGGTGGTCGTCGGCGACGGGGTACTCGGCGCCGAAACCGCCGCCACCGCACGCCTCATGGGCGCCGACGTGACGCTCGCGGGTCCGCAGGCGGCGCCGATGCGGGCACAGTTGGGCCACGACATCGCCCGGCTGCTCGCCTCGCTGCACACGGGACGCGGGGTGCGACTGCGGCCGGACACCCTGGTGGAGGCGCTGGAGACGGCCGGCGGACGGGTGGCCGGTGTACGGCCCGTGGACGGCGCGGCCATCCCCGCGGACCTCGTCGTCGCGGCGGTCGGCAGCACTCCCGCCACCGACTGGCTGGCCGGCAGCGGGCTGGTCCTGGAGGACGGCGTGGTGTGCGACTCGCGCTGCCGCGCCGCCGAGGGGATCTACGCCGCCGGGGACGTGGCCCGCTTCCACCACGAGGTCCTCGACCGGACGCTCCGGTCCGAGAACCGTACGAATGCCACCGAGCAGGCCGTGCTGGTCGCGTCGAACATCATGGGCGAGGACCGTCCCTACACCCCCGTGCCCTACTTCTGGACCGACCAGTTCGACGTCAAGATCCAGGTGCACGGGCTGCCCACACCGACGTCCACCGTGCACATCGTCGAAGGTGGCACGGAGCAGGGCCGGTTCGTCGCGCAGTACCACGACGGGGAGGGCGGCCCCGTCGCCGTGCTCGGCTGGAACATGCCCAAACAGGCCCGCCTGCAACGCCGTCACCTCACCGACAGGTACACCCCCGCTGCGGCTGCCGCCCCGCGGTGACCGAACGCTCGCGCCGGGGACCCGGCACGCGTCGCCCCCTCGGACCGACCATCCACATCACCGGCCCCCGCGCGACCGACTCGAAAGCCCGTCGCCGACGGCCCACAAGGGCCTCAGCTCGCACGCTTCCGTCGCCCGCCCACCTCTGACTGATCCGCGCACGCCTCCCGCCCCCCACTACGGCGAGGGCGTCCCCACCCACCGGAGAAAACCGTGACCAGCACGCCAGCCACCTCCGAAACAGGCGCTCCCGAGATCCCCGACTTCCCCCCGCCGCGCTCCTCGGAGTGCCCTTTCGCCCCCTCGCCCGGTATGCGGGCGCTGTCCGGGTACGGCCCGCTGACCCCGGTCCGCTCCTGGGGCGGCAGCACCCCGTGGGCCGTGACCGGGCACGCCGAACAGAAGGCGCTGCTGTCCGACGCCCGTCTGAGCGTCGAGTTCTCCAGGCCGGGCTACCCCAGCCCCGTGGACCCGGCGCACGCCCACACGGGCAGTGCCGACCTGAGCTTCGTGGGCATGGACGACCCCGAGCACGCGCAGCTGCGCCGCATGGTCAGCGGCGCGTTCACCATCAAACGGGTCGAGGCGATGCGCCCCCGGGTGCAGAGGATGGCCGACGACTTCGTCGACGCCCTCCTCGATGGTCCCAAACCGGCCGACCTCGTCCAGTCGCTCGCGCTGCCGATCCCCTCCCTCGTCATCTCCGAGATGCTCGGAGTCCCCTACGAGGACCACGAGTTCTTCCAGGTCAACAGCAAGGCCATCGTCTCCGCCGTCGCCACTCCCCAGGAACGCCAGGCGGCCCACACCAACCTCGCCACCTACCTCGACGAGCTCGTCGGCCGCAAGCTCGTCGAACCCGGCGACGATCTGCTGTCCAGCCTCTGCACACGGATCGAGAGCGGCGAACTCACCCGCCGCCAGGCCGCCACGATGGGTGTGCTCCTCCTCCTGGGCGGCCATGAGACCACCGCGAACATGATCAGCCTGGGTACGCTCCTGCTCCTCCAGCACCCCGGTCAACTCGCCCTGATCCGCGACACCGACGACCCAGCCGTCGTCCGTGACGCCGTCGAGGAACTCCTGCGTTACCTCTCCATCGTCCACCTCGGCCGACGCCGTACCGCCCTGGAGGACATCGAGATCGCCGGCCACACCATCCGCGCCGGGGACGGCGTCATCCTCCTCGGCGAACTCGCCAACCGCGATCCTTCGGTCTTCCCCGAGCCCGACCGCCTCGACATCACCCGCAACGCACGTCAGCACCAGGCGTTCGGCGCCGGCAGCCACCACTGCGTCGGCCAGCCACTGGCCCGCATGGAACTGCAGGTCATCTATCCCACCCTCTTCCGCCGCATCCCCACCCTCCGGGCCGTCGACGGCCTCGACGCCACTCCCTTCAAGTACGACGCCCTCATCTACGGCCTCCACTCCCTCCCTGTCACCTGGTGACCGCCACGGCGCCGGTCGGCCGGGCCCCGGTGGCCGGGGGCTGCGTCAGTCCGTCCTGATTGCCGGGTCGGAGACCCCCGCTTCGCCGGTCTCCACGTGACCGGCGAAGCGGCGCAGGAAGGTCGCGTCGGTGTCGGAGACGACCTCGACGTCGTACCAGCGGGCGGTGGTGCGCAGGGCGACCGTGTGGGAGACGGTCGCACCGGGGTTGACCTTGAAGGTCTGGGCCGCACCGTCGTAGGTGTTGGTCACCGTCAGGTTGACCGCGCTGCGGGCGGAGTTGGTCATGCTGAGCGCGAGGTTGCCGCCGGCTGTCAGGTGGCGGGCGGTGACCTCGGGGCCGGTGGTCTTCGCGAGGCCCCGCCAGGTCCGCAGGAAGCCGTTCGGGCCCCATACGGTGAGATCGATCCGGTTGCCGGTGGAAGCGCTGGTGCTCCAGGTGTCCGAGAGGGTCTTGCCCGCCTCGACGGTGTAGGGCCACGGGCCGTCCGTACGGTTCCCCGAGGTGCTGTGGAAGTGGGCGCCCAGAGTGGGTCCGCCGGAGAAGGTCAGGGTGAACTTGCCGGTGGAGACGGTGGCCCGGCCGTCCACGTACGGGCTGTAGCCGAGGGCCCGCGTCAGTTTGGAGCCCGCCTCCTGGCTCGGCAGCGCGCCCGTGGGCGGCGGGGTCGGCCGGTAGGAGGGGTGCCGGTTCCTGTCCGGCGGCACGTACCCGGCCGTGGAGGGCAGGGCTGCGGGAGCAATGTCCGCACGGGCGAAGTCGAACGCCGAGGTCAGATCCCCGCAGACGGCGCGGCGCCACGGCGAGATGTTGGGCTCCCCCACCCCGAAGCGCTTCTCCATGAAGCGGATCACCGAGGTGTGGTCGAAGGTCTCGGAGCAGACGTAGCCGCCCTTGCTCCACGGTGAGACCACGATCATCGGCACGCGCGGGCCGAGCCCGTACGCGCCCGCCGCGTAACCCCCGCCGCCCGTGTACAGGTCCTTCGACACGTCCGCCGTGGACAGGCCCCAGGCCGAGGAGGCCGGCGGGTACGGCGGCACCACGTGGTCGAAGAAGCCGTCGTTCTCGTCGTAGGTGATGAACAGGGCGGTCTTCGCCCACACCGCCGGGTTCGCCGTCAGCGCGTCCAGGACCTGCGAGATGTACCAGGCGCCGAAGTTCGTGGGCCAGTTCGAGTGCTCGCTGAAGGCCTCGGGGGCGGCGATCCAGGAGATCTCCGGGAGGGTTCCGTCCGTCACATCCGCGCGCAGCCGGTCGAAGTAGGTGCCGCCCGCCTTGACGTCGGTGCCGGTGCGGGCCTTCTCGTACAGAGCGCTGCCGGGCTGGGCGTTGCGGTAGCTGTTGAAGTACAGCAGGGAGTTGTCGCCGTAGTTGCCGCGGAAGGCGTCGTTGATCCAGCCCCAGGACCCGGCCGCGTCCAGGCCGTCACCGATGTCCTGGTAGACCTTCCAGGAGACCCCGGCCGCCTCCAGCCGCTCGGGGTACGTCTTCCAGTCGTAGCCGGCCTCCTGGTTGCCGAGGACCGGGCCGCCGCCCGTCCTGTCGTTGCCGGTGTGGCCCGACCAGAGGTAGTAGCGGTTGGGGTCGGTGGCTCCGATGAAGGAGCAGTGGTAGGCGTCGCACACGGTGAAGGCGTCGGCGAGGGCGTAGTGGAAGGGGATGTCGTTCCGTGTCATGTGCGACATGGTCGTGGGGGTCTTGGCCGGCACCCACTTGTCGTACTTGCCGTTGTTGTAGGCCTGATGGCCACCGGCCCAGTCGTGGTCCAGGCCTTCGAGGAACTGCATCCCGAGGTCGTCCACCTGCGGGTTGAAGGGGAGGACGTCCTTCGTCCCGTCGGACTGGTGGAAGACGGACCTGCCGTTGTCCTGGAGCACCGGGCGGGGGTCACCGAGGCCTCGCACCCCCTTCATCGTCCCGAAGTAGTGGTCGAAGGAACGGTTCTCCTGCATCAGGACGACGATGTGCTCGATGTCCTGGATCGATCCTGTGCTGCCCTGCGCCGGAATGGCGGCGGCCCTCGCGATGCTCTCGTTCAGCATCGTGAAGGCGGCGGTGCCTCCGGCGATCTGCAGGAACCTGCGGCGGTCGAGCTCTGTCATGGGTGACGACCTCTGGATGTGGGGGTGTCAGGGGCGCCCCCAGGACAGCGGTCCCGGGGTACCGGACGGGGGTGGGTTCGTGACACCACGCCGTACACCTGGAGAACGCAAGCCCTCACCGGCGCCACGGACCTGCCCACGCCGACGGCTGGTGGGAGGCTACACGCGATGGCGTCCGTGGCCCACCCCCCGCCACGCCTCACCGCGTCGATCCACCGGCTGGCCCGGCGCCCGGGCGGGAGGCAGGTCCGTCGACGGGCCGACGGTCCACCAAGTCAGCTGCTGCTGGTGCCGGGTGCTCGGGGGCGCACCGGGGCGGGAGGGCATGACGACGGGATCCTGCCCGGGGCCCTCACACGGTGTCCGCCCCGGGATCGGGCTGCTTCCCTCCAGGGCCCGTCAACCCGCCTTCGTGTAGCGTCCGGCGGGGCGCGGCAGGCCCAAGTGGCCTCTCAGGGTGCCGTGTTCGTACTTCTCGCGGAACGCCCCCCGCCGTTGCAGCTCCGGGACCAGTCCCCGGGTGACAGCCGTCAGATCGTGCGGCAGGGTGCCCGGACGCAGGCGGAAGCCGTCCAGGCCGACGGTGCGTCGGTCGAGCAGGAGGTCGGCCAGTTCGCCGGGCGTGCCGGTGAATATCTCGGCGTCGGAGCCGAGTTCGGTGCCGGCCACCCCGTCCAGGCGTGCCAGGCGCCTGGCGGCCGCGCCCGGCTCCTCGTCCAGCAGGACGAGGAGATCGGCGAAGATCTTCAGCGGACGGTTCGTCACGTCCCTTCCCGTGCGCTTCACCGCCTCGTCGACCTGGGCGAGGATCGCCACCGTGCCCGCCCTTCCGTGCGGGGTGATGTGGACGACGTCGGAGCTGAGAGCCGCGAACCCGTACGGCGTGGAGGCGTGCGCCAGGCTCACCACCGGCGGCTGGCCCTGGGGGCTGCGCGGGGTGATCGAGGGGCCTTTCACGCTGAAGTTCGCGCCCTGGAAGTCGATGTGGTGGACCTTGTCGCGGTCGATGAAACGGCCGGTCGCCGCGTCCCGTATCTCCGCGTCGTCCTCCCAGCTGTCCCAGAGCCGCCGGGCCGCCTCCACGACATCGACGCCCTCCGCGAAGAGTTCTCGCAACCGCTCGGCGATCAGTTCGGAGTCGGTCACGTCCTCCTCCGTGACCTGGGGCGTGGTGCGACGGCCGAAGTTGGCGGCGTCGGCCGCGCGAGACGAGATCTGCGGGCGCCATCCGGCGCGGCCCTTGCTCGCGTGGTCGAGCGTGGCGATGCCGATGGCGAGGTGAAACGGTTCGGTGTGGGTGACGTTCGTGGTCGGGACCAGGCCGATGCGGGTGGTGAGCGGGGCGAGGTACGCCGCGAGCAGCACCGCGTCCACGCTGCCCCTGACCTGGTCGGTACGGTCGTCGGGCCGGTGGAAGGCGACGGACTGAAGCCCGAGGGCGTCCTCGAAGGTGACGAAGTCGAGAAGGCCCCGTTCGGCCTCCGCGACCAGATCGGCCCAGTACGCGGCGGTGAGCAGCTCACCGGGCCGGGCGCCCTCCTCGCGCCAGGCCGCCGGGTGCCAGCCCGCACCGTCGAGTGCGACCGCGAGGTGGAGTGGAGCGCCGGCAGCGCCCGTCGTGCCGGTGGCGCCGCCCGTACCGGTCATGCGGAGGTCTCCTTCTCGTCGCGCCTGTCCGACGCGCGTCGCCGGACCGGGCGGGGTACGTCGGACAGGCCCAGGTGCTCGCGGAGCGTGGTGCCGCTGTAGTCGTCACGGTGGACGCCCTTCTCCTGGAGCAGCGGCACCACCCGGGCCACGAAGTCGTCCAGGCCGCCGGGAACGAGGTGGGGGACGAGGACGAAGCCGTCGGCGCCATCGGTCTGGACGAAGTGGTCGATCGCGTCGGCGACCGTGCGCGGACTGCCGACGAACGTCCGGCGCCCCCCGACCTCGACGACAAGCTCTCGGATGGACAGGTTCCGCTCCGCCGCGAGCTTGCGCCACCGCCGGGCCGTCCCTCCCCGATCCTTACGGAACTCGGAATGCCCCTTCAGGAGGTGCTCGTCGTCCTCCGGCTCGATGTCGGGCAACGGCCCGTCGGGGTCGTACGCGGACAGGTCCCGTCCCCAGACCGCCTCCAGGTGGGCGATCGCGGTCTGCGGGCTCACCAGCTCGCGGCTGATCCCGTCGGCGTGGGCGGCGGCCTCCTCGTCGGTGTCGGCGACGACCACGCCGGCTGTGGGGAGGATCAGCAGCTCGCCGGGGCTGCGGCCGTATCCGGCCAGCCGCTGCTTCACGTCCCGGTAGAACTCCCGGGCCACGTCGATACGGTTGTGTCTGCTGAAGATGACATCGGCGTCGGACGCGGCGAACTCACGGCCCGCGTCGGACTCGCCGGCCTGGATGATCACCGGGTGACCTCGAGGGCCGGGCGGGGTGGTGAACCGGCCGGATATGTCGAAGTGCGGGCCCCGGTGGGCGAAACGGCCGGCCCCTGCGCGTACGAACTCTCCCGTCGCCGCGTCGGCCTTCAGGTCGCCTTCGGCCCAGCTGTCCCACAACTCCCTTGCCGTGCTGAGGAACTCGGCGGCCCGGGTGTAGCGGTCGGCCTCCGGGAGGTAGCCGCCCCGGCGGAAGTTCTCGCCGGTGAACGCGTCGTAACTGGTGACCACGTTCCAGGCGGCCCGCCCGCCACTGAGCAGGTCCAGGGTCGCGAGCCTGCGCGCCACCTCGTAGGGCTCGTTGAAAGTGGCGTTGACCGTGGCGGCGAGGCCGAGGTGCGTGGTGACGGCGGCCAGAGCGCTCAGCACGGTCAGGTTCTCCGGGCGTCCCACGATGTCCAGGTCATACACCCGCTCCTTGTGCTCGCGCAACCGCAGTCCCTCGGCGAGGAAGAAGAAGTCGAACTTGCCGCGTTCGGCGGTCCGCGCGAGCCGGGTGAAGGAGTCGATGGAGATCTGGCTCCCGGAGCGTGGGTCCGACCAGACGGTCACGTTGTTGATGCCGGGCAGCTGCGCTGCGAGGTGCACCTGCTTCTTTCGGGTCACGGGCACGGTGCGGTCTCCTCCTGCGGAGTCGGGCAGTAGGACGGGTGGTTGCGTGGTGCCTCTGCGAAGCGTGCACGGGTGCGCACGCGTCCGCACAGGGCGACCGGCCTTACTTCATGAGGCGTTCACGCCCTGGCGACCGATCCGCGGCGACGGGTGCGGTGGCCGGGGGTCGAGACGGCGCACACGAGCGGGAACCCCCGGAGCCACCGCCCTCCGGTCGCCGCACCTGCTAGGTGTCACCCCGGGTCCACCCCTGTCGCCTGGGTCGTAGCCACCGGCCGCCGGGAAGGGAAGCCGGCCTGTCGGGCGTACAGGACGACCGCGATCACCGGCAGCAGGAGCAGCAGGACCGTCCAGGGGAACGACTCGCTGCCGACCGCGTCGAGCAGGATGCCTCCGGCGATGCCTCCGCCCGCCATCGCGAGGTTCCAGAGCGTGACGAGCATCGCCTGCGCGGAGTCGGCGGATTCCCCGCCCGCGTCACCGACCGCGGTCTGGAGCAGCGTGGGCACGCCGCCCCAGCCCAGACCCCACAGGACCGCGGCGATGTGGACCGGTGCGGCGGTGTCGGAGAGGAGGGCAAGGAGTGCGACGGCAAGGGCGACCAGCAGGGCGCTGCCGATGGTGAGGCCGCGCAGCCGGCGGTTGATCAGCGTGCCGACGATCCAGATGCTCGCCAGTGACGCCGCGCCGAAGACCAGGAGCACGGATCCCGTGCTGCCGCCCAGACCCAGGTCGTCGAGGTACGTGGCGATGTACGCGTACAGGACGGTGTGGGCCAGGACGAAGACGAGCGTGACGACGAGGACCGGGGTCACGCCCGGAACACGCAGAGTACGCAGCATCTTCGGCCGCTCGCCACGCCCCGGCCCGGGAAAGTCCGGTACGGCCGCGACGATCCACACCAGGAGCAGCAGTGTGAGCACCGTCATCGACAGGAACGCCACCCGCCAGCCGAGCCGGTCACCGAGGAAGGTACCGGCGGGCACGCCGACGGCGAGTGCGACGGGGATACCCGCCATGGCGACGGCCATGGCCTTGCCCTGGAGCCGGGCGGGTGCCATGCGCCGCGCGTAGCCGGCGAGAAGGGCCCAGGCGAGACCGGCCGCGACACCGGCGAAGAACCGCGCCACCATCGTCAGTTCGTAGACGGACGAAAAGGCCGTGACGGTGTTGGCGACGGCGAAGCCCGCCATGGCGGTGAGCAGCAGCGCCTTGCGCCGCCGGCCCGCGGTGGCCGCTATGAGCGGGATCGTGGTCAGCGCGGTGCCGATCGCGTAGACCGTGACGGTCTGCCCGGTCGCGGACTCGCTCACCCGCAGGTCCTGGCTCATCGCCGGCAGCAGACCGGCGGGGAGGGTCTCGGTGAGGCTGGTGACGAATACGGCGGTGGCCAGGGCGAGCAGAGCGACCAGCGGAAGTCTTTCGCGTACCTCGTCTCCGCTCTGCGGGTCCGGTGCCACCGCAGCGGCGGGCGCCGTGTCGGGTTCGGTGCTCATGGGGTCTGCTCCAGGTCTTGCGGAAGGGAGGTGTGGGGCGTCGAGGTGACTGGTGGGGGCTTGGGTGCCGCTCCCTCCAGGGGCGATCGGTCCTCGCCGGCGCTCGGTGCCGACCGCGGGGACGACTCTGTACCGCGGCGCTTCGGAAAAACCTCCGGAAACCATCGGACCGGCCCACGACCCGGCGGGCGGTGGGGCCGACGCTGCCGGAAGCCCGCCATGTGCCGGTTGCCGCACATGTACGTTGGTTCCCATGCGGTTTGGGGTGCTCGGGCCACTGGTGGTGTGGGACGGCGAGGGGCGCGAGGCCGGAGTCCCCGAGGCCAAGGTCCGGGCCTTGCTGGCGGACCTGCTCGCGAACGACGAGGGGCCGGTCTCCGCAGACCGGCTGATCCACGATCTGTGGGGCGACGTGCCTCCGGGCAGGCCACGGGCCGCCTTGCAGGCCAAGGTGTCCCAGCTGCGTCGGGTCATCGGCCGGGACCGGGTGGTTCGACAGCCCCCGGGCTACCTGCTGCGGCTCGACGGCGCCGACGAGGTGGACGCCGTACGGTTCCGCGCCCTGGTGACCGAGGCCCGCCCCGTCCAGGACCCGCGCCTCCGGGCCGCGTTGCTCACCGAGGCACTGGACCTGTGGCGGGGGCCCGCGTACGCGGACTTCGCGGACCTCGGGTTCGTACGGGGGGCCGTGCAGCGCCTCGCGGAGCAGCGGCTGTACGTGCTGGAGGAGCGGGCGGAGGCACGCCTGGAGGCACGGGACCACGCGCTCCTCACCGGGGAACTCGCCGACCTCGTGGCGCGTCACCCTCTGCGGGAGCGTCTGCGCGCAGTCCAGATGAGGGCCCTGTACGCGGCGGGACGCCAGAGCGAGGCGCTGGCGTCGTACGACGACCTGCGGTCGCGGCTCGTCGGGGAGCTGGGGGTCGATCCGAGCCCCGAACTGGCCGCCCTGCACGGGGCGGTGCTCCGGCAGGATCCGGAGCTGAGCTCGGGGGCCGCCGGGACGCCGGGAGTGTCCCTCGTCCCCGGAGCGGGCGCGGCGAGCACCGTGGCCGGCAGGGGTGTCAGGGATGCAGCCGGGCCGGGTTCCCCTTCGAACCTCCCCGTCCCCCTCACCCCCCTCATCGGCCGCCGTAAGGCCCTCGACCGGCTCTCCCGGCTCCTCACGGAGAAACGGCTGGTGACCCTCACCGGTCCCGGTGGCGTCGGCAAGACCCGGCTGGCCGTGGCGGCGGCCACCGCCGAGCGGGACAGCGCAGGGGCCGGTGAGCCGGGTGACGGGACGTGGCTCGTCGAGTTCTCCGGCGTCCGCGAGGGCTCCCCCGCGGACCTGGCGCAGGTCGTCGCCGCCACTCTCGGCATCCAGGACCACGCCCCTCGCCCACTGCCGGGCACAAGTCCCGCCGTTCGCTCCCTGCCGCACCGTCTCGCCGCCGTCCTGCGCGACCGCCGCACCCTGCTCGTGCTGGACAACTGCGAGCACGTCGTAGACGCCGCCGCCGAACTCGCCGAGCTGCTCCTGCGCACCGCCCCCGGACTGCGCGTCCTGGCCACCGGGCAGCAGCCGCTCGGTCTCGCGGGCGAGGCGGTGTTCCTCGTCGAGCCCTTGCGGCCCGACGACGCCGTCCGGATGTTCATGGAGCGCGCGGCCGCCGCTGCCCCCGGCTTCCCGTGCGATCCGGACGAACCCGAGCGTCGGGCCGTCGCCGAGATCTGCCGTCGCCTCGACGGCATTCCGCTCGCCCTGGAGCTCGCGGCCACCCGCGTGCGGGCTTTGGGTGTACAGGGGTTGGCCGCCCGGCTCCACGACCGCTTCCGGCTGCTGACCTTCGGGCAGCGCGGCGCGCCCGCGCGTCAGCAGACGCTGCGAGCGGTGATCGACTGGAGCTGGGAGCTGCTCGGCACATCCGAGCGCATCGTCCTGTGCCGCCTCGCCGCGCACAGCGACGGCTGCGACCTGGACGGCGCCGAAGCGGTCTGCGCGGGGGACGAGGTCCCCCGGGAGGAGGTGCTCGACCTCCTCACCAGGCTGGTGGACCGGTCTCTGGTGGCGGTGGTGGACCGGCGCGACGGCCCCCGCTACCGCCTCCTGGAGTCCGTCGCCGCGTACGCGACCGAGCGGCTGCACGAGAGGGAGGGCTTCACCGCCGTACGGGACCGTCACCTGCGCCACTACCGGGCCCTCGCCGAACACGCCGAGCCGCAGTTGCGCGGCGCCGGGCAGCGGTCCTGGCTGGCCCGGCTGGACGCCGAGGCCGGGAATCTGCGTACGGCGCTCGACGAGGCGTTGCGCCGCGCGGGCGCGGGCGAACCGGAGGAGGCGGTCCGGCTGGTCACCGCTCTGGCCTGGTGGTGGCTCCTGCGTGGCCGCCTCACCGAGGCCCGCCGCAGTTCAAGATCAGTGCTGGCCGCGTGTTCGGGCCCCTCCCCACCTGCCGAACTCGCTCTGCTGGACACTGCTTTCGCACTGCTCACCGGAGATGGCACAGCGGTCGCCACCACCACGGCGAGCAGTCGCACAGCAAGGGAGGGCGGCCCCGCCGGCGACGCCGTTCCCGACCTCGTACGCCGCGCGCGTGCCCTGTGGCTCTGCGCGTACGGCCTGTTCAGCGCGGGGGACCTGGCCGGGGGCACTGACCTGAACACCCGTGCGCTCACCCTGTTCACCACGGCACAGGACCCGTGGGGCACCGCAGCCGCCCTCGGCCTGCGCGCGACACTCGCACTGGTCTCCGGAGACCTCGAAGCTCTCGGCCGTGACGGGGTGCGAAGCGCCCTGCTTTTCCGCGAACTGGGTGACGAATGGGGCGAGTTGCAGACAGTCTCCCCGCTCGCCGCGCTCGCCGAGATCAAAGGCGCCTACGAGGACGCGGAGCGCCGCCAGCACGAGGGGCTCCGGATGGCGCGGGAGCTGGGCCTGGAGGCGGAGGTGTCCGCGCGCCTCTCCGGGCTCGGCCGCCTGGCGTTGCTCGCCGGCGAGTGGGACCGCGCCCGCGACCTGCACGAACAGGCGCGTCGTATCGCGGTCGGGCAAGGCTACAAGTACGGAGAGATCCACGCCGGGATGGGCCTCGCCCTCGGCGCACGCCGCTCGGGCGACCTCGACGGGGCCGAGGCGCACCTGCTGCGCCTCCGCGACGGTTACTCCGATGTGTCGTCGCCGGCCGGCGACCACCTGCTCCTGGCCGAGCTCGGCTTCGTCGCCGAGCTCCGTGGCGACGCGAGCGGGGCGGCGGCCCACCACTCGGAGGGGCTGGGGATCGCCCGCGTCCTCGCCGAGCCCCGTGCCCTCGCGCTCTCCCTGGAAGGTCTCGCAGGTGCGGCGGCCCTTCGTCGCGACGGGCCCGCCGCCACCTCCGCCGCCGTCCTGCTGGGTGCGGCGGCGGCCGCACGCCGCGGGGCCGGGGCCCCGCTGCCACCCGCCGAACGCACCGATGTCGACCGCATCCACCGCTTCGGTGCGGGCCGCCCTGGGCGCCTCCGGGTTCACGGAGGCCTACGACAGCGGCACCCGGCTGACCATCGAGGAGGCGGCCCGCCGAGCCGTCCCCGGAGACCGTGGTCAGAGGGCTCGCGTCGATGGGGCGGAGATGGTCGGCGGGTGCTCGGGGTCCGGGATCTGATGGCTCCAGCCACCGGGGACCGCACGGCCTTGCTGCTCACGGAACCGGACCGGGGCCATCCCGACGCGGCGGGTGAAGAGGCGGGAGAAGTAGGCGGGGTCGTCGTAGCCGACCCGGCGGGCCACGGTGGCGACGGGGAGCTCGGTGGCGGCGAGGAGCTCCTTGGCACGGCCGAGGCGGATACCGAGGAGGTATGCCTTGGGGCTGCATCCGGCGCCCCGTCGTACGGCGGTGCGCAGTTCGGCGGGTGTCATTCCGTGGCGGGAGGCGTGTTCGGCGACGGACAGGGGCTGGAAGGCGTCGCGGGCGAGAGCGTTCAGTACGGGGTCCCCGTCGGCTCCGACATCGGCCCGGGCGCGGCGCAGGGCGACGAGCAGTTCGTGCACGGCGGCACCCGTCTCCACTTCCAGGAGGGGGTTACCGTGACGGGCCGCACGCGTGATGCGGCTCACCGCGGCGCGGACGGACGCGGTGCCCGCCAGGGGGACGACCGGGCGGTCGGGTTCGATGTAGCCGAGCTCGGTGTACGGGGCGGTGGCCGGGCCGCTGAAGTCGACGAAGCTCTCGTCCCACCCGGTGTCGGGGTCGGGACCGTAGTGATGCGGGATGCCCGGTACGAGCCAGATCAGTGCGGGGGCGGTCACGGGGGTGTCCCTGCCGTCGGGGCTGCGGTACCAGCCGTTGCCCGCGCTGATGACGACCGCGACGTGGTGGTCGAGGGTGCGGGGTCCGACCGGGGGCAGCGTGCCGTGCTGGAGGCCGACTCCGAGGCAGACCAGACCCAGCTTCCGGTGGGCGGGGCCGGGCGTGAAATAGCGCATCCAGGTGTGGTACATCCGGTCCGTGTCCTCCCCGCCCCGGTTCGCCGGCGTTCCGTTGTGTCCAAACAGCGCTGATCTTTGTCCATGGACGGCTCCGCCGCCAGGGGGTGAGGTGGGGTGGTGGCGGAACGAGAGGTGGGGACCGTGGCTGAGTTCAAGGTGGGTCAGGCGGATTTCGAGCTGGACGGGCGGCCCGTACGGCTGTTGTCGGGCGCTGTGCACTACTTCCGGGTGCACGAGGACCAGTGGGGACACCGGCTGGCGATGCTGCGTGCCATGGGCCTGAACTGTGTGGAGACGTACGTCCCGTGGAATCTCCACGAGCCGCGGCAGGGACGCGGTCGCGATGTGGAGGCGCTGGGGCGGTTCCTGGACGCTGCGGAGGCGGCGGGCCTGTGGGCGATCGTGCGGCCGGGTCCGTACATCTGTGCCGAGTGGGAGAACGGCGGCCTGCCGCACTGGCTGACGGGGACGCTGGGCACTCGGGTGCGGACCCGCGATCCGGAGTACCTGGGGCAGGTGGAGCGGTGGTTCCGGCGACTGCTGCCGCAGGTGGTGCGGCGGCAGATCGACCGCGGCGGGCCCGTGATCATGGTGCAGGTCGAGAACGAGTACGGCAGTTACGGCTCCGACCACGTGTATCTGGGCCGCCTCGCGGAGATCTTGCGCGAGCTCGGTGTGACGGTGCCGCTCTTCACGTCCGACGGGCCGGAGGACCACATGCTGACCGGTGGTTCGGTGCCGGGGGTGCTGGCGACGGCGAACTTCGGTTCGGGTGCGCGGGAGGGTTTCGCGACACTGCGGCGGCACCGTCCTGACGGGCCGCTGATGTGCATGGAGTTCTGGTGCGGGTGGTTCGGTCACTGGGGTGCGGAGCCGGTGGTACGGGATCCCGCCGACGCGGCTTCGGCGTTGGAGGAGATCCTTCGGTGCGGCGCGTCCGTCAACATCTACATGGCGCACGGCGGTACGAACTTCGGCGGCTGGTCGGGGGCGAACCGTTCCGGGGAACTGCACGGCGGGGAGCTCCAGCCGACTGTCACGTCGTACGACTACGACGCCCCCATCGACGAGTACGGCCGTCCCACGGAGAAGTTCTGGCTGTTCAGGGACGTCCTCGCCCTTCATCAGGAGAAGGACGCCCCACTGCCCGACGTGCCCGCTCCGCCCGCCGCACTGACCGGCCCGGTGCGCGCGGAGCTCGTGGACTGGGCACCTCTGAGTGACGTCATGGACAGCCTCGGGGGTCCGGAGGCCGAGTGGGTGATGCCACCGACCTTCGAGGAGCTGGGGGTGGACCGGGGGCTGGTCCGCTACCGGGTGGACGTGCCGGGGCCACGCCGGCCGTATCCGCTGGGTGTGACCGGGCTGCGGGACCGGGCGGTGGTGTACGTCGACGGCGCACGGGCGGGGGTGCTGGGCGGCGGCCCCGCCGAGGCCGGTTCGTACACCGGGCTGGACGAGCCCGTCTCCGGGCCGGCGTCCGTGGAGCTGTGGGTGGAGTCGTTGGGGCGGATCAACTACGGGCCGCGTTTCGCCGAGCCGAAGGGGATCGCGGGGGGCGTCCTGCACGACCGGCAGTACCTGCACGGCGTACGGGCGCGGGGGCTGGCCCTGGACGCCTTCGAAGGCGCGGACGCGCTGGGAGAGGTTCCGTTCCGCTCTCCGGAGGCGGGCGCGACAGGTCTCTTCCGGGGAACCTTCGACGTGTGCGGCGCGGGTGACGCCACGGTCGCCCTGCCGGGGTGGGAACGCGGCTTCGTGTGGGTGAACGGCTTCTGCCTGGGACGCTATTGGAACGTGGGTCCCCAGCAGTCCCTGTACGTTCCCGGGCCCTTGCTCCGTGAAGGCGTAAACGAGGTGTGGGTCCTGGAGCTGGAGCACTCGGGTGAACGTCTGCTGACCCTCGGCTGAGGGGCGCGCACGGGGTGGACGAGGAGGGCGGCACAGGACCCGCCCGTCTCGTCCGCCCCGTAGCCCGCCCCACAGGCCCGTCACGCCTCGCGCACCTCGAAGGAGTCGAGGACGAACTCCGCGGTCCCGTCGTCACCTGTCTTGCGCAGGCCGACCCAGGTCTCACCTTCCGGCGGTGCGGTGAACTCGTAGCTCAGCACGGTCGGCGAGGTGGCGACGGGAAGGTCCCTGCGGTCCAGTTCGCGGGAGGCCGGCGTGTCGACCCCGGTGATCCAGGCGTACTGTCCTGCCTTCTCGTTCTCGTACCGGAAGGTCACCCGGTAGCGCTTGCCCGCCTCGAATCGGACGGTGTGCTGCACGGTGCGGTGGACCAGGCCGTCGTTCTCGCCACGCGACTTGAGCGACTGGGTCCCGTCGACGACGTCATCGATCGCCTTGCCGTTCCAGCCACGCCGGGTGAACGGGGCGTGCCGCTCAGCGATGTGGGTGCGCGGGTCCGTCGAACCGCCCGCGTCGCCCTTGACGAAGACGCCCCAGCCCTGGGGCACGTGCTGGAAGTCCTCGAAGGCCACGGCTCCGGCCTTGGTGGTGCGCTGCGCGGCGACGATCCGCACGTTGTCGAAGCGGACCCTGGCGCTCCCTTCCTCGGTGCGCAGGGTGAGGTCCACGGGGCCTGGGCCGTCCGGCACGCTGAAGTACGTGAACATGCGCTGGAAGCGGGTGTCGTGCTTACGGTCCGCCGCGACGAGGTTGACGGCGGTGGAGGAGTCCGTCCAGTTCTCGGTGACGGTTCCGTCGGAGGTGCGCACGGTCAGCGCGGCCCGTCGCCGCTCCCCGGCCCTCTCCCCCACCTCCACCTGTACGGACGCGGCGTAGGTGCCCGGCGCCAGGCGTGCGAGCCGCCGGCCGACGGCAGCGGCCGGACCGGCGCCGATGACGAGTTCGTAGTCGCCGAGGGCGCTGAGCTCGACGGACGCCGGACCGCTGACGTCCCAGCCCTCCAGGGAACCGGAGTTGAAGCCCGGGTCGCGGAGGGGCGTCGACTGACCCCACTCCGGGTCCGGGTTCGCGGGCATCCGGGTGCGGTGGACGACGTACGGCTGCTTCGCCTCGGCCTCGATGGTGACGCGGCCGGAGCGTACGGGCAACGCACCGGCGTACGTGCGTCCTTGGTCGGAGAGTCGGTACAGGGCGACCTCCGGCCGGCCGGCCCAGCCCCGCGGCAGGTGCCAGGTGCTGCTGCCTCCTGCCGGGTTGTAGTGGTACAGGCGGTGCGGGTCGGTGGCTTCGCGCGGCTCCCACGGCAGCAGATAACTTCCCCCTTCGTAGACGACACGGCCGTCGGTGGTGATGCGACGGGTGCCGTCGGTGTCTTCCACAGACGTCTTCGTCGGGCCGAAGAACGTGATCTCGTGGGCGCCCCAGGTCCTGACCGGGTAGGCCTGGAGGTACTTGGCGGGCAGACTGTCGGTCCAGATCTGCTGGTAGAAGGTGTTCCAGTCGGTCTTGTTGACCCAGCCCTCGAAGTTGCCGGTGCGCGGGATGCCGAGGAGCGTCGGCCACTTGTCGGCGAAGACGTCCTTCTGGTGGTTGCGGATGAAGCGGATCAGCCGCGAGTTGATGCCTCGGGACGTGTCGCCGCCGTAGTCGGTCTCGGTGGCCCAGTGGGACCAGACGGAGGAGCGCTCGAGGCCGTGGCCCCATTCGGTGGTGACCTGCCAGCCCTGCTCGCGCAGGGCCCGCTGGAGCCGGTCGGAGGTCCAGCCGGATTCACGCAACACGTCGATGTAGAGCATGTTCAGGGCGGGGTCGGTCTCGTCCCTGAGGTCCTGGAAACGCTTGATGATGTCGCCTGAGACGAGATCGCGCCGCTGGTCTATGCGGTAGCTCTGGTCGAGCCAGTCCCACTGTTCGTCGCTCTTGTCGACGAGCGTCTCGGAGAACGCGTGAGCGACGGGGTACGACTCTGTGGCGTTCACGTGGACACCGAAATCGCTTCCCCACCTGCGTCCCTCGCGCACGAGCGTGTTGAGGTCCTCGAGGCCGCCCGCGCGCGCGTTGTAATGGCCCGCGTAGTCGGGGTGGGCCGAGTCGTGGCCCTCCGACTGGTAGCCCTTGAGGAGTGTGTACTGGCGCAGCCCGTCCGTAGCGAGGGAGATGCGCTTGACGTTGTCGAGCGTCGCGAGGAACGGGTTGGTGGCCTGGCTGGCGAAGTTGAACGGGATGTGCGGGACGACCCGGAGGTGCTGCTCGTCGGCGCCCAACGGGTCGACCATGATGTCACGGAAGGCGATGGCGGCGTCCTGCCAGTCCACCACCCCGTCGCCGTTGCGGTCACCGGTGATGATCACGGTGGCGTACGGGAGCGGTTCGGTGGCGTTCAGGGGTGCGGTCGCCGCACGGTGCGTCCACTGACCGCAGGCGAGCTGTGCCTTGACGTAACCGTCCTTTCTGACGGTCTGCCGCCACAACCGCCCGTTCTCCCAGGTGGCGCCTGGCACGCTGTCGGGCTTGTCGTACGTCGTGTTGGTCTCCACGGCGCCGCCGAGCCGGTCGTGCGCGACGACGGCGTACGCGCAGCCCGTCGGCGCGGCGTCGGGCGCGGTTCCTGGCGTGAGCTCGATCAGGGTGTCGCCGCTCGTGGCCTTGTCGAGCTGGACACGTGCGGCGAGGACAGCGGCGCCCGGCTGATCGCTGCGCACGGAGAGGAACGCGAGTGACGGAATCTCGAACGTGCCGACGCGCAGGGCCGGTGTGTCGGTGATGCCGGTGACCCGCCAGTCGACCTTGCGGCCGGCGACTCGGATCTCGACCCGGATCTCGGTACCGCCGTCGAAGGCGAGGGTGTACGAAGCGCGGTCGTGGCCCGAGCGTGAGGTCACCCGCGGGGTACGGGCGGTCCCGTCGATCAGCACGGAGATGACGGGGTCCTCCTGCCCGTGCAGTACGGCCCCGCCGGCCCGTTCGGTGTACGAGACGACGCGTGGGAAGTCAGGGTCGACGCACACTTCCAGTTCGCGGGAACGCAGCACGGTCTTCTGCTGCACCGCGAGCGCGGAGCCGGGTCCGGCGAGGGCCAGTCCCGCTCCCGCCAGTGCAGTGGCCGCCACCACGGTCCTGCGGCGCGGTCCGGGGTCCTGTGCGTGCATGCTCGCTCTCCTGACGCTTGTCGGCATCTGTGCACGCCAAGATGCGCCGCCCGGGGTGAGCACGCCCATGGACAAAGGAGGGGCGGGTGTTGGACTAAGCAGCCGCTGTCGTACCGAGAGGTTCCATCGTGGGCCGGCTCCCGTGTCCGGTGAGCGGCTGGTGGCCGGCAGGCATCCCGAACGGCTGATGGGTGCCACAGGTCGTCCGCCCGCGTGACGACGAGCCCGCCCATGGCCTCGGCCGGGGCGGGCTCGTCGTCACGCCGACTCTTCGGGGTGGCGGTCGCAACCGGGCATCCGCCGACCGGCCGACTACGCGAGAAAGGGTGTGGAGCACCTGCAGGGGCGCTGCCACCGGAGGTGGCGGCGCCTGCCGCAGTCGAGTCCACGGTTGGCGGAAATCTGCACCGGCCGGTCACGCGGACGTACAGTCCGGCCCTTCGCACGGGGATTCACACCGAGGGGAACCGGCGACCGCGTGACCTCCGGAGAGCGTGCCTCCCCCGCACGCCCGGGGCGTAGCCGACGGTGCAGACGTTCCCGTCCACGAACCGCCCGGCTGAAGGTAATGCTAGAAGTAATGCTTGCGTCCGCCGACCTTGCGACCAGTCGCGCCGAGAAGCCACAGAACCGCACCGACCACGACGAGAATGCCACCGATCGTCGTCAGCAGGGAGACTCCGACCAGCAGGCCGATGATGAGCAGAATAGCGCCAAGGAGAATCATTTCAGTTCCGATCTCTAATATTCGATGTGTACAGGCCCCTCGTCACGACTGGCATACACCATCCCCCGTACGCCTCCAGCACAACACGTGCCAGGTGAAAACCGGGCTGTCGTGCCATCGGCGACTGTGGGGTTTCTGTCGTGCCACCTCCGTGTGCCCCGCTCCTGACGGCTTAAGCACGCCCGTCCCGCAGAATCATCACCTCTTTTTTCCTCCTCGTCATGCCCTCCCCCGCAGGAGTCGTACTCCCCGCCCTCGCCCTCCGCCGGCTCGTCCTCGGCCGGCGCCTTCCTCGTCGTAGTCGTGCCGGACTCCTCGCGCGGTTCTCCTCCGCCACGGCCCAGCCGTGCTCGACGACTACTTCCCCGTCGCGGATCCCGCCGTGAGCCGTCGCTCGGCCGTGGGACTGCCGGCTACGGACTTCCTGAGCTCGGTGAGGGGGGATTCAGCCACGGTCGTCCTCCTGGTTCCTGCGCGCGGAGCGCGGAGCCTTGGCCGTCCCGGCTTTTTCACCTGTCGAGCAGGCCTCGACCTGCCCCTTCGGCGCCGTATCGCGGCTCCGGGCGCCGCTCGCGCGCGGGAGCCTCACCACCGCCGCGAGTCATCAAAGTGAGCCCCTCGGCCGGGCCCGCAGCAGTGGTCCGGCGTGCTCACCCTCGTCCGTCCGCGGTGCGTCCGCTGAATCGGCCGCCGTCTTCGTGGCACCGAACACCTCTGTCCGGATCTGGTCGGGGAGTCCGGCCAGAAGCGGACTCCCAGCAACAAGCTGCCCCAGTTGCGCAGGCTCAGCTTCTCGCCCCGCAGGACCTCCGGCTCGTCGGCCGACCGAGCGGATCGAAGGCCGAGAATCTGCAACAAATTGATCTACGGCTGTTTTGACTACCCCTCAGCGACTGGACATCCAGAATCCCGAAACCGGTGCGGGAGATACGTACAGGAGCGTCAATAGCCGCACCACCCCGTCGGATCCGCAGACAGGAGGTCTGGATTTCATGCTGCGTGTCAGTTTTCCTCGCGCGCCCTCACGGCTTCGGGGACGCGCCCGGCCCATTGGTGCACACATGAGTGAGGGTAGACAAGCCGGAGCACGTAGGAGTTCCGTCGTCCCGGCACTACGAGAAATCATCACGCCGCCCTCATCCAGGGGCAGGCGGATCACAGATCCCAAATTCCTCGGACAGTTCCAGCCCGCATCACCTCGTCATCCGCGCCGACCCTCAAAGCTGACTCGGACCGCTCCGCCCGGGCCAACGTTCCGTCTCGGCCTCTTCGAGGGCGGCTGAACCGGAGTGGGCGAGAGCTGGGAGAGGAACCCCGGCCGCCGCACGGCTGGGGTCCCTCCGGAGGGTGGGCGTCGGTCAGCAGGTGGAGGGGCCGACATCCCGAACCGCTCGACCACACGCCTGCGGACCGCCTCTCATCACGGTCGCCGTGAACCGGCGAGGTCAGCGCCGCAGGGTGAGGACACCCGGCCGCCACGGCAGTTGGTCGTAGGGACCGCCCGCGGTGGGAGACTTGCCCTGGTAGAGGAACTGCAGGTTGCAGGGGTCGATGGTCATGGTCTGGTCGGGATTGTTGCGGACCAGGTCACCGTGGCTGATGTCGTTCGTCCAGGTGGCACCACTGTTGGCCTTGCCTGCGAAGGGGTTGCTCTCGCTCGCGGCCCGCGGGGTCCACGACCCACCCAGGCTGGAGGACGTGAAGGAGCGGAAGTAGCGGCCGTTCACACCCATGGCCTCGACGATCATGAGGTACTGGTTCTGTCCCTGGACCTTGTAGACCTGTACGCCCTCGAACAGGTTGGCCTTGGTGTCGCTCATGACCGTCGTGTACGCCGAGCCGAAGTTCCCAGGAAAGTTCCCGACCGGCATGCTCGCCCGGTAGATCTTGCCGTTGTCCCCGGCGAAGAACAGGTACATGTTCTGGCCGTCGGCGATAAGGGTCTGGTCGATCGGTCCGGTGTCGGAGCCCGAGATGCTGCCCGTGAACAGCGGCTGCGGTGAGGACCAGCCGTTGGGGTTGGCGGGGTCGCTGGACGTGCGGTAGACGAAGGCCGACGCGCCCCACTGGTACGCCAGCACCCAGATGTTCCTGGGCGCGAAGTAGAACAGCGTGGGTGCCACCGCGGCCTGACTCATCCCGGTCTGGCCCGCCGACGCCATGTCCGACCAGTTCGTGAAGGGACTGAACATCATCGAGCCGTACGACGAGCCCGACACGTTCGACGCGTAGACCAGGTGCTTGCCGTTGTGAGTCACGGTGGTGAAGTCCTTCACCGCGGCCCACCCGTTCGCCGGCTGCGCCAGCACGCCGGTCGACGTCCACTGGAACGCCGACGGAAGGGAGCACGGGCCGTCGGTCGGCGGCGCCCCCGTCGGACCGGCCCATTTCTGACTGTTGGCACCGCTGCACGTCCCGATCTGCACCGCGGTGCCGTTGGCCGTACCGGCGCCCGCAACTTCCAGGCACAGACCGGACTCCACCCCGACGACCGCACCGTCGGCGTTCACCCGCCACTGCTGGTTCGCACCGCCGGAACAGGTCCAGATCTGCACTCGGGTGCCGGGCGTGGTGGCGTGGCCCGGAACATCCAGGCACTTACTGCCGTACACGGTCAGCTGGTTGCCGTCCGTCAGCGTCCACTGTTGATTGGTCCCGCCCCAGCAGTCGTGAATCTGCAGGTACGTGCCGTTGGCCTGGTCGGCGCCCGGAACGTCGAGGCACCGGTTCGAGCCGACGCCGCGCAGGGCGCCGGTCGAGGCAGCCTGAGCCGGGACGGCCGCGAGCAGCGCCGCCAACGCGGCCAGGACCGCAACCGCTGCGGCGAGCAACGCGGACGGATGCCTGCGGCGTAAATGTGTTCTACACATGGGCACTTCCTCAACCTCGAGCGGGCGGTTCCGGCCGGCCCCTGAAGAGGGCGTCCGGAGTGTCGGTGCGGTGCGGTGGGCAGCGGACCGTGAGCACCACGGCAGACCGCTTGTGCTTTACCGGTCCTCCGAGCCGCCCGGGTGGCGCGGTACGACAGGACGACGCCAGATGACGGCGTGAGTACGAGTCGGCTCCGCATGGGGCGATGCGACCTGGAGATGTCCTGCTGTGCGGCAAAGCGAGGCGCTGTGTTCGATATATCGAAAGCGGGTCGATGTGTCGGGCAACCTGAATAATAGGGAACCACTGGGTGGCGTCAACACCCCTCGCACGTATCGACGTCAGAGCCGAAATGTACGCAGACATCGCCGCCACGAAATATCGCACGCCACAGCATCCAAGAGGCGCGCCGCGCCACCCTTGCCACCGCTGAGGCATCCCGGAAGTCGACACCGGCGGGTCGACGAGCAGCCCGGCCAAGTCCGAAAGTTTCGAATTCCAGGCAGAAAATTTCTGCACCCATAGGCTTGACGATGCATCGTCAAGCCTCAATCATTTCTGTCTGAGAAGCCGAGCACAGCTCGATATCTCGAACCACGCCGGCGTGGAGGAATCCGTGCTGCGCGGCAGCTCCACGCACAACCGCACCGCAGATCCGCGCACCATAAATGCACCTGCGCCACCCCGTTTCGTTCCGGTGAGACCGACACCAGCGCATCCTGGCTCTTCCCGCAGCGGGAGAGGTGCGTAACGCCGCGTGACGGTCCCCCCGGCTGAGCCGCGATGGAGCACCTCCCTGTCTGCCTCGAGGAACGCCCCGTCCCCGTAAAGCGGTGTCCGGCAACTCCGTGCAGCACGGACTCCGACCCGCCCCCGGGCTGCGGCACGGGAGGCCACTCCGTTCCCGCGTTCCAGCCGTTCCGTGATTTCCACCTTGGAGGCACAGCCATGGGCTCGTATGCCCTTACCGGACCCCACATCCGCCGAAAGTTCCGCGGCCTGCTGTTGACGCTGATCGTCGGCGTCCTCGGTACGGCCGCCGCGCTGGTCGCGCCGCCGACCGCACACGGCGCCGAGAGCACGCTCGGAGCCGCAGCGGCACAGAGCGGCCGCTACTTCGGCACCGCCATCGCCTCCGGCAAGCTGGGCGATTCGACGTACACGACGGTCGCGGGCCGTGAGTTCGACTCCGTGACGGCCGAGAACGAGATGAAGATCGACGCCACCGAACCGCAGCGCGGCCAGTTCACCTTCACGGCCGCTGATCGCGTCTACAACTGGGCCGTGCAGAACGGCAAGCAGGTGCGCGGTCACACCCTGGCCTGGCACTCCCAGCAGCCCGGTTGGATGCAGAGCCTCAGCGGCGGCACACTGCGCCAGGCGATGATCGACCACATCAACGGCGTGATGGGTCACTACAAGGGCAAGCTGGCCCAATGGGACGTCGTGAACGAGGCCTTCGCCGACGGCAGTTCGGGAGCTCGGCGGGACTCCAACCTGCAGCGCACCGGCAACGACTGGATAGAGGTCGCCTTCCGCGCCGCACGCGCCGCCGACCCGGCGGCCAAGCTCTGCTACAACGACTACAACGTCGAGAACTGGACCTGGGCGAAAACCCAGGCCATGTACACCATGGTCCGGGACTTCAAGCAGCGCGGCGTGCCGATCGACTGCGTCGGATTCCAGTCTCACTTCAACAGCGGCAGCCCTTACAACAGCAACTTCCGCACCACGCTCCAGAACTTCGCCGCCCTCGGCGTCGACGTGGCCATCACCGAACTCGACATCCAGGGCGCCCCGGCCACGACCTACGCCAACGTGACCAACGACTGCCTGGCCGTCCCGCGCTGCCTCGGCATCACCGTCTGGGGTGTGCGCGACACCGACTCCTGGCGATCGCAGGACACGCCGCTGCTGTTCAACGGCGACGGCAGCAAGAAGCCCGCCTACACCGCCGTGCTCAACGCACTCAACGGCGGTTCCACCACGCCTCCTTCGGATTCCGGAACGATCAAGAGCGTCGATTCGGGCCGCTGCCTCGACGCGCCTGGCAGCAACACCACCGACGGCGCCCAGCTCCAGCTGTGGGACTGCCACAACGGCACCAACCAGCAGTGGACGTACACCGACACCGGCGAACTCAGGGTCTACGGCAACAAGTGCCTGGACGCCGCCGGCACCGGCAACGGCTCCAAAGTCCAGACCTACAGCTGCTGGGGCGGCGACAACCAGAAATGGCGCCTCGCCTCCGACGGATCCATCGTCGGCGTCCAGTCCGGCCTCTGCCTCGACGCCGTCGCAGGCGGTACCGCCAACGGCACCCTGATCCAGCTCTACTCCTGCTCGAACGGCAGCAACCAACGCTGGGCCCACACCTGATCGGACCTGCGTCAACCCCACGGGCCAAACGCTGACGGTCCACGGTGCGGCTTTCTCCCGCCCCACCAGGAAGCCATCGTTGCTGCTCCCGGGTCGCCGCCGTAGTGGCGGCGACCCTCCCGATCGGCGTGCTCGCCACGGTGAAGCCTGCGCACGGGAGGGTCGCCGCCACCAACGCCTGGCACCTCCTGGTCAATCGCAACGGGGACGAGGCGGTACCGGCGTCGGAAACCGCCGACGGCGCGGCGTCCGCTCGCGGGTACCGCGTCTGCCCGACATCACCGTAGGCGCTGAGCGCCTCGGTGACGGGGGCCGGCAGAACGCGGTACCGCCGGAGGAGCAGTTGCCCGGTCGCCGCGACATGAAATTTCCAACGATGAACAGAGAGCGCTTACCGACCTGTTGCCTTTTCGGCGAGAGCTGTCCTTCACTGTGAACGGCAGCCCGTCGCCACCGGACCGCCGGCTGCCTCGGTCCTCAGGGAGGAAGGCCTATGCGGCCCTTGGTCGTACTCTTCTCAGCACTGTTCCTCGTGTCCCTCGCCCCGGGACGGGCCGCCGCCCAGCCTCCCGACATACCGCCCCAGGAACCGGGCGTGACCATGCGGGTGTTCGACGTACAGGTGCCGCTGGACGACTACTGCGAGCTCAAGCCCGGACAGACACCGAACATCGACGAGTTGAAGCCGACGATCGACTGGACCACTGACGAGGACTTCGGGCTGAGTGGGAAGTTCGTCACCGAGGTCACCGCGTATCTCGACGTCGAGTCGCCCGGGAAGCATGACTTCCGCATCACCAGCGACGACGGATCCCGGCTGATCATCGACGGCGCGGAGGTCATCGACAACGGGGGCGTGCACGGCGCCCAGGCCAAGGACGGCTCGACCGAGCTGGCCGGGGGCCACCACGCACTGCGCATCGACCACTGGGACGGCGAGCACGATCAGCGCCTTCTGCTGGAGTGGCGGCCGCCCGGAGCGGACGGGTTCTCCGTCGTGCCCACCTCGGTGCTGAGCACCGACGCCGAGGTCACCCGGGTCACCTCCCCGGGCCGCAAGTTGTGCGAGGGCGTCGACGAGTCACCGGGCGACGGCCTGCCGCTGGCCGGTGTCCACCCCGACTACACGCTGACCGACCTGCGCCCTGACGGCTTCGAACCGCAGGTCACCGGCATGGACTGGCTGCCGGACGGCCGGCTGGCCGTCAGCACCTGGGGCGGCAGCAGGGAGAGCGAGCTCGGGCAGGTGTACCTGCTCGACAACGTCACCGGCGCCACCGACCCGTCGAAGGTCACCAGGAAACTGGTCGCCGAGAACCTGTTGGAGCCGATGGGCCTCAAGTACGTCGACGGCACCCTCTACGTGTCCGAGAAGGACGGTCTGACCGCGCTGGTCGACGAGGACGGCGACGAGGTCACCGACGAGTACCGCAAAATCGCAACCTGGCCGTTCGGCGGCAACTACCACGAGTTCGCGTTCGGGCTGCTCTACGAGAAGGGGCACTTCTACGTCAGTACGGGCATCGCCATGGTTCCGGGGGGGCGCGACCCAGGACCCGCAGAACGTGCCCAACCGCGGGAGCGCCCTCAAGATCAACAAGGACACGGGAAAGGTGTCCTACGTGGCCGGGGGACTGCGCACGCCGAACGGCCTCGGCCGGGGCCCGGAGGGGGACATCTTCGCCACCGACAACCAGGGCGCGTACGTGCCGACGTCGAAGCTGGTGCGGATCAAGCAGGGCGCCTTCTACAACCACCACACGAACCCTGACGGCCTGTACGACGGCCAACCGGTGACCGAGCCCGTCCTCTGGCTGCCGCACGGTGAGATCTCCAACTCGCCGAGCAACCCCCTTCTCCTGCCCGACGGGCCCTTCGCCGGTCAGATGGTGTTCGGTGACGTGACCTACGGCGGCCTTCAGCGGGCGTTCCTGGAGAAGGTCGGCGGCGAGTACCAGGGTGCGGTGTTCCGGATGACGCAGGGCCTGGAGGCCGGGGTCAACCGGATCAGTCTCGGCCCGGACGGGGCGATCTACGCCGGCGGCATCGGCGACTCGGGGAACTGGGGCCAGGAGGGCAAGCTCAAGTTCGGACTCCAGAAGCTCTCGCTCACCGGCACGGACGCCTTCGACATGCGCGCGATGCGGGCGATCGACGACGGCTTCGAGATCGAGTACACGCAGCCGTTGTCCGAGGAGACCGCCGAGGACCTGACGGCCAAGTACACCGCCCAGCAGTGGCGTTACGTGGCGACCCCGCGGTACGGCGGCCCGAAGGTCGACGAGGAGACCCTCGACGTCACCTCGGCGACGCTGTCCGACGACCGCACGACCGTGACGCTGAAGATGGACGGCCTGCGCCCCGGCCGGGTGGTGCACGTGCAGTCGCCCCGCCCGTTCGCCGCGGAGTCCGGAACGGAGCTGTGGAGCACCGAGGCGTGGTACAGCCTCAACACGCTGCCCGACGGTTCCGAGCCGCCGCCGGTGTACGAGGCGGAGTCCGCCTCCCTGGACGGCGGCACCAAGTTCAACGACAACCACGCCGGTTACTCCGGTGCGGGCTTCATCGACAGCAACTGGGAGCCGGGGTCCCGCACCACCTTCGCCGTACGCGCCGGCAAGAAGGGGAAGCACGACCTCGCCCTGCGGTACGCGAACGGGCAGAACTCCGACCCGGAGCCCACCCCCAGGTCGATGACCCTGTACGTCAACGGCGAGCGGTGGAAGCAGATCTGGCTGGACTCCACCGTCACCTGGAACACCTGGGCGACCCACGTCGAATCGGTGCCTCTGCGCAAGGGCGCGAACACGCTCGCCTACGCCTACGGGCCCGAGGACGACGGCCATGTGAACCTCGACAGTCTCACGGTCACCCCGACGAAGCGCACCACTCTCTTCGACGGCTCGAACCTCGACGCCTGGGAGTCCAAGGACGGCGGTCCGGCGAAGTGGCCGGTGGCGGACGGCTCCATGGAGTCCTTCGGCGGGGACATCCGTACGAAGGAGAAGTTCGGCGACTTCCGGATGCACGCCGAGTGGTACCAGCCCGACTACCCGCCGGACGTCACCGGACAGGCTCGGGGCAACAGTGGCGTCTACCTCCAGGAACGGTACGAGCTCCAGGTGCTCGAGTCCTTCGGCGTCGACGTACCCGCCAAGGACGACGCCGGTTCGATCTACCTGCGCAAGGCCCCCGACGTCAACGCGGCGGCCCCGCCCGGCACCTGGCAGAACTACGACATCCAGTTCCGGGCGGCTCGCTTCGACAGCGACGGCAGGAAGACGGAGGACGCGCGGGTGACCCTCCGGTGGAACGGCAAACTCGTGCACGACGACGTGGCCGTCCCCGGTCCCACCGGGGCGGGCCGCCCGGAGGGGCCCGCCCCGGGCCACATCCGGTTGCAGGATCATGGGGACCCAGGTGAGAACCCGAGGTTCCGCAACATCTGGATCGAACGGCTCTGAACCACGTCCGCTGCGCGATCGGTGGTGCTGCCCCGGCGGCCGGAGCAGCACCACCTCGCGCGTTCGCCCGCCGGTCGCCTATCAAGCTTCCGACCGCACCCCACGGTGCCTGACCGGGCCGACCCGCCTGCGGAGCGGACCATCGGCAGAGCCCAGGGCGCGTGCACGCCGACGGGCTTCAGGCACACAGCGCACAGCGCACAGCGCATCGAGACATCTCCCGCTGTGTGTACCTGACGGCGGTGCCTAACCTCTGTACGTCTCCAGCAGCCGGAGCCACACCTCGCTGATCGTCGGGTAGGCGGGCACGGCGTGCCAGAGCCGGTCGATGGGAACCTCTCCGGCCACGGCGACCGTCGCCGAGTGCAGGAGTTCGCCGATGCCCGGTCCGACGAACGTGACGCCGAGCAGGATCTCGCGATCCAGGTCGACGACCATCCGGGCCCGGCCCTTGTACCCCTGGGCGTACAGGCCGGAGCCGGCGACCGCGGCCAGGTCGTGGTCGACGGCGCGGACCCGGTGGCCTGCCGCCTCAGCCTCGGCGAGCGTGAGGCCGACCGAGGCTGCTTCCGGGTCCGTGAACACCACCTGGGGGACTGCCGCGTGGTCGGCGGTGGCCGCGTGGGCACCCCAGCGGTCGGTCTCCAACAAGGGGGCCTCCTGCGCACGGGCTGCGATAGCGGCTCCCGCGATGCGGGCCTGGTACTTGCCCTGGTGGGTCAGGAGTGCGCGGTGGTTGACGTCGCCGACCGCGTACAGCCAGTCGCTGCCCTCGACGCGGCAGCTGTCGTCGACGTCGAGCCAGGAACCGGGCTCGAGACCCACCGTGTCGAGGCCGAGGTCGTCCGTGCGCGGGGCGCGGCCGGTGGCGAAGAGGATCTCGTCGGTCTCGAGCCGTTCCCCGTTGTCCAGTTCGACAGTGACCGGCCCGTCGTGGCCGGCCCTGCTCACCGCGGTCGTCGAGACCCCGGTCAGGATCCGTGCGCCTGCTTCGGCAAGGGCCTCCGCGACCAGCTCACCGGCGAAGGGCTCCATCTTGGGGAGCAGCCGGTCGCCGCGGATCAGCATGGTCACCTCTGCCCCGAGCCCCTGCCAGACGGTGGCCATCTCCACGCCGACCACTCCCCCGCCGACGACGACGAGCCGGCCGGGCACCTCCTTGGCGCTGGTCGCCTCGCGGCTCGTCCACGGACGGACATCCGCGATGCCCTGCAGGGCGGGGACGACTGCCCGGCTCCCGGTGCAGACGGCGACGGCGTGCCGGGCGCTGAGGTGCCGCTCCGAGCCGTCGGCTGCCGTGACGGACACCTGCCTGACTCCCGTCAGCCGGCCCATGCCGCGATAGACGTCGGCGCCGATACTGTCCAGCCAGGCGACCTGGCCGTCGTCCTTCCAACCAGAGGTCTCGTAGTCACGGTGGGCAAGGACCGCGTCCACGTCGAGCGGCCCCTGCACCGCAGCGCTGAGCCCGGGGACACGACGGGCGTCCGCACGTGCGACGACCGGACGCAGCAACGCCTTACTGGGCATGCACGCCCAGTAGGAACACTCACCGCCGATGAGTTCGGACTCGATGACAGCGGTGCTCAGCCCCGCGGCCCGGGCACGGTCCGCCACGTTCTCTCCCACGGGGCCGGCCCCGATGACCACCACGTCGTACTCACTGCTTCGCGCACCATCAGCATCAGTCATGGGAACAGTGTCCTCGGGGGTGTGCGCAGCGGCCACACGGGCAGGCGGAATACCGCAAGTGACGCCACCGTTGTGCCGGACAGGTCCGAACGGTCCCAGGAAGAGGTAAGAAAGCATGAGCACCGTAGAGCTCACCAAGGAAAACTTCGATCAGGTCGTGAGCGACAACGAATTCCTTCTGATCGACTTCTGGGCTTCCTGGTGCGGTCCGTGCCGGCAGTTCGCCCCGGTCTACGACTCGGCCTCCGAGCGCCACCCCGACCTCGTCTTCGCCAAGGTCGACACCGAGGCGCAGCAGGAACTGGCGGCGGCCTTCGAGATCCGGTCCATCCCCACACTGATGATCGTCCGGGACAACGTCGCGGTCTTCTCGCAGCCCGGGGCGCTCCCCGAGGCGGCGCTGGAGGACGTCATCGGCCAGGCGCGCAACCTCGACATGGACGAGGTGCGCAAGTCCGTCGAGGAGCAGCAGGCACAGCAAGCGCAGCCGGAGCAGCAGTAGTCCCTTCGGATGTTCGCCAGACGTGATGAGGGCCCGGCCGTCCAGGCCGGGCCTTCGTCATGGGGCCACCACCCGGATCAGCCGTTTCCGGGCCGGTCCCGGGCGGAAGCGGAGGGGGAACTCCGGGATTCGTCGTCGCGTCCGGCGGCTGGTTGCGGCGCTTCACCGCCGTTGCCTCCCTCCGCCGGTTCCGTCGCCGCTTCCCCTGCCGCCTCCTCCGTGCCGCCGATGCGCTCGGCGATCCTGACCGTGAGGCCGTAGTCCAGTTCCGCGCCGTCCACCAGTAGGGCCTCCACGGTGTGCGAGGCCGGGTCCACGTCCGCCTCCATGCCGTCCCCCGCGTAGCGCGGGTAGCCCGATGTCCCGGTGTCCCCGGTGGCTGCCACGACCGCGGAGCGGATGGCGGTGCCGGGTGCGGGTGCCCCGGTGCCGGACTCCTCCGGTTCCGGGAACAGCAGGATCTCGTAGCTCTGCGGATGACTCATGGTCTCGACGCTAGACATCTGCCGCCTGCGGCGCATGTCGCGACACCCGGTCGGCCGGGTCAGCTGGATTCCCGTGCGACCGCCGCGGCCCGCAGCAGATAGTGACGTTCCGGCGCGCCGCCGGGGGTCTGCACCAGCCGGTCGATCATCTCCGCCGGTGACTGGGCCGATGCCAGTTCCATGGTGACGCTGCTGAGCCGGGGGCGCAGAAGCCTTCCGAGCATCAGGTCGTCGGCGCCGATCATCGCGGTCTCGGCGGGCACGTCGACACCGGCGTCCTGGAGCGCTCTCATCAACAGCATCGCGTACTCGTCGTTGTACGTGAACACCGCGTCGAGGCCGAGCGTCCGCCAGCGGCCAGCGAGTTCTGCGGCCGATTCCTCGTCGTACCGCAGGGGCAGCGGCTGGATCCCGGCCTTCGCCCCGAAGTCCTCCGCGGCACGCACCGCTCCGGCCAGGCGTGGTTCTGCGAAGTGGGAGAGGCCCGGTTCCTGGGGCATGACCACCCCGATCCGGCGTCGCCCGCGGGAGAGCAGGTGGCGGACCGCGCAGCCGCCGACCTCGCGCTGGTCCATGACGAGAGCGTGCGCGCCGGCCACCGGTTGCGGGCCCAATGTGATCACGGCCTTGGCACCGGAGCGGGTGAGCACTCCAATGCCGTACGGCGTGAGGGCCATGCCGCCGGGCGACACGACGGCGACGGGGCGGAGCTCCGCCCAGCCCCTGGCCGCCTCGTCGGGGTCGAGACCCAGGCTGCCGTACTGCACGACGGTGTAGTCGAGTCGGCGCAGATCGGATTCGATCCGGGTCAGCAACCGTTGGTACAGCGGCACGGCGGGCGCCTGCGCGGCGGGCAGCAGCACCGTTCTCGTGTGCCCGGCGCGAAGACTCCGGGCCGCTGCGTGCGGGACGTAGCCGAGGCCGGCGGCTGCTTCCCTGACCCGGCGACGGGTCGGTTCACTGATCCGTACGGTCGCGTTGTTGTTCAGTACGTAGGACACGGTGGCCCGGGACACTCCTGCGAGCCGCGCCACGTCGGCGCTGGTCGGGAGGGACATGCCGGCGGGCTGCTCGGGTAACTGGCTCATGGCGTCCGGAAGTCTCGCAGACCCCTTGCCCCGGCCCGTGGGCCGGGGCACCGTAACGGGGCGGGCGTCACCGGCCGGCGAGCACCGGCCAGATCTCGGGGTCCTCGAAGTCGAGCGCCCACAGCGCCGTGCCGCTCACGCCGTGCTTGCGCAGCACCGGAAGGTGGGCGGCGACCCCACGCGCGTCCTGGTACCAGACCTCGCGCGACTCGGTGCCGTCGTCGTAGGTGAAGTGAGGGGTGCCGGAGACCTCGTCGAACCGGTAGGGGGCTCCTTGCGCGGCGCGCAGCGCCTCCGCCTCCTTCCAGGTGACGTGCTTGGTGGCGGATGTACTCGTGCTGTCCGCCGGCCAGTCCCAGCCGTACGCGGGAAGGCCCATCTCCAGTTTGGCGGCCGGTACCAGTGCGGTGGCTCGGGTCAGGATGTCGTCGTACCAGCGGGTGTCCGCGAGCGGTCCCGGGTCCCCGCCCGACCAGTGCAGGTTGTAGCCCATGATCCGGATCCGGTCGGCGACACGCCCGAGGGCGGCGTAGTCCCAGATACGTCCTGTCGTGGCCGTCTTCGGGAAGACGGTGATCACACACTGCTTGCCGAGGGTGTGCAGGCGTCGGCAGAGGTCGGTGGCCAGTGCGGTGAATCCGTCGCGTACGGAGGCGTAGGTGGCGTCGCCGGTGGCCGCGATGGATTCGTAGTCGAGGTCGAGGCCGTCGTAGTCGCGTGTGGCGACCGTGCGCATCAGCGCGTCGGCGTGCTCGGTGCGGCGGGCGGGGCTGGTGAGGATCGCAGCCAGGGCACCGGACTTCATCGTTTCCATGACGGTGGGGACGACCTTGGTCCCGGCCCGGTGCAGTCCGTCGATGATGCGGCGCTCGCCCGCGCCGGGGTGTGCGTCGATCCGGCCGGCCGAGACGGCCTCGTACCAGAACGGGCTGACGGTGTGCAGCTGGCCGGCGTGGAGCAGGGCGTCCTGGTAGCCGCCCTCCTGGTCCCAGTAGGGCAGCCACGCCGACACCGACCGAGGGGTCGGCGCGACGGGACGGCCCGAGGGACCCGGAGCCGGGTGGGAGTCGGGTGCCGCGCCGGCGGCGGTGGGCAGCAGGGCCGCGGCGAGGAGCGCGGCGACGAGGGCCGCGCGGGACCGGCGTCCGACGCCGGAGAAGGTGATCATGAGGTCGAGCCTGCGGCCCGTTTCCCCGACCCGCTCCACGAACTGGGCCGTACAGGTTCTACGGTGTTGCGATGACGTTCCAGCACACCAATCACAGCAGCGACAGCACGACCGACTTCCCCGGCCGGAGCGGCCCTGCCGCCACCACGGAGGCCGAACCCCGCGAGGTGGGTCCGGTCCGCACGTCGTACGCGCCCGACCGGGACGGCGATCCGGACCCCGGTGAGATCGTGTGGACCTGGGTGCCGTTCGAGGAGAACGACGGGCGTGGCAAGGACCGGCCGGTTCTCGTCGTGGCCCGGGAGGAGAGAGGCACTCTGCTGGCCGTGCAGCTGTCCAGCAAGCAGCACGAGGGGGACCACGAGTGGGTAGCGCTGGGGGCCGGCCCGTGGGACAGCTCGGGGCGGCCGTCCTGGGTGGATCTCGACCGGGTGCTGCGGGTGCACGAGGACGGGATGCGGCGCGAGGCCTGTGCGCTGGACCGGGTGAGGTACGACCTGGTCGTGGGACGGCTGCGGGAGCGCTACGGCTGGAGCTGACCGCGGAACGCCCGGGTGAAGGCCGCCCTGACGGCCGAGTCGGGGTCGCGGTCCGGGATACCGAAGACGATCTGCTCGAAGTGGCCCGCGAACCGCGCGCCGCCGGTGAGCAGGGCGTGGAACGCGCCGGCCACTTCCGCCGGATCGTTCATGAACACGCCGCAGCCCCAGGCACCCAGCACCAGCCGTCGGTACCCGCGCACGGCCGCCACCTCGAGTACCCGCTCGGCACGGCTCGCCAGCGCGGCGGGTATGCGGGGTACCAGTTGCGGGTGCAGGCGGCGGATGACTCCGGCGTTGGGCGCGGGTGAGGTGAGGAATCCGGCGGCACAGGGAGATTCCAGCAGCCTCCCCCGGTCGTCGCGGAAGACCGGCACACCGGGTGAGTGGATGACCCGGTCGGTGTAGAGGGCGCTGCGCCCGGCGCGGTGGTGCGCGTAGAACTCCGGGGCGCGCAGCAGCGTGGCATGGAGTGCGGAGCCACGGCACAGGGACTCCTCCTGGGCCTGCGCTCCGTTCAGATAGCCGCCGCCGGGATTGCGGGCGGAGGCGTAGTTCAGGACGGCGACCTTGGCCGCCGACTCGCCCGTCATCCGGCGTGCCGCCCGCAGGCTCGTCTCGTCCGTCACCTCGACGACCGGGCTGCGGCCGGTGTCCAGGGCGGCGACGGGCACAGGCTCGGGGCCGTACAGACGGGTTCCCGAGAGCGCGGTGACCAAGGCCCGCTCGATGGACACCTCGCGCCCCTCGGGCGTGCGGTAGCGCCCGGCCAGGACGATGGACTCGGTCTCTCTCGCGATGCCGCGCAGTCGTGCGCTCATCGACGCTCCCCCGTGTGGTGCATACGGGGCATGCTGGACGTCCCGGCGGCATGGACGCAACCGGTTTTCGTCGTGCAGGGGCACCCTTGTGCGAACTCCCTGTAAGGGTTTGGGTGGGAGGCAAGCACCCGAATAAGGAGGCCCAGCATGCCCCCGGACACTCTCGGCCGGCACGGCCCGCCCATGGACGCGGCGCCCCTCGGCGAGGAGGAGGCGGAGGATCTGCTCCGCGGCATATGTTTCAAGACGGGACCGCCCCGGACGGTCGGTGTGGAGCTGGAATGGCTCATTCACGACCGTGAACATCCCGAGGTCGCTGTCTCCCACGACCGCCTGCGCGCCGCGGCCGACGCCGTGCGCGCGACCCCTCCGGACGCCGCCCTGACCTTCGAGCCCGGCGGCCAGCTGGAGCTCAGCTCCCGGCCCGCGAGCTCCCTCATGGCGTGCGTCGACACCATGTCCGCCGATCTCGCTTCCGTACGCGACATTCTCGGTCGGGCCGGCCTGGTTCTGGCCGGCCTCGGTGTGGACCCGTGGCATCCGCCCCGCCGCCTCCTCAGGGAGCCGCGGTACGACGCCATGGAGGCCGCGCTGGACCGGTCGGGTCCCGCCGGCCGCGCCATGATGTGTTCCACCGCCTCCGTGCAGGTCTGCCTGGACGCCGGTGAGGAGGAGCCGGGCCCGCTGGGCTACGGACGGCGCTGGCAGCTCGGCGGTCTGCTGGGCGCTGTGCTGGTGGCCGCGTTCGCCAACTCCCCGTTCAGGCAGGGGCGGCGCACCGGCTGGCGGTCGACCCGGCAGGCGCTCTGGACCCATCTCGACCCGGCCAGGTCACTCGCGCCGCAGGGCCGTCTCGCGCCGCGGGACGCCTGGGCCACCCATGTGCTCGCGACGTCCGTGATGTGCGTACGGAACGACGACGGTCCCTGGGCCGTTCCGGACGGTATGCCGTTCCGGGACTGGATCCGCGGCGGCGGACCGAGGCCACCGGTGCGGGCCGATCTGGACTATCACCTCACCACGCTGTTCCCCCCGGTGCGCCCACGAGGGCATCTGGAGCTGCGCATGATCGACGCCCAGTCCGGCACCGATGGCTGGCTGGTGCCCCTGGCCGTCACCACCGCCCTGTTCGACGATCCGGAGGCGGCAGAGACCGTGTACCGCACCGTGAAACCTCTGGCCGAGACGGCGGGACCGTCGCGTGCGCCCCGAAATCCGCTCTGGACGGCAGCCGCCCGTGACGGGCTGAGCGATCCCGAGCTGGCGGCGGCGGCAGCGGTCTGCTTCACGGCCGCGCTGGAGGCGCTGCCCAGGATCGGGGCGAGTGATCACGTCATCGGGACGGTCGCCGCCTTCCACGAGCGCTATGTGGCCCGGGGCCGGTGTCCGGCCGACGACCGGCCCGACCCGGCACAGGCACCGTACGGAAAGGGCTTGGTCCGATGACTGGCACTCCCGCACCGCACACCGGCCAGGAACTGGACGCGGAGGCGCTGCGCGAACGCGCCCTGGCCGCACTCCTCACCGCGCGCGAGCGCACCGCCCTGCTCACCGACTGCGTCGACGACCACGAGCTCACCGCGCAGCACTCCCCGTTGATGTCGCCCCTGGTCTGGGACCTGGCGCACATCGGCAACCAGGAGGAGCTGTGGCTGCTTAGGGCCGTGGGGGGACGCGAGGCTATCCGTCCCGAGATCGACGGACTGTACGACGCCTTCGAGCACTCCCGGGCCAGCCGGCCCTCCCTCCCCCTGCTGCCCCCCGCGGAGGCCCGGACGTACGCCGCCGACGTGCGCGGCCGGGCACTGGAGGTTCTCGGTGGCGCTCCGCTGGATGGCGGGGGACGCCGCCTGGAACGGGCGGGATTCGCCTTCGGTATGGTCGCCCAGCACGAACAGCAGCATGACGAAACGATGCTGATCACCCACCAGCTCCGTTCGGGTCCGGCGGTGCTCAGTGCTCCGGAGCCGCCGGAACCCGTCGGCTCGGTCACGCTCCCCACCGAGGTCCTGGTTCCCGGGGGCCCCTTCACCATGGGGACCTCCACCGAGCCCTGGGCGCTGGACAACGAACGCCCCGCGCACCGGCGGGAGGTGGCTGCCTTCCACATCGACACCGCCCCGGTCACGTGCGGTGCGTACCTGCGCTTCATCGAGGACGGCGGCTATGCCGAGGAACGCTGGTGGGCGCCCGAGGGCTGGGCGATGGTCCGCGAACACCGTTTGACCGCGCCTCTGTCCTGGCACCGCGATGCCGGGCAGTGGCTGCGCCGGCGCTTCGGGGTCACCGAGCCCGTGCGGGCGGACGAACCGGTGCTGCACGTCAGCTGGTACGAGGCGGAGGCCTATGCCCGCTGGGCCGGCCGGCGCCTGCCGACCGAGCCGGAGTGGGAGAAGGCCGCCCGCCACGACCCCACGTCGGGGCGGTCGATGCGCTACCCCTGGGGCGACGAGGATCCGACGCCCGAGCGGGCCAATCTGGGCCAGCGCCATCTTCGGCCCGCCCCGGCCGGTGCGTACGCGGCAGGACGGTCCCCGGCGGGCGCGGGCCAGCTGATCGGCGATGTGTGGGAATGGACGTCGAGCGATTTTTTGCCCTACCCCGGCTTCGCCGCGTTCCCTTACCGCGAGTACTCCGAAGTGTTCTTCGGCCCCGGGCACAAGGTGCTGCGCGGCGGTTCGTTCGCCGTGGATCAGATCGCCTGCCGCGGCACGTTCCGCAACTGGGACCTCCCGGTCCGGCGCCAGATCTTCTCCGGTTTCCGTACGGCGAGGGATGCGTGATGTGCCGTCATATCGCCTACCTCGGTCCCTCCGTGACGCTGGGGGAGGTGCTCACTTCCCCCGCTCACGGGCTGGTGCGCCAGTCCTGGGAACCCCGGCGCCAGCGGTCCGGCACGGTCAACGCCGACGGCTTCGGCGTCGGTTGGTACGCGGAGGGGGACCCCGTGCCCGGACGCTACCGCCGTGCCGGGCCCGTCTGGGGCGACGGGACCTTCGCCGATCTGACCCGCGTGGTGCGCAGCACGGCGCTGCTCGCCGCCGTCCGTGACGCGACGTTCGCGGGGGCGGACGGGGAGGCCGCCGCCGCCCCCTTCGCCGAGGGGTGTCTGCTGTTCAGCCACAACGGCGCGGTGCGCGGCTGGCCCGGCTCCCTGGCGCCTCTGGCCGGGGACCTCCCGCCCGAGCGGCTGCTCGCCCTGGCCGCGCGGAGCGATTCGGCTCTCGTCTGGGCGCTGGTGCTCCACCGGACGGAGCAGGGCGACGAGATAGCGCAGGCGGTCGCCGACACGGTTCTCGCCGTCGGCGCCGCCGCACCGGGTTCACGTCTCAATCTGCTGGTCACCGACGGTTCCACCATCGTGGCGACCACGTGGGGCGACTCCCTCTGGTATCTCCACGAACCGGGCCACCGCACGGTGGTGGCCTCGGAGCCCTACGACGACGATCCGTTCTGGTGTGAGGTCCCGGACCGCACCCTGCTGACCGCGACGCGCACCGATGTCCTGCTGACCCCGCTCAAGGAGCCCACCGCGTGAGTCCCTTTCTGCTGACCCGCACCCTGCCCGCGGACGCGACGGACGCGGCGCTGCGCGCCGATGTGCGGAGCGGCCTGACGCGGCAGCCGAAGACGCTGCCTCCCAAATGGTTCTACGACGCGCGCGGCAGCGACCTCTTCGAGGAGATCACCCGGCTGGCCGAGTACTACCCGACGCGTGCCGAGCGGGAGATCCTGATCGCCCGTGCCGGTGACATCGCCGCGGCGTCCGGGGCCCGGACCCTGATCGAGCTGGGGTCGGGTTCCTCGGAGAAGACGCGGCATCTGCTGGACGCGCTGCCCGCCCTGCACACGTACGTGCCCGTCGATGTCAGTGAGAGTGCCCTCGCGGGCGCCGCCGAGGCACTTCTCGCGGAGCGTCCCGGGCTCTCCGTGCACGCGCTCGTCGCCGACTTCACCCATGTCCTGGAGCTGCCCGGGAGTCCCGGGCCGCGGCTGGTGGTGTTCCTCGGCGGGACGCTGGGCAACCTGCTGCCCCAGGAGCGCGCCGAGTTCCTTCGGTCCGTACGGGCGCGGCTCGAGCCCGGGGACGGGCTGCTCCTCGGCACGGACCTGGTCAAGGACGAGGCGACACTGGTGGCGGCGTACGACGACGCGGCCGGGGTGACGGCCGCGTTCAACAAGAACGTGCTGGCGGTGGTGAACCGTGAGCTGGGGGCGGACTTCATGCTCGACGACTTCGTCCATGTGGCCCTGTGGGACGCGGACCACGAGTGGGTGGAGATGCGATTGCGCGCCCGCCGGGCACTGACGGTCAAGATCCGGGAGCTGGACCTCGTGGTGCAGTTCGAGGAGGGCGAGGAACTGCGTACCGAGATCTCTGCGAAGTTCCGTGAGGAGCGGGTGCGCGACGAGCTGGCCGCGGCCGGGATGCGGCTGGATCAATGGTGGACGGATACCGAGGGAAGGTTCGCCCTCTCGCTGGCGACGGCGGACTGAGCCGCACGCGCCGGTGTCCGCCGGTCGGGCTCACCGTCCGGCGGGCACCGACGGCAGGATCCGGATCTCGGCGGTGAGTCCGGCGGCGGTCACCACGCGCCACGGCGAGGCGGCGAACGGGTCGTCCCCGAACGAACGCGGTGGCCCCCGCCGCGTCCGTCTCCGTGGTCCGGTAGCTGATGCGGACCGGGCGGACGGCGGAGCCGGCGTCGATCGCCGCCTGGAATCCGACTGGCCCGTCGTATTCAGGGGTAGGACGGTGGCGCGAAGAGAGATCTTCCTGGTACACGCAGGCCTCGCACGCAAGCGCATGGCGAGATTGTCATGCATCGAACATTTACGCGCCCTTGTGGGTGCACCAACCAGAAGGGCGCCGACGTCATGAACAGATCCGCCTCCCGCGGCCTCGTCCGTGTGAGCCTCGCGCTGGGTGCCGCAGCGGCTTCGACCGTGCTGGTCGCGACCGTCGGCGTGGCTGCGCCGGCGGTCCCTGCCGGGAGTACGGGGACGCCCGCCGCCACACAGGACAGCACGCAACGCGGTTGTGCCGTCGTGTACTTCGACCTGGGCGAGACCCTGGTGCACACGGCCGAAGACGAGAGCGTGAACTACCGGTCCGGCGCCTCCGCGTATCTGCGCGATCTGCGGGAACGCCACATCAAGGTCGGGCTGATCACCAACGTGCCGTCCTCATGGGGCGAGAGCGACGCCGAGCGCGCGGACGCCCTGAAGAAGGAGGTCGACAGCGGTTGGAAGGGCCCCACGCCCTTCGCCTGGGACGACTTCGGCGACCGGATCCTCACCCCGCGCACCGAGGCGGAGCGCAAACCGGCGCCCGCCCTCTGGGAACGAGCCGAAGCCGGCTCAGGCGGCTGTCGCCTCGTCTATGAGGCGGAGACCGCCGAGGAGATCGATGCCGCCACCTCACTCGGCTACCTGGCCTACCAGGTCGGACAGCCCTCCAGGCCCGACTTCCTTCCGGCCCGGCTGATCGAGCTTCTCGCACATCTGCCCCGCTGACGCCCGCGCCGAGCGGCACGGGAGGGACGCGGCGGACGAGGAGCACGCGCGCAGGTCCGGCGAAGACGCCCGCAGGGGTCCGCATCCGTAGCAGGTGTGCGGGCCCGTGCGTCCGCCCTCTGCCGTCCTTCTCAGGTCGGCCGGTCCGCGTGACCCGAACCGGCGTCCACTCGGGCGCCCGGGGCCGCGGTCTCACCGTGGAAAGGCCCACCAGGCGCTCCCTTGCCCGTCCGGCCGGGGCTTCGCTTCACCACCTGGCTGCGCAGCACCAGTTGTAGGGCTCCGAGCAGAACCGCGGTCGCCAGGGCGCTGTGCCAAAGCAGGTCGTCAAGGCGTCCGGCGGAGAGGTAGGCGCCTGCGGCGACCGCGGCAATCGCGCACACCCCGCGGTCGACGATACTTTCGACCGACAGCAGCGTGGCCCGTGGGGCCTGGGCGGGCACGGCGTCGTTGACCAGCTTCCGTTGGACCGGGTAGGCGAAGCCGGTGGCGGCGGCGAAGAGGCAGAGCAGGGCGACGACCGCCCATGGACCGCCGAGGGTGATGCCGGCCAAAGTACCTGCCAGCGCGAGGCTGAGGACTGACACCCAGGCCACCGGCGTCAGGCGCTTACCCAGCCACTGGGGGCGGGCCGAGGCAACGGCTTCCGCCACCGTCATGGCGGCCAGCACCCCGCCGTGCGAGGACTCCCCGATGCCGTGGTCGAGCAGGATGGGCTGGAAGAGATTGACCTGGCAGATCCGGGAGAGTGTGAACAGGGCCACCCCCTGCACCATCACCAGGGCGAGCCACGGCGAGGAGGCGACGCAGCGCAGCGCGGAGCCCGCGTCCCGCAGCAGCACGCCGCCCCTGCGGCCTCCGCCCGCGTTCCCCGCCGCCTTGCCCGCACCGTCCGCACTCGCGGGGGCGGCGAGCCGGGGCAGGGCAACCGCGCATGCCAGGGAGCCCGCCGCACTTGCGGCGCTCAGCAGGTACGGCGCCGTATGTGCCAGGGTCATCAGGGGCCCGACCAGTGGCCAGCACATGACCTTGGCAGCCAGCCCCAGGGCCCGTGCGGTGCCCTCGGTCCTCAGGTAGTGCTCGCCGCACTTCTCGGCCCGCAGTCCGTCGTACAGGTAGGCGCTCGCCGCTCCCGAGGTGAGCGAGCGGCCCGCGGCGATCGCGAGGAAGTGGACGAGGAATCCGGCGTACGAGGGGTTGAACACGGGGACGAGGTTCGCCACGGTCATGACGACCGCCCCGGCCCGAAGGCAGTTGCGGGCGCCGATTCGGTCGGCGATCAGGCCGGTCGGTATCTCGAAGAGGCAGAAGGCCACGTAGTAGATGCTCTGGATGCCGAAGATCTGCCCGTCCGAGAGCCCGGCCGCCTTCTGGAAAGCGTAGAACACCGGCATCCACCACAGCAGGTTGAACAGCAGCTGGAAGCCGTAGGTGAGCCGGATGACGCGGCGGGCGGTTTCGGTCGGAGCGGGGCCCGCGGCGCCGGGCGGCCACGGGAGACGGGGCCTCACAGCGCGTAGGGGCGGATCTGGACCAGGCGGAGCTCGTCCTGATCGGTCATCAGCCACTCGATGTCCAGGGGCTTGTCCGCATCCGACGCGCCGAAGTGCGACTGCAGGAGCCGGCCCGTCAGGGACAGGTCGGCGAGACGGGCACGGGTGGCGGCGGGCAGTCCCTCGCTCCAGGAGCCGAGGGCGACGGTGCGGCCCCCGCCCTCGACGGTGTTGTACAGGTATTGCTGCGGCAGGACCGTGCCCTCGACGACCTTCTCGGGTGAGCCCGGCGAACAGTTGAGGTAGACGTTGCGGAAGTCCTCGCGCCTGGTCGGGTTGCAGGTCACGAGAACGCCGCCGAGCGAGGCCGGGACGTACTCCTGAATGATCACTCCCATGTACGTGTCGTCCAGGGAGATGCCGACCTGGTGGCGCAGTCGCACACTGCGTGGCGACAGCAGAGAGGCCCACACCTGGCGTACGGCGTCAAGGAGTTCGCTGGGGCCGTGCACGGTGGTGACGGAGTCGTAGACGCCTGCCGCGGAGAAGCCGGGCAGGTCCTCTGCGTTGGAGGAGGAGCGCACCACGAGGCGGCCGCCCGCGGTGGGCGGCGTGGAGAAGGCCTGCTGGATCTGTCGGGTGACGGAGTCGGGCATGGGCGTGTGCCGGATCAGGTGCTGGATCTGCAGGCAGAGCGAGTCCAGCATGTCGAAGGCGTCGAGTTCGAGCGCCATCTTCAGTTTGCCGATGCCTTGTTGGAGCGCTGGAGACGAGGTGAGGAATCGGTGCTGCAGTGCGAAGGGCAGGGCGACGCCGTCCGGGGCCTCGACCATGCCGGCCACGAAGGCGGCCGCTGCCGAACGGAGTTCTTCGAGGGAGGGAGCGTGCAGGCCGAGCCTGACAGCGAGGTGTCCGTAGAGGTCCTCGCGCGGCGGTCGGGGGCGTCCGTAGAAGGCGGTGAGATCGGCCGTGCGGCTGTCGAGTACGTGGTGGAGTTCGCCGAGGTTGGCCGCCTTGGTGCCGTACCGGTCGCGGTCGGCGCTGCGCAGCCGGTGCAGGGACAGTACGGGCACGTCCTCCAGGAGCGGCGGTTCGAGGCGGATGCGCTGCTGGTGCCAGGCCGGAGCCTGGAGTGCCGGTTCCTGGTCCAGCCGCTCCAGTGTGATCTCGTCCTCGCACACCCGGTAACGGACCCAGGCGCCGTCCAGGCCGTCCTTCTCGACCAGTTGTTCCAGGTCGCGGACGATCGCGTTGGGGATGCCCCAGCCGGAGGCGAGGACATTGGTGTGCGAGAGCGGGGTGATCGGTGCGGTGTTGAGGAATCCGGCCACCCGGGGCACGTCGTCCGGCAGGCAGGGCATGGCGACGATGTCCGCCCAGCCGAGCCCGGCCTCGGCGTCCGCGTACTCCTCGCTCGTCCGGAAGAAACGCAGCCGCCCGATGGCGTCACCGGGGTTGAGGGGCGTCCGGGTCCTGGTGCCGAAGAGTTCGTGGCTGCTGATGCGAGGCACCCGCAGTTCGCTGATCGCTGCCAGCTCCTCCTCCTGACCGTGGTTCGCGGGCTTGAGCAGGAGCGGCAGCCTGCCGTCGACGCGCTCCCGTACGAAGGCGTGGAAGGCCTCGAGCAGCGTGCCGTGCATGGTGTCGGCCTCGGTCGTCTCCAGGACGAGGAAGGTGCGCTCGCGGCCCTCCGCGTCGTGGCCGGTGTGCAGGGAAAGCACACCGAGCAGGAAGCGACGGTCGGGGTCCGTGTACACGGAGGCGTTGAACTCGTCGAGACCGGAGTCCAGTGCGGCGAGTTCCATGCCCAGGACGCGGGTGGCTATGTAGTTGACGTGGAAGTGGTGTGCAGCCGTGTCGAGCAGGTGCCAGGTGTCCTCGGCGCGGTCGACGACGACCTTGAGGTACGGGTGACCGGCCAGGACTCCGGAGAGTGTCCGGAACAGCGGCAGCGAGAGGTTCCCGCCGACGACCGTCCGGTCCGTGGCCGGCTCCGGGTTATCGGCGGGAAGCGGGGCCGTCATGGTCACAGGGAGACATCCTTGGGCGGAGCTGTGGGCAGGACCTGGGGCAGGGTCTCCACCAGGACCTCGAAATCGCGGAGCACCGTCCGAGGGTCGGTGGCGGCGAGGAGGCAGAGCGCCGCCATGGTGTTGGCGCCCGCCGCGGGGTCGTAGACCGGTATGACGCTGCCGTCGGCGATTGAGCTCTCCGCGACCACGGACAACGCGCTGCCGCGGCTCAGCGGAACGTCCGCCGAGACCACAGGGAAGTCCCAGACTCTCCGGTCCGGCCACGCCTCGCCGCGTCCGTCGACCGCCAGGACGACGAGGGAACCGGCCGCGCCGCAAGCCTGCGCAGGGGTGCGCGCCTGCGCGGGCCAGTCGACCGGGCGGCCCAGGAGGTGGTCGACGAGCATGCCGACGAGGTCGAGCCGGAAGACCTCCTCGATCTGCGGGACGGTCATCGCGCCGCCGAACCTGGCGGCCGTCTCGATCAGCCACATGCGGCCGCCGGTGCCGAGCTTGATCTCGGTGTGCGTCCCGCAGTTCTCGAGGCCGAGGGCATCGACGGCCTCCCGCGCGAGGGCCACGATGCGGTCCTGCGCATCCCTCGGCAGCAGGGCGGGGGTGATCCCCGCACGCTCGGTGAACGGCTCGACCGTGGGCATCCGGCCACTGAGGCAGACCGGGTGGAAGACGCCGTCGGCCACGACCCCCTCGACGCTGACGTAGTCGCCCCAGCCGGGATCCTCGAACCAGTCCGAGGCGGTGCCGGTCACGATCTGCTCGACGACGAAGTCCGCCTCCGCCTCTGCCACATGAAGCTCGGAGTAGCCCAGCTGAGCTGATTCGGCCATGACCTCGCGCGAACGGCGCCAGGCGGCGGATGCCTCCTGTGGGGTGCGGATGATCTGGTGCGCGGTGGAGCCGGCACTCCAGGCCGCCTTGAGCAGCAGCGGGAAGGGCAGGGTCTCGGTGGCCTCGCGGAGATCCTCCTCGGTGGCGACCGGGCGGAACTCCGGCTGTGGCAGGCCGTGTTCCTGCCACGCTCGCCGCATCAGCCGCTTGTCACGGGCGAGGGAGGAGGCGCTTCCGGCCCCCGGGAGACCGAGCTCCTCGCATGCCTCGGCGACGGCCACGACCGCGTACTCGGAGAAGGTGAGCACCGCGTCCGCTCCCGTGGCCCGCGCGCGCGAGACGATCAGGGAGACCAGGTCGGAGCGCTCCGCGTCGGAGGGCGTCACGACCGAGGCGCACAGGGTCTCTGCGGAGGCGGCCACAGCCGACCGAAGAGCACTGAGCGCCAGCAGGTGCACGCGCGACTTCGCGGCCGCCCGGGACAGGACGTAGCCGAGCGGCGGACCACCCTTGGCATGCACCAACAGCACGTTGCTCACTGAAGTTCGTCTCCGTTCGTTCGTATGTGGCCGCGTGTCGTCGGACAGTCCGCCCGGAACCCGGCTGAGGGACTCGCCCCGGCACATACTCGCCAGGGGACATCGGGCACAGGCCCCCGCCCGTGACACGGTGTGTTCTCCCGTACACACACAAGGGAATCAGGCGCGGGAAGTCCTGAGCGCCAGCGGGGACATGTACAGATCAGGCAAATGCCAGAGTTGCGGGCCGCGTCGAACCTCCTGAGAGTTCCGCAGGCACGGATGGGCACCCCGTAGGAGCGCGCGGAGACTTCCCAGGTCGGCCGAGAACCGAGCATGCGCGGGTCCCGGACGGGATACGGATGGCGATGGCACCCCGCGTCAGTCGGACCACCAAGGACGGAAGGCCCCGTGGACGAATCCGGTCTCAAAGCACTGCTCGATCATCTACGCGTGTCCTGGTGGGAGGTTGACGCGCGATGGCGCGTACTGGAAGGGGGAGGCGGCGCCTTCGCCGACTCGCACACGACGCGGCGTTTCCTCGACCGGATGCGTCAGGAACTACCGGCCCCGGGGCACTCCCCCGCGACCGGCCTGGGGCAGGCCCAGTTCGAGGGCCGAACGTTCGACGTGGGCTGGCACCTGGACGAGAGCCCCGGCAGGGGTCGCGTGCGCGGGCTCGCGGTGGAGGTCGGCGTACAGCCCGAGGGCGCGCGCCGGTACGCCGCGTTCGCGAACTTCGCCGACTTCGCCCCGGCCGCAGCCTTCATCCGGGACCGCGACGGGCTCTATCTGTGGGCCAACCACGCCTACGCACACCTCTACGCGACCACGCCGGAAGAGGTGGTCGGCAAGTACATCGAGGACTTCGACTCCCAAGCCGATGCCGTCCAGTTCCGCGCTCTGGACCAGGAGATCCTCACCCGCGGCAAGCCGGTGCGCCACACCCTCAGCTATCGGCGTTCCGACGGCAGCACCGGGCAGGCCGCGGGACATCGCTTCCCCGTACAGGAGAACGCGGAGACCTGCATCGCCGGGATCTACGTGGACATCACGGAACACACCCGCGCGATGGTCCAGCGCCGGGAGGCAGAGGAGAACCTGCAGGCGCTGCGCGATCACAGCGGTCTGCCCTGCGCGCTGCTGTCGGCGAACGGACGCGTCGTCCAGGCGAGCGCGGCTGCTGCCGAACTGTTCCAGACCTGCCGGTCAGACCTCGTGGGCCGGCGCGCGCACACCCTGCTTGCCCCTGCGCCCGACCTCGGCGACCTGCACGGAAGATGGAACGGTCTGATAGCCCGCCGTATCAGACGGGTGGAGACGTCCGCCGTGCTCGTGGATGTCCAGGGGCTCCAACGCCGCGCACAGCTCCATCTGACGACGGTCGGCCGCTCCAACGCCCGGGCCCGGAACGTCTGGGCCGTCGTCACCCACCAGAGCCTTGCCCACGCGGCCCAGCCGCCGCTCACCGCCGCGCAGATCCGGATCTTGTCCTTACTTGCGGAGGGCAGCAGCAACGGCGAGATAGCGGCCGCACTGAAGTTGTCCCGACAGACGCTCGACTACCACCTCAGTCGGCTCCGCGAACTCCTCGGCGCGGCAACCAGACCCGCTCTCGTCGCACGCGCCTACGTCCTCGGCATCCTGGCACCCCGCGCCTGGCCTCCGCGTTCCGCAACTGCCACCCATCCGCTCAGCTCCACCTGAGAGGCCGCCGGGCTCGTCCCGGTGCCTGGGACGCGGGAAGCCCGTCCAGCGCTTCGAGGCCCGAGGGTCCTTGTCGCACACCGGAAATGACGTCGCGGCACGCGGGGATCGACAAACCGGTGTTCCTGGGCTCCGACGGCAGAACGAACCGCGCCGCCTGTCCGGACGAGGAGACCGCACCGCCGACGGCGTCCTCTGTCGCATCGCCTCGTCCGCTTGCCCAGGGGCACCTGTCAGTTCCGGCAGCTTCCACAGGCGTGCAGAACTGGCGAGGGCCAGGTCCAGTCCGACAGCCCCGGGGTACCCGGTCGGGCAGGCTGGTCGGGGAGGCCGTCTGCGGGTGCCCGGCGTTCACCCGCCCGGCGTACGGTCCGATCGTTCCATCAGCCGTGGCGACCGTCGACCTGCGCCCCGTTCCCCAGTCTCGCTTCGTGATGATCGAGGCATGGGGCGAGGGGATCTCTCACGAGCAGTGGTCGGTGCTGAAGTCGTTGTTGCCGGTGGTGATGTTGGGACGGCCGCCGTTGAGCCGGCGGAGGCTGATCGACGGGATCCGGTGGCGGGTGCCGACCGGTGTTCCGTGGCGGGATCGGCCGTCGGAGTACGGTCCGTGGCAGATGATCTACGGTCTGGGCCGCGCACTCAAGTCGCACCGCGAGATCCACACGCGGAGCAGTCCGCCCCTCAGGCCCCGCGCCGGAGGCAGCAGGGCAACGCCCACGACATGAATGTCTGCGACTCCGCAAGTCGAGCGGCTCCCTCAGCGGTAACTGCGCATCTGTGTGACGCTGTATGACGGGCCTGCGGGATGCGTACGGAATGTGCATGCGCTCGCCGCACCTACGGTATCGGTTGTGCTGTTGCCTTCGCCGGCCGATACGGGACCACTCCAGAAACAGCCCTCCCCGGAGGAGACGCTCATGAACACCACTCGAATCGGCCGCTCCGTCCTCGCTGCGTCAGCGGCGGTGGTCTTCCCCCTGGCACTGGGAATCGCCGCGCCGAACGCGTCCGCCGACAGCGGCTCGCAGCCGTTCGGCCCGGGCTGTTCGTCGGTACCGACGGAAGGCGAAGGCAGCCTCGCCGACATGGCCGACGACCCGGTGGCCACCGCTGCGTCCAGCAATGCGGAACTGTCGACGCTCGCCGCCGCAGTGAAAGCTGCCGATCTGGGCGACACCCTGAACAACTCCGAGAACATCACGGTGTTCGCGCCGACCAACGCCGCGTTCGAGAAGATCCCGAAGGCGGATCTCGACGCCCTGCTGGCCGACAAGGACCAGGTGACCAAGGTCCTCACCTATCACGTGGTCGGCGAGAAGATCACTCAGAACGACCTCGCGAAGGGGGACTTCAAGACCCTGGAAGGCAGTGATCTCACCACCTCGGGGTCGGGTGACTCCTTCACCGTGAACGACTCCGCGAAGATCGTCTGCGGCGGCATTCCGACCGCGAACGCGACGGTGGAGCTCATCGACACCGTCCTGATGCCCAAGTAGCGCGCACAGCAGAGCAGGAGGAACCACTGCCCGCGCACCACCAAGGGCAAGGACCCGGTTCGGTTGCCTTCGGGACCTGTGCAGCGGCGCGCGTGACACACGTCGCGCCGCTGTGACGCGGGAGGGAGACCCGCACGAAAGGTCCGTTCCTCACCGGACGGGGCGTCGGTAAGGGGACGGCGATCGGGGCCCGGCAGTGCAAATCGTGCGGGTCCGAGATCATCGCCCCGGCTGCCCAGGCCCAGGGGTTCCAGTGCGTTTCGGCAAGCCGGTGACCGCTGCAGTTCTCGAACCGCAGGCCGAGCAGGCCGAGGTTGGAGTTGCGGTGCTGGAACTGCGTCCCCGGGCGTGAAGGTGTTCCGGTGCCTGAAGCCGTACGCGAACGTTTCCCGGGGCGTGAAGGTGCGCTCCGGGGGGAACGGGATCGCCGGGGGCGGCGGCCTGGCCGTCGTCGCGGGAGTGCGGCGACCCCGCCCCCCTACTTCTTCCGTGACCGGTTGGCTTCGATGTGACCGCTGTGGAGCGGGGGGATGTGCGACGGCTGAATCCCCGGCCGGGGGCGGCCGGCTCCTTCCGTTTCTCGTCAGCCGGTGAGCAGTCCGGACGTGATGCGGTCGGAGGCCTTCTTCGCCTCCTCCGCCGGATCGCCGCCCTCCAGCACCGCCGTCATGTACGGCTTGATGGGGTTGTCCGCCTCGACGGCGGGCCAGTGGGGAGAGTTCGGGGTGGCGCGGCCCTCGGTGGCGCCTTCCGCCATGGCGGCGGTTCCCTCCTGGCCTTCGACGACCCCCGCGAGTGCGGGCTTGTTGGGCACGTAGCTCATGGCGCGGGCGAGCTCCGTCTGCCACTTCTCCCCCGCGAGGGCCTTGACGACCTCGATGCCTTCGCCCCGCTGGTCGGCGCCTTCGGGCACGATCAGGTCGGATCCTCCGGTGAAGACGGCACCCGGCTTCTTCGCGCTCTTTCCGGGAATCGGGAAGTAACCCAGCTTCCCCTTGAGTTCGGGGTTCTGCTGCTCGATGAGCGCGGCGCTGCCGGGTACGGTGACGATCTGGGCGACCGTGCCCCCGGCGAACACGTCGGTCTCCGGGGGCGACTGCTCGTCGGCGTCCCGGGGCCCGTTGCCGAATGCCTGGAGTGTCTTGTAGAAGTCCATGCCCCGCAGGGCGGCGGGCGAGTCCAGGGACCCCTCCCATTCGCCGCCGCCGTCCTCGGCCAGTTCACCGCCCTCGTCCCAGATGAACCCCGCGAGGACGTACCAGTTCTGACCGGCGAGGTAGATGCCCTGCCGGCCGTCCGCGTCGAGCCGCTCGGTGACGGCCACCCACTCCTCACGCGTCCTGGGAAGGGTGGTGATGCCCGCCCGCGCAAACAGGTCCTTGTTGTAGATCACGACGCGGTTGGCCGCGTACCACGGGATTCCGTACTGGCCGCCGTCGACCTTGCCCGGCTCCGCGAGCCCCGGCAGCCAGTCCTCCCCGCCCAGGTCGCGAAGCGATTCGAGGGTGAGATCGCGCAGCCCACCGCTTTCGGCGTACTGGGCGACCTGGGTGTTGCCGACCTCGATGACATCGGGTGCCTCGTCGCCCTCGAGCACCTTCAGCACCTTGGGGCCGATTCCACCCCACTCCTGGAGGACGAAGTCGAGTTCGACCGAGGGGTGCTCGGACTCGTACGACTCCTTGAACCGGTCGAGGAAGTCCTGGGAGGCGCTGCCCTTCATCAGCCACACCGTCACCGTCCTGGTGTCGGCGCCCGCGCCGGGAAGGTGACCGCAGCCGCTCAGCGCCACGGAGCAAACGAGCGCGACGGCTCCGGCCAATGTGCGCATCTTCACGGGGGTCACCTTCTGCGGAACGGCACGACAACACGACAGGACCCGGGTGGGGGGACTGCGGGCGGCGCTCGCACGGGTGTGTGCACCGGATTTTGGTATGGACCAATAGGCAGGTCAAGCCCCTCCTCGCCCCGGTGCCTCCCCGCGACGCCTCGCGCTCCAGCCCGGAGTGAGGCACCGTGGAACCACCGAAAGGGGACACGAGATGTCTAATCACACCTACCGGGTCACCGAGATCGTAGGAACCTCCGAGGAGGGCCTCGACGCGGCGATCCGGAACGGCGTCGCAAGAGCCTCCGAAACGTTGCACAATCTCGACTGGTTCGAGATGACGCAGGTGCGCGGCCATATCGAGAACGGCCGCATCGCGCACTACCAGGTGGGACTCAAGGTCGGTTTCCGGCTCGACGAGAACGGCTGACGTCGGCGCCGGGCCGGACCCAGGGCATCTCGTCGGGACCAGCCCGTGCTCGCGTGCCGCTGATCTCCGGCTCACCGCGGCGCACGGACGCGATGGAAGGACGGGTACATGACGGACCAGGACCTCGGCGGACGCCATGTGCTGACGATCGTGACGAACTACGGCGTCGAGCAGGACGAACTCGTCGTGCCGGTGCGGCATCTGCGGGACGCCGGCGCGACCGTGGACATCGCGGCGATGTCGAACGATCCCATCCGCACGCTCGTCGGCGACAAGGACCCCGGGGAGACCGTCCGGCCGTCCCTCACCCTGCCCGAGGTGGACCCCGCCGGCTACGACCTGCTGCTCGTGCCCGGCGGGACCCTCAATGCCGACACGCTTCGGCTGCAGGACGCCACCCCGGTCATCGTCCGCTCGTTCACGACCGCCGGCCGTCCTGTCGCGGCCATCTGCCACGGCCCCTGGGCGCTCGTCGAGTCGGATGTCGTCAGGGACAGGACCCTCACCTCGTACGCCTCACTGCGGACGGACATCCGCAACGCGGGCGGAACGTGGGTCGACGAGCCGGTGGTCAGGGACGCCACCGGGGGCTGGACCCTGATCACCTCACGCACACCGGACGATCTCGACGCGTTCCTCGGCGAGATCGACAGGGAACTCTCGCCTGCGGACGTCTGATCCAGGGCCCGAGCGCCTGGCGCAGGTGCTCCTCGGCAGGGCGGAAGGCCCGGACGGGGCGGGCGGCGGAGCGTAGCGGCTCAAGATGCAGGCGGGACCCGGCGCTGTTTCGCTGAAGGTGTCCGCTCCCCCACAGATCCAGGAGTGATCATGAGTGTTGCAGGTGAGTCCGGCGGCCGTGTGAGGCAGCTGCGCGCCAAGGCGCAGGAACTGAACGAGGCCGCGGAACGCGCCACCGATCCGGAGCAGCGGCAGCGGCTCCAGGACAAGGCCCGCCGCCTGCGGGAGCAGAGCGAGCAGGAGAGCTCCATGACCGACCGCGGCATGGACCCGATGGTGTAGGTCCGGCGCCCACCCTGCCGGTGGTCCTCACCTGTGAGGGAGGATCACCGGCAGGAGCATGCCCACACCACCGATCCCCGACGGAGCCGTACCCCCGATGTCCACCCCCCATGATCCGTGCGTCCGGGTGCGCGGCGCGCGCGAACACAATCTCCGGGATGTCGATGTCGACATCCCGCGGGACGCCCTCGTGGTCTTCACCGGCGTCTCGGGCTCGGGCAAGTCCTCCCTGGCCTTCGGGACGATCTATGCGGAGGCCCAGCGCCGCTACTTCGAGTCGGTCGCGCCGTACGCCCGCCGTCTGATCCATCAGGTCGGGGCACCCGATGTCGGTGAGATCACCGGTCTGCCGCCCGCGGTGTCCCTGGAGCAGCGCCGCTCGGCGCCCGGATCGCGCTCCTCGGTGGGGACGGTCACCACTCTGTCCAACTCCCTGCGCATGCTCTTCTCGCGCGCAGGCGACTATCCGTCCGGTGCCGAGCGGCTCGACTCCGACTCCTTCTCGCCGAACACGGCGGCCGGGGCGTGTCCCGAGTGCCACGGTCTGGGGCTGATCCACCGCACCACCGAGGAACTGCTCGTGCCGGACCCGTCGTTGTCGGTCCGGGAGGGGGCGATCGCGGCCTGGCCGGGGGCGTGGCAGGGCAAGAACCTGCGCGATGTGTTGGACGCCCTCGGGTACGACGTCGGGCGGCCGTGGCGGGAGCTGGAGCGGGCGGACCGGGAGTGGATCCTGTTCACCGACGAGCAGCCGGTGGTGACGGTCCATCCGGTACGCGACGCGGGCCGCATCCAACGCCCCTACCAGGGCACGTACATGAGCGCGCGTCGCTATGTGATGCACACGTTCGCCGATTCCAGGAGCCGGTCGCTGCGGGCGAAGGCGGAGCGCTTCCTGACGAGCGCACCGTGTCCGGTGTGCGGGGGCAGCCGGCTGCGCCCGGAGGCCCTGGCGGTCACCTTCGCAGGCCGTACGATCGCCGACCTCGTCGCGCTCCCGCTCTCCGCCCTCACGGCCGTCCTGCTGGACGAGGGCGGGGCGAGTGACACGGCGCGGTTGCTCACCGCCGACCTGCTCGCCAGGATCGAGCCGGTCACGGAGCTGGGGCTCGGCTATCTCAGCCTCGACCGTACGGCCCCGACCCTGTCCTCGGGAGAGCTGCAGCGGCTCAGGCTCGCCACCCAGCTCCGGTCGGGGCTGTTCGGCGTCGTCTATGTGCTGGACGAGCCGTCGGCGGGCCTCCACCCCGCGGACACGGAGTCCCTGCTCGGGGTGCTCGGCAGGCTCAAGCGGGCGGGGAACTCGGTGTTCGTGGTGGAACACCAGATGGACGTGGTGCGGCAGGCCGACTGGCTGGTGGATGTCGGACCGCTGGCAGGTGAGCACGGGGGCCGGGTCCTGCACAGCGGACCTCCGGCGGACCTCGCCGGGATCACCGGATCCGCGACCCGGCGGTTCCTCTTCGGCGAGGATCCGCCGCCCGTGCGTGAGCCGCGCGAGCCTTCCGGGTGGCTGCGGCTGCGTGGGGTCGACCGGCACAATGTGCGCGGGGTCGACGCCGACTTCCCTCTCGGGGTGCTGACGGCCGTCACCGGGGTGTCGGGATCGGGCAAGTCGACCCTCGTCGGCCAGGTACTGGCAGGTGTGCTGGCAGACCGGCAGCCGACGGACGTTCCCGGGGAACGGGCACGTGGGGAGGGCTGCGCCTCGGCGGAGGGCCTGGAGGCAGTGGACCGGCTGGTGCAGGTCGACCAGAAACCCATCGGCCGTACGCCCCGCTCCAACCTGGCCACGTACACGGGTCTGTTCGACGTCGTGCGGAAACTGTTCGCGGACACGGAGGCGGCACGGGCGCGGAAGTACCGGGCGGGCCGGTTCTCGTTCAATGTGGCGGGTGGACGGTGCGAGACCTGCCAGGGCGAGGGGTTCGTCTCGGTCGAGTTGCTGTTCCTGCCCAGTACGTACACCCCCTGCCCGGACTGTCACGGGGCGCGCTACAACCCGCGGACCCTCGACGTGACCCTGCGCGGTCTCACGATCGCCGAGGTGCTGGAGCTGACGGTGGAGGCGGCGGCCGGGTTCCTGGCAGGGACCCCGGCCGCGGAGCGCAGCCTGCGGGCCCTGCTCGACGTGGGGCTCGGCTATCTGCGCCTGGGCCAGCCGGCGACCGAGCTGTCCGGGGGTGAGGCGCAGCGGATCAAGCTCGCGACGGAGCTTCAGCGCACCCGGCGGGGGCACACGCTCTATCTGCTGGACGAGCCGACGACGGGGCTGCATCCGGCCGATGTGGAGGTGCTGATGCGGCAGTTGCACGGGCTCGTGGACGCGGGCAACAGTGTGGTGGTCGTCGAACACGACATGGTGGTGGTGGCCGGTGCGGACCGGGTGATCGACCTGGGGCCCGGCGGCGGGGACCGGGGTGGCCGGATCGTCGCCACCGGCACGCCGCGGGAGGTCGCCCGCGCGGCGGGGAGCCGTACGGCCGCGTACCTGGCGAAGGCGCTGCGGACGGGCTGACTCCCCGCGGCTGGGCGGGTCAGCGGCGCACCTTGCGGTTGGCGTGCAGCCACTCCTTGTTCATCGCGGTGATCGACGGCAGCGGGATGCCCTTGGGGCAGGCCGTGGCGCATTCACCGGTGAGGGTGCAGCCGCCGAAGCCCTCGTCGTCCATGGTGGCGACCATGTCGAGCACCCGGGTCTCCCGCTCGGGTGCTCCCTGCGGGAGCACGCCCAGGTGGTTGACCTTGGCGGAGGTGAAGAGCATCGCGGAGCCGTTCGGGCAGGCCGCGACGCAGGCGCCGCAGCCGATGCACTCGGCGTGCTCGAACGCCGAGTCCGCGTCCGGCTTGGGCACCGGGGTGGCGTGCGCGTCGGGCGCGGTACCGGTGGGCGCCGAGATGTAGCCACCGGCCTGGATGATCCGGTCGAAGGAGGAGCGGTCGACGACGAGGTCCTTGACGACCGGGAAGGCCGACGCGCGCCACGGTTCGATGTCGATCGTGTCGCCGTCGTCGAAGGACCGCATGTGGAGCTGGCAGGTGGTGGTCCGCTCCGGGCCGTGGGCGTCGCCGTTGATGACGAGGCTGCACGCGCCGCAGATGCCTTCGCGGCAGTCGTGGTCGAAGGCGACGGGCTCGTCCCCGCCGAGGATGAGTTCCTCGTTGAGGGTGTCGAGCATCTCCAGGAACGACATGTCCTGTGAGATGCCGTCGACTTCGTAGGTGGCCATGGCGCCGGGCGCCTCGGCGTTCTGCTGGCGCCAGACGCGCAGGGTGAGCTTCATGCGTAGCTCCGCTGAGTGGGGTGGACGTACTCGAAGACGAGGTCTTCCTTGTGCAGGACGGGCGCGTCGCCGGTGCCGCCGAACTCCCAGGCAGCGGCGTAGGAGAACGCCTCGTCCCGGCGGGCGGCCTCGCCGTCCGGGGTCTGCGACTCCTCACGGAAGTGGCCGCCGCAGGATTCGGCGCGGTGCAGGGCGTCGAGGCACATGAGCTCGGCGAGCTCCAGGTAGTCGACGACGCGGTTGGCCTTCTCCAGCGACTGGTTGAACTGCTCGCCGGTGCCCGGCACCTTGATGCGGCGCCAGAACTCCTCGCGGATCTGCGGGATCCGGTCGAGGGCCTTGCGGAGTCCTTCCTCGGTGCGGGCCATCCCGCAGAACTCCCACATGAGTTCGCCGATCTCACGGTGGAAGGAGTCCGGAGTGCGGTCGCCGTCGACCGCGAGGAGGAGGTTGAGCCTGTCCTCGGTCTCGGCGACGGCCTCGGTGACCTCCGGGTGGCCGGCGTCGATCTCCTCGATGTGCGGGTTGCGGGCCAGGTAGTCGTTGATGGTCGACGGCAGGACGAAGTAGCCGTCGGCGAGGCCCTGCATCAGCGCGGAGGCGCCCAGGCGGTTGGCGCCGTGGTCGGAGAAGTTGGCCTCGCCGATGGCGAAGAGGCCGGGGACGGTGGTCTGGAGGTCGTAGTCGACCCACAGGCCGCCCATCGTGTAGTGGACGGCGGGGTAGATCCGCATGGGTGTCTCGTACGGGTTCTCCGCGGTGATGCGGGCGTACATGTCGAAGAGGTTGCCGTACTTCTCCTCGACCTTCTTACGGCCCATGCGCTCGATGGCCTCCGCGAAGTCGAGGTAGACGCCCTGGCCGCCGGGCCCGACGCCCCGCCCCTCGTCGCAGACGTTCTTCGCCGCGCGGGAGGCGATGTCGCGGGGCACGAGGTTGCCGAAGGCCGGGTAGATGCGCTCGAGGTAGTAGTCCCGCTCGTCCTCGGGGATCCGGTTCGCGGGCCGGTCGTCGCCCTTGGCCTTCGGGACCCAGATGCGTCCGTCGTTGCGCAGCGACTCGCTCATCAGGGTCAGCTTCGACTGGTGGTCGCCGGTGCGCGGGATGCAGGTGGGGTGGATCTGGGTGAAGCAGGGGTTCGCGAACCAGGCACCGCGGCGGTGGGCGCGCCAGATCGCGGTGGCGTTGGAGTTCATGGCGTTCGTCGACAGGTAGAAGACGTTGCCGTAGCCGCCGCTGGCCAGCACGACCGCGTCTGCGAAGTAGGTGTCGATCTTCCCGGTGACGAGGTCGCGGGCCACGATGCCCCGGGCCTTGCCGTCGACGACGACCAGGTCGAGCATCTCGGTGCGGGAGTGCAGCTCGACGTTGCCCGCCGCGATCTGGCGGGACAGCGCCTGGTAGGCGCCGAGGAGGAGCTGCTGCCCCGTCTGGCCACGGGCGTAGAAGGTGCGGGAGACCTGGACGCCGCCGAAGGAGCGGTTGTCGAGGAGACCGCCGTACTCGCGGGCGAAGGGGACGCCCTGGGCGACGCACTGGTCGATGATCTCCACGGAGATCTCGGCGAGGCGGTGGACGTTGGACTCGCGGGCGCGGAAGTCCCCGCCCTTGACGGTGTCGTAGAAGAGGCGGTGCACCGAGTCGCCGTCGTTGCGGTAGTTCTTGGCGGCGTTGATGCCGCCCTGCGCGGCGACGGAGTGGGCACGGCGCGGCGAGTCCTGGAAGCAGAACTGGACGACGTGATAGCCCTGTTCGGCGAGGGTCGCACCGGCCGAGCCGCCCGCCAGACCGGTGCCGACCACGATGACGGTGTGCTTGCGGCGGTTGGCCGGGTTGACGAGCTTCGCCTCGAAGCGCCGGGTGTCCCAGCGCTCGGCGACGGGGCCCGAGGGCGCCTTCGCGTCGGCGAGGGGCTCGCCGGTGCGGTAGTTCGTGTAGTCGCGCATGTCAGCTCACCACTCCGGTCATCACTGCGACGGGCACGGATACGAAACCCGCCGTCAGCACCAATGCGAGGACGTTGGCGAGGGTCTTCAGGACACGGTCCCGCGTCGCGCTGCCCACGCCGAGGGTCTGCGCCGCGCTCCAGAACCCGTGCTGCACGTGCAGGCCCACGGCGAGCACGGCGACGATGTAGATGACGTTGCCGTACCAGGTGGAGAAGGTGTCCAGCACGTTCTGGTAGGGGCGCCCTGACTGGAACCCTCCGGTGTGCACGGTGCCGGTCGTCAGGTCCAGGATGTGCCAGACGATGAACAGCGCGAGGATGATGCCGCCGTAGCGCATGGTCCGGGTGGCGTAGCTCGAACGCGCCTTCCTGTGGACGTACGCCGTCGGGCGCGCCCTCACGTTACGACGGCTCAGCTGGTACGCGCAGACGGCGTGCAGCACGACGGCCGCGACGAGCACCACACGGATGATCCACAGCGCCCACTCGTAGTGCAGGAAGGGCTCGCCGAGGGTCCGGAGCCAGTGCGCGTAGTGGTTGAACTCGTCGGGCCCGAAGAAGATCTTCAGGTTGCCCAGCATGTGGACCACCAGATAACCGAGCATGATCAGGCCGCTCACAGCCATGATCGTCTTCTTGCCGACGGACGAGTCCCAGAGCGTACGCGTCATGGACGGCCGTCGGTCCGTCCGCGTTGCCAATGCCATGGACACGACGCTAGAGGCGGAGGGTGTCATCAGTCCAAGTCATGGATCTACTCATCTCCATAGGCTCTCTCTATGAAGTGCGCTATCGTCGGCCCCATGCACTTCCAGCAGCTCGCCTACTTCGTGGCCGTGGCCGAGGCCCGGCACTTCACCCGGGCCGCGGAATTGGTGCACGTGTCCCAGCCCTCCCTCTCCCAGCAGATCAAGGCCCTGGAGAACGAACTGGGCGCCGAGCTCTTCAGCCGGGCACGCGGCAACATCGCACTGACGGACGCGGGGGAGGCACTGCTGCCGCTCGCCCGCAGGATCCTGGCGGACGCGGACACCGCACGGCACGAGGTGCAGGAACTCGTGCAGCTGCGCAGGGGGCGGATCAGGCTCGGCGCCACCCCGAGCGTCTGCACCGGCCTGCTGCCCGATGTGCTGCGCGCCTTCCACGGAGCGCACCCCGGGATCCAGCTCCTGATCGAGGAGGGCGGCTCCCACGACCTCGTAAGACAGCTGGCCCGGGGCGGGCTCGACCTCGCACTGCTCGTGCTGCCGCTGCCCGCCGCCTCGCCGGCGCTGACCACTGTGGAACTGCTGCACGAGGATTTGGTGGTGGTGTCGTCCGCTTCCCGGCCCGCGCCCGGACGAAAGGGCTCCGTGCGCGTCGCCGATCTCGCACACGAACCGCTGGTGATGTTCCGGCACGGCTACGACCTGCGGGAGCTGACCGTCGCAGCGTGCCGGGCGGAGGGCTTCGAGCCGTCGTTCACGGTGGAGGGCGGCGAGATGGACGCCGTTCTCGGTTTCGTCCGTGCAGGCCTCGGTATCGCCGTCGTACCCCGCATGGTGGCTGTGCGGGCCGGTCAGGACCTCCGGACGACACCGCTGGCCTCGCCGGGTCTGCGGCGGACGATCGCGCTGGCGCACCGCAGCGACGTCGAACCGCCGCGTGCGGCGCGCGAGCTGCAGCGCATGCTGCTGGGGTCGGGGCCGCCGGTCGTGCCCCTGCCTGCCGACGGGCGGGGCCCGGCCGGCGACTGACAGGGCGCGGTCCTCAGACCGCGTCCGCCAGCAGCAGCGCGTGGATCCGGTCAGGGGCACCCGGCTTGGCGTAGTACCACCCCTGTGCGGTGTCACAGCCGAGCTGTCGCAGCTGCTCCGCCTGGGCGCCCGTCTCGACACCCTCCACCGTGACGGCGAGGTCGAGGCTGTGGGCGAGCGAGACGATGCCTTCGACGATCTTCAGATCGACGGGGTCGGCCGGGTGCTGCTGCATGCCCTGGGTGAAGGAACGATCCAGCTTCAGCACGCTCACCGGCAGCCGGCGCAGGTTCGCCAGATTCGAGTAGCCGGTGCCGAAGTCGTCCAGCGCGATGTCGACACCCATTTCCGCCAGCTGGCGCAGCGGTTTGAGCAGATCGTCGTCCGCGCCGATCAGTGCGGACTCGGTGACCTCGAGGCAGAGCGCGCCGGGTTCCAGACCGGAGCGTTCCAGCACGTCGACGGTCTCGGCGACCAGGTTCGGATGGTGCAGCTGGGTCGGTGAGAGGTTGACGTTGATCCGCAGCGGCCCGCCGTCGGTGTGCCGTTCCTGCCAGAAGTTCGCCTGCCGCACGGACTCCTCCAGGACCCAGCGGCCGAGCGGCACGATCAGCCCGGTGTGCTCGGCGAGCGGGATGAACCGGTCGGGGCCGAGCACACCGTGCTGCGGATGGCACCAGCGCACGAGGGCCTCGGCGCCGTGCACGCTGCCGTCCCCGAGGTGCACCAGCGGCTGGTACTCGATGAAGAACTCGCCGCGGTCGAGCGCCGCGGGCAGCGCCGTGGTCAGTCCGTGGCGGGTGATGGCGCGGGCGTCGGCCTCGGCGTCGGCCAGCGCGAAGCGGTTGCCTCCCGCCGCCTTGGCCCGGTACATCGTGATGTCGGCGCTCCGCAGCACCTCGGCGGCGGTGCGTTCACCCGAAGGGCCTTCGACGACACCGACCGATCCGCGTACGGTCAGCTCCCGGCCGTCCAGACGGATGGGCGTGGCGAGCGCCAGAAGAATGCGCCCGGCCAGCTCGTGTACGTCGTCCTGGGTGTGCGGGCCGGTGGTGAGGGCCACGAACTCGTCGCCGCCGAGCCGCGCGACCATCTCGCCGGGGGCCGTGGCACAGCTCTGCAGCCGGTCGGCGACCTCGACCAGGAGCCGGTCCCCCGCCGCGTGGCCGAGGCTGTCGTTGATCGCCTTGAAGCCGTCCAGGTCGAGGTAGCAGAGCCCGAAGCGCATGCCTTCCCGAAGGGCGAGGGCCTTCTCCAGGCGTTCGAAGAACAGTGTCCGGTTGGGCAGTCCGGTGAGCGCGTCGTGGGTGGCCTCGTAGCGCAGCCGCAGATTGAGCAGCCGGCGCTCGGTGGTGTCCTCCAGGAGGGCCAGCTGGTACTCCGGCCGCCCTTCCGGGTCCCGCAGCAGCGACACGGTGAGGTTGGTCCACAGCACGGTGCCGTCGTTGCGGTAGTAGGGCTTCTCGACGCTGTAGTGCTCGCGCTCGCCGCGCACCAGTTCGTCGTAGTACTTCCACACGTAGGGCGAGTCCTCGGGGTGGACCCACTCGTTCACCTTGTGGCTGCGGACGTGGTGCTCCAGCCCGCCGAACATCCGGGTGAGGGTGTCGTTGATCTCCAGGATGTTTCCCTCGAGGTCGGCGATGCCGATCCCGACGGCGGCGTCCTTGAACACGGCGCGGAAGCGTGCCTCGGTGGCGTGGAGCGCCTGCTCGGCGTGCGAGCGGGCGGTGAGCGCCGAGCGGGCGATCGCCTCCTGCTCGGCGAGCGTCCGCTCACGCAGGGCCTGGGTGAAGCCCCCTGCGAGCGCGTGCTGGATCCGTGCGCACCGGGCCCGGCTGTCCTCGGTGGACAGCTCCACCGGCCCGTTTCCGCCGCAGTAGAGGACCAGGTAGGAGTCGACGACGCCGAGCGTGGAGCTCAGAGCGTCGGGATCCGTGCAGTGCGCGGCGACCAGGGCGCCCCCCACACGGTGTGCGGGGGTCGCGTCGAAGATCCGCGTGTGGAGGATGTCGTTGAGCTCCCGGGCGAGCGGCAGCAGATGCTCCTCGAACTCCGGGCGGGTCATGGAGGTGGCCGTGGAGGGGAAGATCGCCCGGCTCCAGATGGTGGCGAATCTCCGGAGCCGGCCCTCGGGGCCGTCGGGTTCCGCGTCCGGGGCGCCGGACGACTGGGCGGGAATGCTCACGCCTTGCGTCCGACCCCGGCGAAGCCCGAATAAGTGAACGGGTCCTCCTGCGCGAGTGCCTCGCGGGACTCCGGGCGCCACTCGGGCATGGGGACCAGCCCGGGATCGACCATCTCATACCCCTCGAAGAAGCGGCTGATCTCCGTCCGGGAACGCATGATCAGCGGATTGCGGATGGTCCGGTAGACGTCGACCGTCCCGCCCGCCACCTCCTGGGTGAGCGGAATCCCCTCGTACGAGGCATGGGTCAGGACCAACAGGCTGCCGGGGGCCAGCGCGTCGCGCAGTTCGGCGACGGCCTCGTACGGATCGTCCGCGTCCTCGACGAAGTGGAGCACCGCCACCAGGAGCAGCGCCACCGGCTTGTCGAGGTCGAGGAGGGCGGTGATCTCCGGGTTCTCCAGGATCTCCTGGGGCTTCCGCAGATCCGCGGCGGCGATGATGGCCCGCTCGTTGCCCTCGAGTACCGCCTGACTGTGTGCGACCGCGACCGAGTCGTGGTCGACGTAGGCGATGCGTGCCTCGGGGTCGGCCGCCTGGGCGACTTCATGAACATTACCGAAGGTCGGTATACCCGACCCGATGTCCAGGAACTGATTGACGCCCGATGTGGTGGCATAGTGCACGGCCCGCCGCATAAAGGCGCGATTCGCCTGCATGACCTTCGGCAGGCCCGGCATGAACTCCATGGCCTTACGGGCCGCTTCCCTGTCCACCTCGAAATTGTGCGAACCGCCCAGGTAGAAGTCGTACATGCGAGACACGCTCGGCACCGAGATGTCAATGCCCTGCGGTGCCCAGGCGGGACGCTCCATCGATGTCTCCAACAAGTCGCTACGGCGATCCGGCCATGTTCATGGTCAGTGTTGACCAGAGGCTACTGATCGACCGCCAAGAGAGCGAGTGGAAACGGAAATTAGAGATCCGTTATTGGTCACACACCGGAGGCATGTGCGGGCGGCCCGTCGCTGCGTGTACGCATTCGGCGACGGACCGGAATCACATAGGGGTCCGAACGCTACTCGGGGGCTCCGGCCGGCTTCGCCTCGGGCGAAACCGCGTACCATGTGCCGCCGACACCTTGGCCGTTGGTGTCTCCCGGCTTCGCGTCCCCGGGGGATGTGTAGAGCGGCCAGCAGTCGAGGGACTGCTGCTGTATGCCGTCCGGACGGTCGAAGGTCACGAATCCGTTCGTGGTGACTCCTTCTACGTCATTCTTCGACACAGGGGCGACGACCGGCCACATTTTCAGACAGTCGCCCGTGCAGGCCGACTTCATCGGCCAGGCCGAGTCCTTCTTGAAGCGGTAAACCGTCATGCCGCGCCTGTCCACGACGATGTCTCCGAGTTCCGCGTCCTTGCGGACGGATAGGCCGGCGAGTGCGGCCTGCCGGCCGCCGGTGGGCCCTTCGGCGTTCACCGCCGCTTTCTTTCCGTCCGGAGCGGCGGCGAACCACGTCCCGCCGACACCCTGCCCGTTGGCGTCACCGGGCCCGGTGACCTCGGCGTAGCGGTACATCGGCCGACCCCCGACGGTCAGCTGTTTCGTACCGTCGGACCGTGTGACCTCGCCGACCAGCGAAGCATCGGTGCCGGCGGGCACTTCCGCACCCTGAGCGGGTACCGCGGGCCACTCCTTCGCACAGTCACCGTCGCAATTCGACGTGGGTGGTTCGGAGGTGTCCTCGGCGAACCGGTAGAGCGTGAACCCCTCGCTGTCGGTCAGCACCTTGCCCAGTTTCCTGCTTTCCCACACGGCGAGTTACCCGGCCTCCTTCCGCGCCCCACCCTCGGCGGCGTCGGATCCGTAGCCGCCGTCCGAGCCGTACGCGCCATCGGCCGGCCGCTGTGCGGGAGCCGCGTTTCCCACGGCCTGGCCGCTGGGGGACGCGGTACCCCTCTCCTGACCACACGCCGTCGTCAGCGCCAACAGGGCCACCGTCGTCACCGCGAGCGAGGCGTTCCGCCAGGTATTCATGTCGACTCCCGTTGTCCTTCTGCCGGCCGGGACGCGAGACCGCGCCATTCGTGGTCCTAGGTACGTCCGACCGGTCCCCGCCCGTTCAACGAGAGCCCGGACGAGTTTTGACGGGCGCAAACGCGAATCACCGAAGGTCCCCTCCATCAGGGGAATCAGCTCCCCCCTCCGCGTGTACGGCGGCTGAGGGGAACATGCTCCCCGGCGTGTACGGATCACGCATATGGCGGCTGACGGCCACCACCCTGCTCCTGCTGCTCGCCGCGCCGTTGCCGGCGGCCGGCGACGACTGCGCGGTCGCCTCCATCGGGCAGGGGGACGGCGGTTCGTCCGTCGCCGTGGCGGGCGAAGGGATGTGCGGGGCGGTCATCGCCGAACCCGAGCCGGAGCCCGAACCCGCTCCCCCACCGCCCCCACCACCGCCTCCACCACCGCCTCCACCACCACAGCCTCCGCCTCCACCTCCGCCCCCACCTCCCCCACCGCCGCCTCCCCCTGCACCCGCACCTCCGGAACCGGAACGGGAACCGGAACCCGCGCCGCCACGCCCCACCGTGCGCCCCGCGCCACCGGCCCCCTCACCCGTCGCGATTCCCACCTACCGAAAACCTCCCCGCAAGACACCACGGACCGGGCCGTCACTGGTATCGCTCACCCTCCTGATCACCGCGCCCGCCGTCTTCGCCGTAGCGGTGCTGCGGCCCCGCTCGTCCCGCTGACCGAAGAAGGGAACCCATGTCGGAATGGCTTGTTCTGACCATCGCGATGGCGTCGGCATGCGCTGTCGTACTGACCATCGCCGTCCTCAGTAACCGGCGCATCCCCGAGGACGACGACCCGTCCGAGACTCCCGACGTGATCGAGTACATGACGATGATGATCGGAGTTGTGTACGCGATCGTGCTCGGCCTGGCCATCGCGGGCGTGTGGGAGGGCCGTAGCGCCGCCCAGGAGTCGGTACGCCTGGAGGCGCAGGCCCTGCACGAGGTGAGCGCACGGTCGGCCGTCTACCCCGCCGAGGTCCGCGACCGGATCCGCGCGGACGTCGACGCCTACGTCTCCCACGTGGTCGGCGACGAATGGAGGTCGATGACGGACCACGGGAGTCTCACGGAGGAGGGCACCAGACTTCTCGACAGGGTGCGGGCCGACGTGACGGAGTACAAGCCCCGAACGGACCACGAGGGGCAGGCGTACCAGCCGCTGGTCGACCAGGTGGCCGCCGTCGACGACGCACGGGGGTCCCGGGGGCAGAACGCGGGTGCGACCATGCCCGGAGTCGTCTGGTTCGGCCTGATCACGGGGGCCGTGGTCACGGTCGGGCTGATCTTCACGCTTCAGATCCGCAGAACCTTCCGTGAACTGCTGCTGGCGGGGCTCTTCAGCGTGCTGATCGCCTTTCTGCTCTTCCTGATCTGGGACTTCGACGCCCCCTTCGGCCGAGGCATCTCGGCGACCACGGCCCCCTTCGTGGACCTGTTCCCGCATGCCGTCGGCCGATAGGAGCACAGGCGCCCCTTCCTGTCCCCCGGCCGTCCGCCGGCCGGGGGACATGGCTGCCCCATTCGCCGGACACCGATCGCGGGTGATATGCGGCGCTTCTACCGTTTCCCGCATCGAGGTGTATCCATGCCTCGCGGAAATCCGTTCCGCGACTGCGCCTCGGGACCCGGAGGATTCACCATGCGCGCGATACGTGTCGCACCCGTCGCCCTGCTGGGCGCCGCCGCCTGTTTTCTGATGGCACCGGCCGCATCGGCCGATGTGCTCAACGGCGGTACGTCCACCCCGTTCACGCCGACCATCACTCCGTCGACGGTCGCGCCGGGGGGCCAGGTCACTCTCGGCGCCGTGGGGTGCACCAGTGAAGCGACCGCGTTCTCGGGCGTGTTCGACACGACCACCATCCCGAGCGGGAGGTCGGCCACGGCCACGGTCGACCGGGACGCGCGGCGGGGGGCGGTCTACGAGGTGACCTTCCGCTGCGGCACCACCACGCGGTCGGCCAACCTGACGATCACCAGCGGCGCCACCAGCTCCCCCACCACCGCTCCCACCACGGCCCCCACGACCAGCTCGACCGCCTCCCCCAGCGGTGTGCTGGGCGGTCTCGGCGGCAGTGTCGACACGATGGATCCCGCGGAGATCGCGGCCGGCTCCGCACTGGTGGCGGTCGCCTCGGCGGGCGCCTTCTACGTTCTGCGCAAGCGCCGCACGAGCCGTCAGCACTGACGGCTCAGCACCGCACACAGACGCACGACGGTCGCCCCGGGTCCTGATCCAGGACTCGGGGCGACGGGCGTATCGGGCCGGGGAGAAGGTTCGACGTGTCAGATCGCCGCATTGCTCATCCGGCGACGGACGAGGAAGACGGCACCGCCGACGGCCGCTGCCGCGGCGAGGCCGCCGCCGACCTGCATCTCGACGGAGCTGGGCCCCACGGAGCCGCCGAGGCCGCCCTGCGCACCACGGGAGTGGAGCACGGTGAAGCGCGCGGTCGCCACCGACGGGTCACCGCCGTTGCCACCCTGGCCACCGTTACCGCCACCCTGGCCGCCGTTGCCACCCTGGCCACCGCCGTTGCCGCCCTGGCCGCCGTTGCCACCCTGACCACCGCCGTTGCCGCCGTTGCCACCCTGACCCCGGTCACCACCGTTGCCGCCCTGGCCGCCGTTGCCACCCTGGCCGCCGTCGCCTCCGTTCCCGCCGCCGAAGTTGTTGTCGCTGTCGTTGCACCTCACGGACAGGCTGTACTGCCCGGGCGTCGCGTTGTCCCGGATACGCGCCGTGGCGTAGCCGACCCGGCCCGGTGACAGGTTGACCGTCGGGAAGGCGTTCGACCACACCCGGCCGCCGGAACGCCCGCAGCCCTCCGCGCTGACCTGCATCGTGGCGCCCTGGAAGACCGAGGACGGATTGACGGTGACATTGGTCGGGAAGTTGCTCGGGTTACTGCCCGGGCCGCCGCCGGCGGCGGCCAGCGGGGCAGCGAGCCCGACCGCCGCGAATGCGGTCGCGGTCACCGCGAGAGCGCGTGAAGCACGCATCTTTGAACCTCCAGCGGGAAGCGCCCCGGAGTCACGTTCTCCGGGATCAGTCGACGAGAACGCCTCCCATGACGAACCCTCACCAGATACCGCACATGCCGCACATCGGCACTGCTCCACCGGTGAACCGACACGCCGTTCGGCGGGCAGGAGATCTGACGGAGCCGCAGGTCACGGACCGTCAGAATTTTTATCCGCTCATTACTCCGAAGAGAAGAAGCCGCAGGCGGGGCCCGATCGGCCGCCACCCGTTCGCCCTTCCCTGATCGCCGCCGCGTGGACGCCCGCCTAGCGTGGCGATGTCGCGACGAAGGGAGAACCATGGGCCGGGACCAGTGGGGCGCCGAGCGGAGCAGACGCACACCGTGGGGCGCGATCGCCCTGGTGATGCTCACCGGCCTCGCTCTCATGCGCAACGGCGTGGAGACCTCGCCGGGACCGCCGCAGCCGGCCGCCGCGGCTTCGGTGGCCGGCCCCCGGGACACAGGAGTGCCCCCCGCGGTCGAAGGTGATTCCGTGGAGCCGCTCGCATACGCCCCCGCGGCTCGCATCCGGATTCCCTCGATCCAGGTCGACGCACCCGTCGTCGATGTGAACCTCGACCCGGCCGGCTGGATCGAGGCACCCCCGGCCCAGGACCCGAACCTCGCCGGCTGGTACCAGAACGGCATCGCCCCGGGCCAGCGCGGCACCTCCGTGATGGTCGGTCACGTCGACAACCTCGCCGGTCCGGCGGTCTTCTACGGACTGGGCTCACTGAGCGGGGGCCGGCAGATCGAGGTGTCCCGCTATGACGACCGGGTCGCGGTGTTCGAGATCTACGGCGTGGAGGTCTTCGCCAAGAACGACTTCCCCGGAGCCCGGGTGTACGGCGACACCGGACAGGCCGAACTCCGGGTCATCACCTGTGGCGGTGGTTACTCCAAGGCCAACGGCTACGACGGGAACGTGGTGGTGTTCGCCCGGCTGATCGAAACGCGATAGCCGTTGCGGGCGCCTGACGCCGCCGGTCAGGTGCGGTGCGGGACCGTCGGGCGGTAGCCCTTCCCGATCAGGGCCGGCAGATACCGGCGCAGGGCGGCCACGCTCTGGGACCGGTTCCCGCCCGCATCGTGCGACAGCACGACGACGCCGGGCGCGGCACCCTTCTCGACCCGGCGGACGATGGTGTCGGTGCCCGGCGTGGTCCAGTCCAGCGTGTCGACGGTCCAGGCCATCGGCTCCATGCCCAACGCAGCGCCGATCTCGAAGGAATTGCGGTTCCAGGCGCCGTAGGGAGCCCGGTACCAGAGCGGCGGAGCACCCAGCGCCCTCTCGATCACCTCGCTGGTGCTGCCCAGCTCGTCACGGATCGCGCCTCGGGAGAGCTTCGGGATCAGAGGGTGCGACCAGGAGTGGTTGCCGACCACGTGCCCGTCGTCCGCCATCTCGCGGAGCAGGTCGGGGTTGTCGGCCGCCATCTCCCCGCAGACGAAGAACATCGCCCGCACGCCGTACCTGCGGAGTGTGGCAAGGATGTCCGGCGTGTACCTGGGGTCGGGGCCGTCGTCGAAGCTCAGCACCATCGCGTCGCTCCCCAGTCCGGGCAGCTCCTCGAACGGCCGGGTACGGACGGGCGGCGGGGCCGGGCGGAAGCGAGGTGGTGTGTGCGAGGTCATGGGGCGCAGGCGGTAGGAGCCCGGGCCCGCCTGCGCCCTCGCCGGAGGTCCGGCTGCCGGGGCCGGGGCCGGAGGTTCGCCGCCGGGACGCACGGGCGTCCCGGCAGGATCCGCCGCGATCACGCGCACCGCGGCGGCGGCCCCCAGCGCGAGGGCAAGGCGCAGCACGACGCGTCTTTCCGCTGGAATCTGATCATGTTTCATGACCAACTGCTCGCACGGAGTCACACCCGCTCCTGCCGACGACACCGGATATCAGATGTTTTGCACCCGATGGATGGAGCGCCCGGGCAGTGGGCGGCGGGGACGTCCCTGGCCTGCGCGGAGGCGCCCTGAGCACGGCATGCGGGAGCGACTACCCTCGGGGCCGTGACAGACCAGCAACACCACCGGTTCGAGCGCGGCACGGACGGCCCCAAGGTGATCGTCGCGGGACTCGACGGGTCCGAGTCCTCGATGCGGGCCGCGGCTTACGCGGCGGGCCTCGCCCGTCGGCAGAACGCGATGCTCGCCCTCGTCTACGTCCAGCCGGTGATGTCCGCCGGTGCCGCCCTGGGAGCCCCGGTGGCCGAGGCCACCGGGGAGGTCGCGGAGGGGCTGGTGAACGAGATCAGGTCCGCGACCGAGCGCCTCAAGGACATATGGAACGTCCGCTGGGAGTTCCACACGTTCCACGGCGACCCCTACAACGGCCTGGTGACCGCGGCCGACGAACTGAAGGCGGACGCGGTGGTCGTGGGCGCGTCGGAGTCCGCCGGGCACCGCTTCATCGGCTCGGTCGCGGTACGGCTCGTGAAGGCCGGGCGCTGGCCGGTGACCGTCGTGCCGTAGCGCCACCCGAGGCAGACCCCGTCGTCACTTCCCCGCGACGAGACCGTCCTGGGCCGCACCACGGCTCAGTACGGCACGCTGGATCCGGCCGCGGATCTGGCCGAGCCGGCCACGGTCCGCCCCGGCCGTGGAGGATGCCTCGGAGTCGAGGGGCACGACGCGCCCCGCCCCGGGATCGAACCACTGCGGAATGAACTCGGCCTTCTCGACGGTCCACCGCTGCCCGGGTTTCGCCGGCGGCCCGAAGGTGAAGCGGCCCATCGAGCTCTCGTTGGCGCGCGGGTCCCGTGCTCCTTCGTAGTTGACCATGGCACCCGCGATCTGGTCGCCCATGCCGTACACGATCCAGGTGCCGTTGACCTTCTCGTACGCCTGCGGGACGTGCGCGTGGGTGCCGAGGATCAGGTCGATGTCGGGGCGCTCGCCGCTGCCGGAGGCCGTGAGTTCGCGGCCGAGTGCGAGCTGGACGTCGTCGGGGGCGTCCTGCCACTCGGTGCCCCAGTGCAGGGAGACCACGACGACGTCGGCGCCCGCCTTGCGGGCCGCCCTGGCATCCGAGACGATCCGGTCCTTGTCGATCAGGTTGACCGCCCAGGGCTGCCCGGCGGGGAGCGGGATGTCGTTGGTGCCGTAGGTGTACGCGAGGTGGGCGACCTTCGCGGCGTTCTTCCCCTTGCCCGCCCTGAGCAGGGTGGGACGGGACGCCTCCTCGGCGGAACGTGCCGATCCGGCGTGGGCGACGCCGGCGCGGTCCAGCGCGTCGAGGGTGCGCCCGACTCCCTCCGCGCCGTCGTCGAGGGTGTGGTTGGAGGCGGTGGAGCACGAATCGAAGCCGGTGGCGCGCAGGGCGGTCGCCACTTCGGGCGGCGACTTGAACGACGGGTAGCCGGTGTAGGGCCCGCCCTTCTCGCCGTACGCGGTCTCCATGTGACAGATGGCCAGATCCGCACCCGATACAACGGGAGCGGCACCCTTGAGCATCGGGCGGAAGTCGTAGCCCTTGCCGCCGGCGTCGGCTGCGGCCCGGTCGATGATCACGGAGTGCGGCAGGATGTCGCCCGACGCCAGCAGCGTGAAGGTGCGCGCGCCCTGATCACTGCCGGCGCCCGCCCCGTTGACCCCCGGTTCGGCGGAAAGGTGTCGCCCGGCGAACCCGGGGGGCGAGGGCTGCTGGCCGGTACAGGCTGTTGCGGTGGCGAGCAGACCGGCGACGGCGACCGCCGCGCCCTGTCGGATGCGCTTCGTCATCTGGACGACTCCCGGTTCGGATCATTTCGACCACATGAATACACATATATTCATACTGGCGAGTCAAGGACAAAGGTGACGATGTACCTGAATCGGCCGTATCGCCGGCCGTCGACCGTTCACCGCACCACTCGCCGCTCCGTGCGACCGCTCGGCGCACACCTCGGTGCACCGCCTGTTCCCACGCGCACCGATGCGTTCGTATACGCCAGGCAGGGAGCGAGGCGCCAGGGCCTCTTCGGGAAGGGACGATCACGATGACCACTGCGACAACCGATGAGCGGGCCCTCGCGGAGCTGCAGCGTGAGCACGGGGCCGCGCTCCTCCACTTCCTGCTGGGGCTGACCTTCGGCGACCGGCAGCGGGCGGAGGACCTCCTGCAGGAGACGCTGGTACGCGCCTGGCAGCACCCGGAGGCGTTCGACGCTCCCTACGACTCGATGCGCCCATGGTTGTTCACCGTCGCCAGGAGGCTTGCCATCGACGCCCGGCGATCACGCCAGGCCCGGCCGACCGAGGTCAGCGACGCGGTTCTGGAGAGCGCGCCCGCACTCGAGGACACCGCGGACTCGGCCGTCCACGCCCTCGATGTGCGTGAGGCCGTGAGCACGCTCAGCCCCGAGCACCGCGCGGTACTCGTCCACATCTATTTCCGGGGGCTCAGCGTGGGCGAGACCGCTCAGGTCCTCGGCATACCGCCGGGCACCGTCAAGTCCCGCTCGTACTACGCCCTGAGGCTGCTGAGCCGCGGTCTGCCCGGCTATTCGAGCAGGTCCTCGGCATTGAGCAGCGCGAGCAGGGACACCGCGTCCACGATCTCCACATAGGCCGCGGCACAGGCCTCGCACCGCAGGAGGTGCCGGGCGACCGGGCCGTTCTCGTCCTCTGCCAGGGCATCGAGCACGTAGGCGCCCAACTGCTGCCGTACATGCGGTTCGTCGCCGCGGTCGGCGGTCATCGCACCTCGAATCTCCCGACGGATCCTGCCCTTCTGCCCACGCGGGGCGCGTCCCCCCGGTTCAATGCTGCGTGTGGCCCGGTGCCGAGTCGACGAAAGAGGCGAGACGGGATGCGTCCCGAACATCACGAGGAAACCGGTGGGGACGGGCTGCTGGTCCCGATGGCCTGGATGTACTCCGAGTACATCGCCGACGAAGTGCTGGTGACCGGCGACCTGATGGAGCCGACGACCCTGGAGTACCGCGCGGGGCGCGACGCGCTCGCCCTGACGATCTTCCTGTCCGACGGGGCGGTCGCCGACGAACTCCCCGTGGCGCGGGTGGACGAACTGCGGCTGCTCACGGCGTACGGCGCCGCGTGGAGACGCTGGGTCTGCGCGCGGCTGGAGGCGTTGCAGCGCCCGACCGCTCCGGCCGGGTGCCCGGACCCCGACCTCGCGCTGGCGCAAGCCACCTGGCGGTGGCTGGAGGAGACGGAAATGCTGGCGGCGGACCTCGACTCGATCGGTCCGCCTCCGTGGGAGCAGGCGGACGACGAGGAGGGCGAGACACAGGTGTGGACCCCGGCCTGGCGGCTGGGGCTGCCCCTGGGGCACCTGGCGGTGCATCTGTACTGAGCGGCGGGCTGCAGCCGGTCAGGAACCGTGCACGCCCGCCCGGTACTTGGGCAGCCGCAGAGTGATCTTCATGCCTGCTCCGACCCCCGTCTCGATGACGAGCCCGTACTCGTCCCCGTACACCTGGCGAAGCCTCTCGTCCACGTTGAGGAGGCCGATGCCGGTGGAGGTGCCGCCCTCGCCGCGCAGGATCTGCCTCAGCCGCTCGGGCTCCATCCCCGTGCCGTCGTCCTCGATGACGACCTCGGCCTCGGCGCCCGCGTCCAGCGCGCTGATCGTGACACGGATGGGTGCGTCCCCTGCCCGGACCGGATCGACGGTCCGGGGAAGGCTGACCGCACCCTCCAGGCCGTGTTTGACGGCGTTCTCGACCAGAGGCTGCAGACAGAGGAACGGGAGCGAGACGGGAAGCACCTCAGGGGCGACCTGAAGCTTCACGGAGAGCCGTTCACCGAAGCGGGCCCGCACCAGCGCCAGATACTGGTCGATGGAGTGGAGTTCGTCGGCCAGGGTGGTGAACTCCCCGTGCCGACGGAACGAGTAGCGGGTGAAGTCGGCGAATTCCAGCAGGAGTTCGCGGGCCCGCTCGGGGTCGGTCCTCACGAACGAGGCGATTGCGGCGAGTGAGTTGAAGATGAAGTGAGGGGAGATCTGGGCCCTCAACGCCTTGATCTCGGCCTCGATGAGCTGTGTACGGGAGCGGTCGAGTTCGGCGAGTTCCAGTTGCACGCAGACCCATCGGGCGACTTCCCCCGCTGCCCTGGCCAGCACGGCCGACTCCCGGGAGGCGTAGGCGACGAGCGTACCGAGCACTCGGTGGTCGACCGTCAGCGGCACGGCGACGGCCCAGCGGAGCGGGCAGTCGACATCGCCGCAGTCACTGTGGAAGGCGGTGCCCCTACCGCTGGCGAGGAGCCCCTGCACGTGGTGCATGACAGCCTTGCCGTGGTGGTCCCCCTCGCCGTCCCACACCAGCACGCGGTCGCGGTCGGTGAGGCACAGGGCGTCGGTGCCGAGCAGTGAACGCAGCCCGCGCGCCGCCTTGCGCGCGCTCTCCTCCGTGAGCCCGGCGCGCAAGGGCGGCGCCGCGAGGGACGCCGTGTGCAGGGTCTCGAAGGTGGCGTGCTCGACCGGTGTGCCCACGTCGCTGGTGCGCACGGGCCGGGCGGTGCGGCCCAGGAGGAAGCCGGTGCCGAACAGCAGCAGGACGAGCACGGCGATGACTGCGATGCCGGCCCCGGTCACCGTACGCGCCCCGAGGTCAGCGCCTCCGGCAGGTGGAAGCGGGTCATGGCCGCGTTGGTGCCGGGCGGTATCCGTCCGGGGGTCGCGAGGGAGACGAGGATCATCGCGAGGAAGCCGACCGGTACGGACCAGACGGCGGGCCAGGCCAGCAGCGCGTGCGGCCAGCCCGGCGGGCGTACCGCGCCGCTGACGGTGATCGCCACGGAGAGCAGCGCGGAGCCGCCGCCGAGCAGCAGACCGGCGATCGCGCCCGGCGGGGTGAGCCGCCGCCACCAGATGCCGAGGACGAGCAACGGGCAGAAGGACGACGCGGAGACCGCGAAGGCCATCCCCACGGCGTCGGCGACCGGGACACGGCTGACGACGAGTGAGCCGGCCAGCGGCACGGCGATGGCCAGGACGGTGGCCAGCCGGAAGTGCCGTACGCCCCGGGAGGGCAGGACGTCCTGGGTGATCACGCCGGCGACGGCCATGGTGAGCCCCGACGCCGTGGACAGGAACGCGGCGAACGCGCCGCCCGCGAGGAGCGCCCCGAGCAGGTCACCGCCGAGGCCGCCGATCACTCTGGCGGGCAGCAGCAGCACGGCGGCGTCGGCGTCCCCGCCGTGCATGAGTTCGGGCGCGTAGAGGCGGCCCAGAGCCCCGTACACCGGGGGCAGCAGGTAGAACAGTCCGACCAGGGCGAGGACGGCGACGGTGGTGCGGCGGGCGTCGCGGCCGTTCGGACTGGTGTAGAAGCGGACCACCACGTGCGGCAGGCCCATGGTGCCGAGGAAGGTCGCCACGATCAGTCCGTACGTCGCGTAGAGCGGATGGTCGGCACGGAAGACGGAGATCTGTTCGTCGAAGCTGACACGGGGACGCCCGTCGCCCTGCCAGGCGAGCACCAGGAAGATCGCGGGGACCAGCAGCGCGGTGAGCTTCAGCCAGTACTGGAACACCTGCACGAAGGTGATCGAGCGCATGCCGCCCGCCGCGACGGCCACCACCACGACGGAGGCGACCAGTACGTCGCCGAGCCAGCCGGGCGCGCCGGTGAGGATCTTCAGGGTGAGACCCGCGCCCTGGAGTTGCGGCACGAGGTACACCCAGCCGGCGCCGACGACGAACACGCTGACCAGTCGGCGCACCTGGCGTGATTCGAGCCGTCCCTCGGCGAAGTCGGGCAGGGTGTACGCCCCCGAGCGGCGCAGCGGGGCGGCGACGAACACCAGCAGCACGAGATAGCCGGCGGTGTAGCCGACCGGGTACCAGAGCATGTCGGGGCCGTGCACCAGCACCAGGCCCGCGATGCCGAGGAAGGAGGCGGCCGAGAGGTATTCGCCGCTGATCGCCGCGGCGTTGAGCCTCGGCCGTACGGTGCGCGAGGCGACGTAGAAGTCCGAGGTGGTACGGGATATCCGCAGACCGAACCCGCCGACGAGGACGGTGGCGAGGACGACGAGGGCAACTGCCACCACCGCCGACGGATGGCCGGGTGCGCTCACGGTGCGGGCAGGCCTTCCACGAGTCTGGCGAAGTCGCGCTCGTTGCGCTCGGCCCTGCGCACGTACCACCAGGCGGCGAGGGTCAGCGGCGGACAGGTGGTGAAACCGAGCACCGTCCAGACGAGGACGTTGCTGTGCAGCGCCTCGAAGACCAGGGGCAGGGTTCCGGCCACGAGCGCGAGCACCGCGAAGACGGTGAGTCCGGCGCGGAGCTGGCTGCGCATCAGTGAGCGCACGTAGGCGCCGCCCAGGGCGGTCTGTTCGTCGATCTCCGACTGGGCCCGGTAGCGCGGCAGCGGACGCACCCGGCGGGGCTCGCCCGTGACCACTTCGCGCCGGGGCGTGCTCTCTGCGGACATGGGCCCGGAGTGTAGGCGGCCCGGGGCCCGGCTGGGAAGGGCCGCCGTCCGGTTGGGGCAGGTCAGCGGCCGGTCTGCCGCATCAGGAGGTCGCGGAGGGCGCGGGTGTGGCGACGGCTGACGGCGAGCTCCGCGTCGCCGATGCGGACGCTCATGCTGCCGGCGTCGAGCCGGAGTTCGTCGATCCGGTTCAGCGCCACGAGGTGGCGGCGGTGGATGCGTACGAACCCCCGGGAGCGCCAGCGCTCCTCCAGGGTGGTCAGCGGTATCCGGACGAGGTGGCTGCCGGACGAGGTGTGCAGGCGGGCGTAGTCCCCCTGTGCCTCGGCGTACGCGATGTCGACGACGGGCACGAAACGGATGACCCCGCCCAGTTCCACCGCGACCTGGTCGGCGGCCGTGTCGTGGACGGACGCGGAGCGCTCACCGACCTGCTCGGCGACGCGGCGGACGGCCTCGGCCAGACGCTCGCGGCGGACGGGCTTGAGTACGTAGTCGACGGCCTTGAGGTCGAAGGCGTGTACCGCGAAGCCTTCGTGGGCGGTGACGAAGACGATGAGCGGTGGTGCGGCGAAACCGGCCAGGAGTTGGGCGACGTCGAGTCCGGTCAGCCCCGCCATGTGGATGTCCAGGAACACGACGTCGATCGCCGAGGGGTCCTCGGGTCCGGCGTCCACCGCACCCCCGATGCGGCGCAGCGCCTCCGTGGCGCCCTTGGCGCCCTCGGCGCTCCGGATGCGGGGATCGGCACGCAGGAGGTAGAGCAGTTCCTCCAGAGCGGGTTCTTCGTCGTCGACGGCGAGTACGCGCAGCATGAGGCCGGAGTTTAGGTGCTCGACCGGCGTGATGGCATGAGCGGTTCACGGGTTCGTCACGTACCGGAGGACATGCGTGCCATCGAACTGCACCGGGACGCCGGGGCCTACGCGCTCGGGGTGCTGTGGCCTGCCTACGCCCGCGGTTTCGACGGGCACCTGGCGAGGTGCCCCGCGTGCGCGGTCCGGGTATGGGGTTCGGCGTGATGGTGCGCCGTGGGCGGTGTACGCACACGGGCCGCGTCCCGGGGCCCCGCCCGCCCGGTGGCCGCGACGACCGTGACCGCTACTTGAGCAGGCGTGACAGCCGTCGGTCGGCGAGCGGCTTGCCGCCGGTCTGACAGGTGGGGCAGTACTGCAGCGACGAGTCGCTGAACGACACCTCGAGCACGGTGTCGCCACAGACGGGGCAGGGCAGCCCGGTGCGGCCGTGGACGCGCATGCTGCTCTTCTTCTCGGCCTTGAGCCGGCCCGCGGCGACGCCCCTGGAGCGTTCGACGGCTTCCTCGAGGGTGGTGCGCATCGCGTGGTGGAGATGCGTGATCTCGTCGTCGCCGAGGCTGGTGGTGAGCCTGAACGGTGACATCTTCGCGACGTGCAGGATCTCGTCGCTGTACGCATTGCCGATGCCCGCGATCAGCGACTGGTCGCGGAGGGCTCCCTTGACCTGTCTGCGGGCCCTGGCGAGCACCGCCGCGAACGCGTCCCGGTCGAAGGAGTCGGCGAGCGGATCGGGCCCGAGGCGTGCGACCCCGGGCACGTCCTCAGGGTCGTGCACCAGGTGGACGGCGAGGCGCTTGGTGGTGCCCATCTCCGTCAGGTCGAAGCCGGCGCCGCCGGTGAGGACCGTCCGCAGGGCGAGCGGGCCCTTGCCCGGCCGTGGCGGGGTCGTGGGAAAGCCGTCCTTCCACTGCAGCCAGCCGGCCCGCGCGAGGTGGATGAGCAGATGGAGTTGCCCGGCCGTGATGTCGAGGAACTTCCCGTGCCGCGCGACGGAGGTCACCGTGGCGCCTTCGAGTGCGGTGGGAGGCGGGTCGTACGTCTTCAGGACGCTGATCGCGAGCGGCAGGACGCGCGCGATCTCCTTGCCGACCAGATGGTCGTCGAGGAAGTCCCGCAGGGCTTCGACTTCCGGCAGTTCGGGCATGACTCCAGCCTGCCGCAACGGCCCCGCGCATGCCTGCCGGCCGCACGGCGCGCCTTCGGATTGCGTGTTCAGGCACCGGCCTCCCGCAGCCGGTAGACCCGCTGCGCGGTGCCCGCGAGGACGGACCGCTGTTCGTCGTCCCCGAGCCGGCCGATCAGCTCGCGCGCCGCGCCCAGGACGTCGGCGTACCCGGCGGCCAGCCGGCACACGGGCCAGTCGGAGCCGAACATGAGCCGGGCGGGGCCGAAGGCATCGATGACGGTGTCCGCGTAGGGGCGCAGGTCATCGACCGTCCAGGCCCTCGGGTCCGCCTCGGTGACCAGGCCGGAGAGTTTGCAGACGGTGTTGGGCAGCGCGGCGAGGGCCCGCAGGCCGTCGGCCCAGGGGTGCGTCGTACGCCGCGCCACCGGCGGCTTGCCCGCGTGGTCGAGGACGAAGGTGAGCCCGGGAAGAAGGGCGGCGGCACGGGCTGCGGCCGGCAGCTGTCGGGGCCTGACGATCAGGTCGTAGGCGAGTCCGGCGGCGGCGACGGCCGCCAGCCCGCGCAGCACGTCGGGGCGCAGCAGCCACTCCGGGTCGGATTCGCCCTGGACCTGGTGGCGGATTCCGACGAGCCGGCGGCCTCCGGGCAGCGCCTGGAGCGCGGCGAGGGTGTCGGCGATGTCCGGCGCGGTGAGGTCGGTCCATCCGACGACGCCCGCGACGAGCGTGCTGCCCTCGGCGAGCGCGAGGAATTCGGGGGTCTCCTCGGCGACGGTGACCGTCTGGACGAGGACGGTGGCGGACACCCCGGAGGCGCGTGCCTCGGGCTCCAGGTCGGCGAGGGTGAAGGTACGGCGGATGGGGGCGAGTTCCTCGCCGGTGATCCACTCCTGGTCACGCACCGCGAGGTCCCACACGTGGTGGTGGGCGTCGATGACCGGCTGGGGCGCCATGTCAGAGCAGCCCTGCCGCGCGCAGGTCGGCCCAGAGCGCGTCCGGGACGGGTCTGCGGAGCTGGGCCGCCGCGTCGCGGGCCTCGTCCGGGGAGCGGGTTCCCACGAGAACCCCGGCGACGGCCGGGTGACGCAGCGGATAGCGCAGCGCGGCGGCGCGCAGCGGGACACCGTGTCCTTCGGCGACGTCCCGGATGCGCAGGGCTCGCTCCAGGAGGGCCGCGGGGGCCGCGGCGTAGTCGTACGTCGTTCCGGGGCGCGGGTCGGCGAGCAGCCCGGAGTTGAAGACGCCTCCGACGACGACGCTGCGGCCCCGGGCGGCCGCCTCCGGCAGCAGGGTGTCGAGGGCGCTGCGGTCGAGGAGGGTGAAACGGCCGGCGCAGAGGACGACGTCGACGTCGGTCTCGCGCAGGAAGCGGGTGAGCATCGCGGTCTGGTTCATGCCGGCACCGATGGCCCCGACCATGCCTTCGGCGCGGAGCTTCTCCAGAGCCGGGTACCCCTCGCGGAACGCCGCGGCCCCGTGTTCGTCGGGGTCGTGCAGGTAGACGATGTCGACCCGGTCGAGGCCGAGGCGCCGGAGGCTGTCCTCGATGCTGCGGCGGATGCCGTCGGCACTGAAGTCCCAGCGGCGCCGGTGGGTGTGCGGTACGGCGAATCCGTCGGACAGCCCCGCATGGGCCGCCGTCTCGGCGGGGGTCAGCGGGTCGAGAAGGCGGCCCGCCTTCGTGGACACCGCGTACGCGTCCCGCGGCCGGTGACGCAGAGCCTCGCCGAGACGGCGTTCGGAGAGCCCCAGGCCGTAGTGCGGTGCGGTGTCGAAGTAGCGGACGCCCTCCTCCCAGGCCGCGTCGACCGCGGCGGCGGCCTGCTCCGGCCCTACCGCCGTGAAGAGGTTGCCGATGGCCGCCGCCCCGAAGGAGAGCTCGGTGATCTCGACCGTGCTGCGTCCGAGCCTGATACGCCGCATGCTTCTGCCGCCCCCGCCGGTGATCCCTGATGGTCCGCACAGGACTATTCATCGGATCAATCGGCCACGTCAACAGGGTACGGCGGATCGGCCTTCACGCCGGAGCGGGCACCGAGGGGACGAGTGCGTGCAGGTCGCGCAGTTCCGCGTGGATCGCGGAGGCCAGCTGGTCGAGATCCGGCAGCGCCTTGCCGTCGGCGACCAGTCCGACCTGTACCCGCCCGCCGTACGTGGACAGGGCGACGGCCAGTGACTGTCCACGGGCCAGCGGCGCCATGGGGTAGACGGCACGCAGAGGGCAGCCGCCCAGCGAGAGTGCGGAGCGGGGCAGGGGCACGCTGGTGACCAGCAGGTCGAAGAGCATCCGGGCCGCGTTCCCGGCCAGCGGCGCTCCGAACCGGTGGGCCAGCGCGGGCAGCTGGTCGGCCAGTACGGCGACGGCGCCGGCGCCGCGCAGGGGCCCCGCCGCCTTGTTCCGGTCCATGCCCGTGCGCACGAGGCGCAGCCGTTCCCGGGCGTCGGGTTCGGTGACGGGCAGCCCGAGCAGATAGGCCGAGAGTCTGTTGCCGGTGGCCGCTCCACCGGGCCGGCGCCGGGAGACGGGGACCAGGGCACGGGGGTCGGCGCCGGGGAGCTGGTCGCCCCGCTCGAGCATCCACCGGCGCAGCGCCCCGGCGACGAGCGCGAGCAGCACGTCGTTGGACGTGCCGCCCTCGGTGCGCCGGATTCGCTGCACCGCTTCGGCGTCGAGTTCGGCGGTGGCGAGCCGGCGCGTTCCGCTGGAGCGCGCGGTCAGGGCCGTGGTGGCTCGCAGGTCGAGGCGGCTGGCGCGTACGACGGAGGCGCCGACTCCCAGCGCCCTGCCGACTTCCCCGAGCCGGCCCATCGCCATGCCCGCCGCCTCGTACGGGCGGGGCAGCCAGGAGCGGGGCGGCACGGGCGCCCGGCGGCGCAACGTGCCCCGGCCAGCAGCGGCGGAGGCGATCTGGTCGAAGATGCCGGCGCCGATGGCGACGGCCCGCATCCCGTCGGCGAGCGCGTGGTGCAGCTTCACGAGGACGGCGAACGGCCCGTCCCCCGGGCTGTCGAGGAGATACATCTGCCAGGGCGGCAGGCCGCGTCCGAGCGGCCGTTCCATGAGTTCACCGGCGAGTCGGGCCGTCTCCGCCATGAAGTCGCCCCCGGGGAGCACGACCCGCCTCACGTGCCGGTGTACGTCGAATTCCTTGTCGGTGAACCAGGCGGCGCCGCCGACGGGCAGCAGGACGTCACGGACCCGCATCCGCAGCCGGGGGATGGCGGCGGCCCGTGCTCCGAGCAGTTCGAGCAGGTCGACCGGGGCAACGCCGGGTACCGGGTCGAAGACCGCGAGTGCGCCGAGATGCATCGGATGCGCATCGGATTCAAGGTGCCAGAAAGCCAGATCAAGAGGTGCCAGGAGCTCGGTACTCAACGGGGCCTCGCGTCGTCTGCGGCGGAACGGCGGGATCGAAGTCGATCCCGCAGGGCCGGTTACGGTCAAGTATGGACATGTTACGTACTGTTACAGTCTCGCGCGGCCTCGGCCGCGGCGCTACCGGTGCTCCGGGATGAGGAATTCGCACCACACGCATTTGCCGTTGCCCCGGGACTCCACTCCCCAGATGTCGGCCAGTCGGTCGACGAGCATGAGTCCGCGGCCCGAGACTCCTGACTCCCCCGCGTCCCTGCGGCGCGGGAGAGCGCTGGAGCGGTCCTCCACGTCGACCCGCAGACGCCGTTCGGATCCGGTGAGCACGCGGATGGTGACGATGGCGCCGCCGTCGGTGTGCATGAGCGCGTTGGTGATCAGCTCGTCGGCCGCGAGCTCGACCTCGTCGGCGCGGTCCTTCGCCCCCCATGCGCGTACCGCCGCCCGGATCATGTGGCGGGCGGAGGTGAGCGCCTCCGGGTCGTTCTGCGCGACGTGCTGCTGGAGCCGGCCGCCGGGGTGGGGGGCGTGGGCGGCGTTGCGGCGCAGCAGCAGCACCGCCATGTCGTCCTCGCCCCCGCGCTCGTCGACCACTTCGCAGAGCCGGTCGGCGAGCCTCTGGAGGTCCTGCGGTCCGTCGCGCACCGTGGAGACCAGCAGTCGCGTGCCTTCGTCGAGGTCGGTGCCGGGCAGCTCGACCATTCCGTCGGTGAAGAGGACCAACGTCTGGCCCGGGTCGAGATCGACTGTGCTGACCGGGTACTCGAGCCGGCCGAACTCCGCGGAGAGCCCCAGGGGCAGCCCGCCTTCGACCGGAAGTCTGCGGCAGTTCCCGTCGATGTCGCGCAGGGCGGGGTCCACGTGCCCGGCCCTGACCAACTGCACCACCCCGGTGGTCATGTCTGCCTCCGCGTAGGTGCAGGTCGCGAAGCGGTCGGTGTCGAGTTCGTGGAGGAAGACGGAGGCCCGTGCCATGACCGTGGCGGGACTGTGTCCCTCGGCGGCGTAGGCACGCAGGACGATCCGCAGCTGGCCCATGACGGCCGCGGCGTGCGTGTCGTGCCCCTGCACGTCACCGATGACGGCACCGACCCGGCCGCCGGGCAGCGGGATGATGTCGTACCAGTCGCCGCCGATGTCCCTGCCGAGCCGCGCAGAACGGTAACGGACGGCGACCCGGGCCCCGGGCACCTCGGGAATCCGGCGGGGCAGCATCGCCTGCTGAAGTCCCTCGGCGAGGTCGTGCTCCTGCTCGTAGAGCATGGCCCGCTGAAGGCTCTGGGCGATCGAACTGCCGAGAGCCACCAGCAGGTTCCGCTCGTCGCCCGTGAAGCCGGCCTTGTTGCCGTAGAGGAGCCCGAGTGCGCCGATCGGGCGGGCCTGAGCGATGAGCGGCATGTACGCGGCGGCGGTGATGCCGAGGTGGCTGATGTGGGGCCACAGGACGGGGTACGAGGTCGCGAAGTCCTCGGGTGTCTCGATGAAGCGCGGAGTGAGTGTGCGGATGACCTCACTCATCGGATAGGGCTCGTCGGTCCGGGTGTAGCGGGTGCCCTGCACGTACGCCCCTTCGGGGCCGTCCGCCACCAGGTGGATGCGCCCCGACTCGAGCAGCCCCATGACCAGGCTGGTGGCACCGAGGTTGGCCAGGCCGTGGGAGCTCTTGAGTACGTCGGTGACGTCCTTGACCGTCCGCGCGTGGGCCAGGGCAGCCGTGGTGCCCTCGACCAGGCTGGTGCGGCGGCGCCGTTCCTCGTCGACGGTCCGGCGAGCCGTCGACTCGGCCAGTTCCTGGGTGGCGTCCCGGATGATCCCGATGATGCGGCGAGGCCGCCCGGTGCCGTCCCGGCGGATGAACCCCTGGGTATGGGTCCAGCACAAAGAACCGTCGCGCTGCGTCCGGCGGAAGTACGCACCGTAGTTGTTGCGGCCGCTCTTGAGGGCCTGGGAGACCATGCCGTCGAGCCGGATCGCCTCGTCGGCGGGGACTCGCTGCGCGAGCCCCGCAGGATGGCCGTCGTACTCATCCGGACGAAGGTCGAACACGTCGAGTGCGGGCTCGTCCATGTGCATGAGGCCGCTGTCCAGATCCCAGTCGAAACTGCCCATTCGGTTCAGGGCGAGGCTGAGGTCCGGGTGGGCGGGCCAGTCGTCCGGGAGCGACAGGGCACCCGCTCCCCGATCATCCATGTGCGCCACTCTGCCATTATTTGTCCGATTCCTCGACCGAACTGGCGACTTGAACGCGTTCAACGCACCCTCTATGCTCAGCGACGAAGCAAATTGAACATGTTCAATTCAATGAAGGTTCCGTACACGTGGAACGGGGGTGGGCACGATGTCCGTACTGGTCGGGCTGATCGTGATGCTGGGCATGCTGGTGATCGTCCCGTTGGGACTGGGGCTCGTCGGCGATCCCTCACTCGACCGGATACGGCGTATGTGGCCGCTTTTCGCCGCGCCCGGCGCACTGTCCCTGTGGCTGCCGCGCGGTGACGTCGCCGCGGCTCTCGCGCTCTGCTACGCCCTGGGGACGCTGCTCCTCGCCACCCACGCGCCGCGGCGCCTCGCCCGTACGCGCAGCGCGCGCCCGGCGGAGGCCGCACTGCTCACCGCACTGGTCGCCCCGTCGGTCGCCGCGCTCGCCCTCGTCGCCGAGCGCTCCGGCCACGAGCTGTTCGGGTTCGGGCTCGGCATCCTGGCACTGACCGTGCCCCACTTCCACTTCGCCGGTTTCGCCGCCGCACTCGTCGCCGGTCTCGTCTGCAGGGCGCAGGACGAGACGGCAGGCCGGTTCGCCGCCCTCAGCGTGCCGCTCGGCACACTGCTCGTCCTCGTCGGCTACTTCACCGGGGACCGGACCGAACTGGCCGGAGCCCTCGTGCTCACCGCCGGAATGTGGACGGTCGCACTCCTGACCTGGCGCACCGCCCGCACCGACGGACGGGACCGTGTCACCGGCGCACTCCTCGCCGTCTCGGCCGGCGTGCTCGCCGTGACCATGGTGCTCGCGCTGAGCTGGGCGCTCGGCGAGGCCACCGGACTGCCGCACCCCACCCTGACCTGGATGGCGGCCACGCACGGGCTCGGCAACGCGCTGGGCTTCGCCCTCTGCGCGCTGCTCGCGCGGCGCCGGCTCCAGGAACGCACCCCATCGGAAGGCAGGACCGCATGAGCAGCCTGACGTACCCCGAGGTCGGAGCCACCCTGCTCGGACCGCTCCCGGACGGCTACAACCATCTGCACCACCGTGCCGCCGTCGGCAGGGGCCGGGCGGACTTCGAGGCCGCCGGCGCCGCCGTCACCGAGTGGCGCATGCACCGTGCCGCGGGCGCCGGGGTGCGGGCCTCCGCCGTACGGGCGGCCGCGGGAGTCACCGTCGACGTGTCGGCGGGCATCGGCCCGCTCCGCGTCACCGCCCCCTGCGCGGTGGTCTGGACGGCCTACGAGAAGGACCGCACCGGCTTCGCGTACGGCACCCGGGCCGGGCATCCGGAGTGCGGCGAGGAGAGCTTCGTGGTGGAGCTGGCGGAGGACGGGACGGTGTGGTTCACCGTCATGGCGTTCTCACGGCCCGCCTCCTGGTACGCGCGGCTCGCGGGCCCTCTCGTGCCGCTCCTCCAGCACTGGTACGCACGCCGGCTCGGAAGGGTGCTGCGCCGGACCGTGTCGGCCGTCTGACGGACGGAGTCCGCCGGATACTGGAGGCGATGGAGTGGTTCACCGCAGACGGCTACTGGCTGAGCAGGCTGGTCTTCCAGCGCTCGCTGGCCGCCGTGTATCTGGTCGCGTTCCTCGCCGCGGCGCTTCAGTTCCGGGCGCTGATCGGCTCCCGCGGCATGCTCCCCGTACCCGACCTCCTGCGGCGCACCTCGTGGCGGGAGGCGCCCGGCCTCTTCCGCCTCCACTACTCGGACCGCTTCTTCGCACTGGTCGCCTGGGCGGGCGTGGCGGTGTCGCTGGCCCTCCTGGCCGGCCTGGACGCCTACGTCCCGCTGGGCGCGGCGATGGCCCTGTGGGCGCTGCCCTGGGTGCTGTACCTGTCGATCGTCCAGGTCGGCCAGGTCTGGTACGGCTTCGGCTGGGAGTCGCTCCTGCTGGAGACGGGTTTCCTCGCGGTGTTCCTCGGCAACGGCGACACCGCGGCGCCCGTGCTGGTCCTGTGGCTGCTGCGCTGGCTGCTCTTCCGGGTCGAGTTCGGCGCGGGTCTCATCAAGATGCGGGGGGACGAGTGCTGGCGCCGGCTGACCTGTCTGGAGTTCCACCACGAGACCCAGCCGATGCCGGGGCCCCTGAGCTGGTTCTTCCATCGGCTCCCCAAGCCGGTGCACCGGGTGGAGGTCGCCGCCAACCACGTCACCCAGCTCGTGGTCCCGTTCCTGCTGTTCACCCCGCAACCGGTGGCGAGTGTCGCGGCCGGGCTCATGGTGGTCACCCAGCTGTGGCTGATCCTCTCGGGGAACTTCGCCTGGCTGAACTGGCTCACCGTCGTCCTCGCCCTGGCCGCGGTCGACTGGTCACCGGTGGCAGGACCGCCCCCCGCCCAGCCGGGGTCACCCCTCTGGTACGAGGTGCTGGTCATGGCCGTCACCGCCCTCGTCCTGGCGCTCAGCCACCGCCCTGCGCGCAACCTCCTCTCGCGCCGCCAGGCGATGAACCGGTCCTACGACCCACTGCACCTGGTCAACACCTACGGGGCCTTCGGGAGCATCAGCAGGATGCGGCTCGAGGTGGTCGTCGAGGGCACCGAGGAGGCGGTCGTCCACGAGGGGACGCGATGGCTCGAGTACGGCTTCCGGGGCAAGCCCGGTGATCCGCGCAGGCTGCCGCGCCAGTTCGCGCCCTACCATCTGCGGCTGGACTGGATGATGTGGTTCGCCGCACTGTCCCCCGCGTACGCCCGCACCTGGTTCGGCCCGTTCGTCGAGCGGCTGCTGCGGGGTGACCGGGACACCCTGCGGCTCCTGGGCCACAACCCGTTCCCCGGTGGACCGCCCGCCCACATCCGGGCCCGGGTCTTCCACTACCGGTTCACCGACAGCCAGGAGCTGCGGAACACCGGGTGCTGGTGGGACCGGACCTACGTACGGGACTTCATGAGGCCGGTGGCCGGACCCGTTCCGCTGCGGCCGGGCGGGAGCGTCCCGGAAGAAGGGGACGACAGCCGGTGAGGGCCTGGTGGGCTTTCACTCCCCCGGCCGGGAACGACTGCGTACGCGGGCGGGTCATGCCGGTGGCCGGGAAAGAGCCCCTGTCCCCGTCCGAAGACGGGGACAGGGGCCGGGGCACTGCCGGGCGAGGTGGGACGATCAGTCGATTCCGGGCAGGATGTGCGGCTCGGCCAGATCATCCTCGTACCCGGCCAGCCTGATCGGTGCCGACCTGGCCCAGACCTCGATGTTCCGGAGCTTCTCGGGCCGGCGGGCCCGCTCTCCGGTCAGGTCGGCCGGGCGCGTCTCGGTCTTCGTCATCTCAGGTGTCACCGCGGACTCCTTCGTGTCGCGTTCCCCGGGCGGTGGCAACGCCACGGCTGTGAGAACCGTGTCGGCCACCCTCTGCGGGGCAGGGGCAGAAACAGTTCGGTCGCGGTGGCGCCGGTTACGGGGGTGGGACGGCGGACTGCTTACAGACCTGTCCCAGGACGACCTGCCCGGCATAGGCCGCATTCGGTGGCGCGGCTTGCTGCCCGAGCCGACCTGTCGTCATGGCGTCTGCCCCCTGCTGCGTCTGGTGT